>NZ_BIMA01000040.1 GCF_004000845.1 Paenibacillus koleovorans NBRC 103111
GATCTTCCCTGATGGTTTTTCTTATTTACAAATCGGCGACAACCTCGCTAAACCATGTCTACATCGTCCGTCTACACTGTTCCTGGGACCCAAACCAACTCAAAAGCAGGAAGGGATGAACATGAAATCATGAAAACAACCCCATTTTGGTTGGGCCGGGCTTATACTAAGCATCACGATGCTTGCGGTATCGGCTTGAACAGCCGGACCGGATCCGGGGGTGCGGATTCTGAACGCTCCTCCTCCAACTCGGCCCTAGAAGCTCATAATCTCTCAGATCGAGGGCATGCTAGTTGGAACGAATTGGTGTGAAGGTGACAAAAATGGGAATCCTCCAAAACCTGTTCAATCGCAAACGAAAGCGGACCGACGGTCCAGACAACCATAAGCCTGTGACACCCCCGCATGAGCGGCTGTCCCATCGGCTCGAGTCCAACTTGAACACAATCTGGACGTCGTTCGGGAACAGCACGGATTTGGTAGCGGCGGAGCTCCGCCTGGAGCGGCCGAATATTACGCTTCGACTAGGCTATATGTATCTCTCCGGGATGGCCGATTCCTCCACCGTCCAAGAGAAGGTGAAGGAAGCGCTGTTGCAAGATTGGAACACGCTGTTGGATCAACCGGCGGAAGCGGTCCGGAAACAGCCGATGGAATGGCTTGCCAACCAAATTCCTGCGGTCATCGCCAAGAAGCGAATTGCCGATTTCTCCGATGTCTTCAAATGTATGCTGGCGGGTGACACCGTCCTGCTGCTCGATGGAGCGGACATGGGTCTGGTTGCAGATACCGCGGGGGACAACTGTCGCTCCATTGAGGAGCCGAACACCCAATCGGTCGTGCGCGGGCCGAGAGACGGATTTACGGAGTCGATGGACATGAACGTCGCCTTGCTCCGCAAACGCATTCGTTCTCATGACCTGTGGCTCGAGTCGTCTACCATCGGCGTCGTGACGCAGACGCGAGTCGGCTATCTCTATCTCCATGGTATAGCCAACGATAAAATCGTCGAGGAAGTCCGCCTCCGGCTATCGCGCATCGACATCGACGGCATTCTGGAGAGCGGCAATATCGAGGAGCTGATCCAGGACGAGACGTTCACTCCGTTCCCGACCATGTACAACAGCGAGCGGCCCCGATGTAATCGCAGCCGGGCTGCTGGAAGGCCGGATTGCCATCGTTGTCGACGGCACACCGTTCGTACTCCTGGTCCCCGCGCTGTTCGTCCAGTTCATGCAGTCCGCTGAAGACTATTACCAGCGGGCCGAATTCGCGAGTTTGATCCGGATCCTGCGATACGTGTGTCTGTTCATCTCGCTGCTGGCTCCGGCGCTCTATATCGCCATCACGACGTTCCACCAAGAGCTGCTGCCGAGCTCGCTCCTGTTCAGCTTGGCGGCTCAACGCGAGGGGATCCCGTTCCCGGCGTTCATCGAAGCGGTCATCATGGAGATAACGTTCGAGATTTTGCGAGAAGCCGGCGTTCGATTGCCCAAGACTGTCGGGCAAGCCGTATCCATCGTGGGGGCGCTTGTAATCGGGCAGGCGGCGGTAGATGCCGGGCTCGTCTCGCCGGCGATGGTCATCGTTGTGGCCATTACGGCGATCTCCAATTTCGTCATTCCCTCGTTCAGTATGGGGATTTCGATTCGAATATTGAGATTCATCCTCATGATTTTCGCTGCGACATTCGGCTTGTTCGGCGTAACAGTAGGATTACTGGCGATTGTGCAGCATATGGTCAGCCTGCGCTCCTTCGGAGTGCCTTACATGTCACCGGTCGCTCCGTTCGTAGTGGAAGATCAGAAGGATACGATTTTCCGCTTTCCGCTATGGAGTTTGTTCTCTAGGCCCAAATATATCAGCAAGAAAAAGGCGATTTTTTGACGACCCAGGTGCTGACGAACACCCCGATTCACTTCATCCATGTCATCTTTTTGCTGGTCGTGATTATGGGGGTGCGCAGCGGGTTGGAGACATTCACGCGGACGGCTGAAATTTTTTTCCCATGGGCGATGATGTTCTTCCTGATCATGGTTGTGCTGTTGCCGCCCGAGTTCCATTTCAACTTCTTGAGACCGGTGTTCAGTCAAGGAGTAGCACCGATAGTCGAAGCGGCGATCCCTCTGTGGAGCACTCCGTATATGGAATTAATCGTGATGCTCATGTTCCTGCCGTTCGTCTCAAGTGTGGCCAAAGCGCGCAAGGCGTTCTGGATCGGGACCTGCATTGGAGGGGTGTTAATCGCAATCATCTCGGTACTGTCCATTCTGGTGTTAGGCGTCGACTTGACCGCTACCCAGATGTACCCGAGCTATAGTTTGGCGAAAAAAATAAGCATTGGCAACTTTTTGGAACGGGTGGAGGTCGTGATGGCCGGCATCTGGTTCATTACGATTTATTTCAAGCTGACGATCAGTTACTATGCCGGGGTTATGTCGTTCGCAGAAGTGTTCGGCCTGAAGGATACCCGTTCGTTGAACTTGCCGTTCGGCATTCTCTTAATCGTGCTCTCGATCGTCGTTTATCCTGATGTCGCGTACTTCATGAAGTTTGCTTCCAAGATCGATTTTGCCTATTCGATTCCTTACGCTCTGGGGTTTCCGTTGTTGATTTGGCTCGTAGCCGCGATTCGGAAGCTGAAGGACAAGGAAAGATAGAAGTTTCTGTATAAAGAAATTTCCTGATAAAGAAATTTCACTTGAAGGAATATTCCTTATATGGTATATTGAGTTCAAGCAATCGGGATTCAACCACTGTCGGCTTAGAAAGGAGGCTGTCATGGACGCTGCAACGTTACTCGCCATTGCGGAGCCCAATCGGATTAACATCATCGAACTGCTTCGCAACGTAGGGGCGCTGACGCTGGGGGAAATCGCCGGACGTCTCGGGCTGCGCCTGCCGCAATCGTCAAAGCACATGCGTGTGCTGGCGGATGCCGGCATCGTACAAGTGCAAGCCGATGCCAATCGGCGTATATTCCAGCTGCGGCAGGAGCCTTTCATCGAGCTGGACCATTGGGCGAAATCGTTCATCCAGGTGAAGGAAGAACAGTACGACCGATTCGACGCACTACTACAAAAAGTAAAACAACAAAAACTAAACGAACAAAAAGGAGAATGAACATGTCCACTACTATTACAGCCGAACCGGGAACTCAAGAAATCTTAACGAGCCGCGTCTTCGACGCCCCTCGCGATCTCGTCTACTCCGTCTACACCGATCCAACGACGGTTCCCGACTGGTATGGCCCTGCTTACTTGACGACAGTCGTCGACCAGATGGAAGTGAAGAAAGGCGGCGTCTTCCGGTACATCCAGCGCGATCCGAGCGGCGGGGAACATTGCTTCAATGGGGTGTATCACACTTGCAGAGCTTCTGAGCTTCTTGTGCATACGTTTGAATACGAAGGAGCCCCGGATTCCATCGGGCTCGTCACCATCACCTTCGAGGATGCGCCTGGCGGCATGACGAAGCTTACGGAAGTGTCGCTGTTCCCTTCCGTAGAAGTACGCGACGCCGTCGTGAATTCCGGCATGGAAGCAGGCGCGCGCGAGTTGATGGATCGTTTGGCGGCATTGCTTGCCAAGAAGCAAGGCAAATAAGCGGGTGGTATGCAAAAAAAACCGTCCTGGCCCTTTGGGGAGCCGGACGGTTTTTGTTTTAAACTTGAATCATGATCGGTACGATCATCGGTCTTCGTTTCGTCTGCATGTAGAGATATTTGCCCAATACGTCCTTCAGCGTCTGCTTGTATAGTCCGCTCTGGTTCGTGTTTGACTCCAACCAATGATTTACGGTCTTGAGGGTGAGGCGGTTCACTTCCTCCATCAGCTTCTCAGACTCGCGTACATAGACGAATCCCCTGGAAATCACATCCGGCCCGGACAGCAGCTGGTTGTCGTTTTTGCTGAGCGTCACGATCACAATCAGGATACCGTCCTCCGACAGTAGCTTGCGGTCCCGCAGCACGATATTGCCTATGTCGCCGATACCAAGCCCGTCGACCAACGTGTTTCCGGTCGGAACCTTGCGGCTTTGGCTGGCCATGCCGTTCTGAATGTCGACGACATCGCCATTGCTCAGGACGAATATGTTCTCCGTCGCCACTCCAACCGATTGGGCGAGCCAGGAGTGCTGATGCAGCATCCGATATTCTCCGTGGATGGGGATGAAATATTTCGGCCGCATAAGCGTCAGCATCAGCTTCAGCTCCTCCTGGCTCGCATGGCCGGAGACGTGCATGCCGGTCATGCTGCCCGAGCCGTAGACGACTTTCGCGCGCAGCTGGAACAGATTGTCCACGATCCGGGCGACATTGCGCTCATTGCCCGGGATCGGCGTAGCCGCGATAATGACCGTATCGCCGGGCAATATTCCGATCTGCCGGTGGTTGTTGCTCGAGATCCGTGCCAATGCGGCCATCGGCTCTCCTTGGCTGCCGGTGCATAGAATGGCCACTTGCTCGGGAGCGTAATGATCGACCTCGCTCGGGTCGATCAGCATCTCGTCCGGCATGCGCAGGTAGCCGAGATTCAAGGCGATCGTTACCACGTTTACCATGCTTCGGCCGACTAGCGCCAGCCTCCGGTTCGTCTTGAAGGCGGCGTCGATCACCTGCTGGAGCCGATGGACGTTCGAGGCGAAGGTCGAGATGAACAGCTTGCCCGTCGCACGGCGGAACGCTTCCTCGAGATGCTCGCCTACGAGCCGCTCGGACGGCGTAAAGCCGGGACGTTCGGCGTTCGTGCTCTCCGACAGCAGCGCCAGGACGCCGTTGAGTCCGATGTCGGCCATTTTATGAATATCCGAATATTGCTCGTTCACCGGGGTGAGGTCGAACTTGAAGTCGCCGGTGTGCACGACGGTCCCTTCCGGCGTATCGATGACGATGCCCAGGCAATCCGGAATGCTGTGATTGGTAGCGAAAAAGCGCAGCTTTAGCTGTCCCAATGTAAGGCGCGTTTTGGAATCAATCTCATACAGCTCTGTCTTTCGCAGCAGACCGTGTTCGGTAAGCTTGGCTTCGATAAGTCCGACCGTCAGGCGAGTGGCGTAGAGCGGCATGTTCAGCTGCTTGAGAATATAAGGGATGCCGCCGATATGGTCTTCGTGTCCGTGCGTCACAACCATCGCGCGAATTTTGTCCGCGTGTTCGATCAAGTAGCTGATATCAGGCACAATTAGATCGATGCCGAGCAGGTTCTCGTCGGGAAACTTGGAGCCGCAATCGATTACGACCAAGTCGTCGCCGTATTGAATTACATACATGTTTTTGCCAATTTCACTTATCCCGCCTAAGGCAAAGATGGACAGACGCTCATTCGACACTTTCGCTTCCTCCCGGGCTCGGCCAGTTTATCCAGCTTTGGTTTTCCCGCCCGCCGATTCCTATATGCAAAAGAGGAAGCTAGAATATCGTGTCAGTCGCTTGCAGCGCATACGGAGAGCCGATCAGGGAGATCGTAAGGAGGAGTTCGAAACCTGTTGGAGGTGAACCGGCATGCCCAAAGGAAGAAAAAACAACGAAGGCAACAAGTACAATACAAATCCGAATTATGCGGCACAAGTCATCAAAAATCGCGAAGCGCATCCTGCTCAGAACAATCCTCGCGAAGGCGACGATATGCCGCGGCATAATTAATTTTCTCCAAATCACCTCGGCTCGTGGAACGCAGTGGGCTTCCGCGGGTTGAGGTGTTTTTTTTGCGTTCCGATTAGGTTGTGTGCGAGCGTTTGCTAAGCAAATAAATGTAAATGAGATCAAGCAGCAGAATCGAGACATACAGCACATTGAGTAAAAAGTCGTCCGGGTTCAAGCGATAGTAGACGAGCGAGGCGCAGAACGTGCCTAACATTTTGGCGTAGCCGATCAGGACCGACTGTCCGGTTGTACTTTGCGTCAGCACCATGCGAACGAACAGGAGCGACATCATCAGGTTGATGCCGAAGCCGGTGTAGATGCCCGCCGCATCGTCGAAATCCAGCGAAAACCCGACCTGCAGAAGGAAGGCTAGCAGCAGGGAGAAGGACAGTACGATCGCTTTGAAGCGGTTCGACGCCCATAGCCCGTTCTTGGTGTAACGCAGAAACAAATAAAGGATGACGAGGTCGAGCGCGAGCCAGATTGCGGTACCGAGATCGCGCAGCCAGCCGTGGGGGAACACGAACAAATAGATGAACTCCCACATGAGGTTGGCGCATAAGGCGGCGAAGGGTATACCGCAGGTGCGATCGCGAAAGCCTTTCCAGATAATCAGCACATAAGCGAGAGACCAGAATACAAAAATGCCCACTAACAACAGAAACTGAAACGGGGAATCGATGTCCGGCATTATTTCACACCCTTGTACACAGGATTACTAGACGATATGAGGGACGGGCCGTGGATATGAGTAGCGGACTCCGATTCTGTTGCTATCTTCGGCTGATTGACGGATCTGGGGAATGCGAGTATGATAAATCAGTAGTTTAGTAAACTAGTAAATTAGTAAATGAAAAATTGAGGTGAAAAGTGATGTTGTGGAAAAATCGTTATGTGCGGACGATCCTGCTGTCGCGTGTTTTGCTGCAGCTTGGCATCTGGATTCGCAACTTTGCGATTCTGCTTTATGTGACCGAGTGGACGAACGACGATCCGGTTTCGGTATCGCTGATTTCCGTGGCGGAGTTCGCCCCGATCTTTCTGTTCGCGTTGATCGGAGGGACGCTTGCCGACCGTTGGCGGCCGAAGCGGACGATGGTGTGGACCGACGTGCTATCCATGCTGTCAGTGATGGCGGTACTTATCGCGCTGCGCGACGGAGGATGGATTCCTTTATTGGTGGGTTCCTTCGTCTCCGCGAGCTTGTCGCAGCTGTCCCAGCCGTCCGCGATGAAATTGTATAAGCGCCATGTGCCGGAGGAGCAATTGCAAGCGGTGATGGCTATGTCCCAGTCGATGGTTGCGTTTTTTACGGTGTTGGGTCCAGTTGTCGGAGCATTCGTCTATATGAGGTTTGGGATTGACGCATCGCTTGTGGCGACAGCCGTACTGTTCTTTGGTTCCGCTGTGGTGCTGACTATGCTTCCTCGCGATGAGATGCGTGATGTTGCAGGGGCTGGTTGGGCTGGTGCTGGGGGAGGAGGAGGTGCGGCGCAGGTGAGCTTTTGGGAGGAAATGAAGGCGGGGATGCGGTACATTGCGGGCAACCGGGCGCTTCGCACACTGAGCTCTACCTTCGCTGCGGCCGGTCTGGCGGCCGGACTGATCCAGCCGCTGCTCATCTTCATCGTAATGGAGAAGCTGGGGATGGACAAACCTTTTGTACAGTGGGTACTCATGGTGAACGGGGCGGCGATGTTAGTAGGCGGCGGTCTGATCATGGGCATCGCGAAAAAAGTAAGGCCGCAGCATCTATTGGCGATCGGTCTACTGGTGAGTGCCGGGTGTACCGTCGCAGTAGGGGCTTCGTCCTGGATCTGGCTCTCGCTCACGTTGCAGGTGATCAGCGGGTTGTTCTATCCCTGTATCCAGGTGGGCATCCAGACCTTGCTTTTCCGAAACACCGAGGGGGCCTACATCGGCCGTGTCTCCGGCGCGATCACGCCGATTTTTATGGGGATGATGGTGCTGGGGATGTTGGCTGGCGGGTTCTTGAAGGACTGGTTGACGTTATTCCCGGTTTATGTGATGAGCGGAGCGTTGCTGGTGATTGGCGCGCTGCTGCTCTTGCCGCTTCTGGCGGAGAAGCCGGCAGCGAGGCGTGAGCTTGGAGCGTAGAGTGGAGTAGGGTTGGGATGTTGTTAAGGTGGGTTAATTGGCCGTGGTTGAGCAGGAGTTTGCTGCTTGGCTGCGGCTTCGACCAGAAAAAAGCGATGGAACTGGCGAAAGCATACACCAAACAGGAGTTTGGGATGCTGGGGTACTTGGACGGTATAACATTCGTGAACTTTTCGAGCGAGACAACTACAGGGAAAGTGATGTTTCAGGTCTTTAATCCGGGTGCTGGTGGGACTGCCACGATCGATTGGCTGACAGTAGACCTGCAAACCGGCACCGTAACCGCAATGGTTAACATCAGAAAGTGACTGGGAAAAATAAGCTGACGCTATCGTTACTACTTAGGTCTCTGCTCGTCCTCTGAGGAATTTTGTTCAACTCGTGCAAATTGTCACGATCGGATGAATGGATGAAATAGACAGGGAGGCAACCATCAAGACTTTTTCTCGGACACAGATGACCTTGTTTGTTACAAAAGTAGCGGTTTCGTGAGTTTGGCGGACACAGATGAGCTTATTTATCCGTAAAGTGGCGATTTATTCACTTTGGAACTCGAATAAGGGCTCGTGTGTCCGCTAAATGTTCAAAACACGCTGAAAGAAGCACAATAACGAATCTCCTGTCCGCTAAACCTGGCGACCCGGCATTCCTCAACTGCCAGAGCTCTACATAGCCCGCCTCCGACCGCCTCATCTACCAAGTAGACCCATTTATACCCTTCATGCCCACCGCAATCCGTCGCTTCCGCCAAGTAGACCCATTTATAACCTGCAGTTAATTCGTTTGCATGAGTTACGCCTCCGCTCGCGTCAGCATGTAGAGAAAATGGTTTTTGCCGACGCGCGGCGTACCCGTCAGCATGATGACGACGCCGTCGACGCACGCGATGACCGCTTGCTTCTCGGTGCCATCCCAATCGTAGATGGCGCCGATCCGTTCGCCTTCCGCCACGGTGTCCAGCAGCTTCGCTTCCGGGATGAAGAAGCCTTCAACCTCCGATTCGACGGAAAAATCGAAATTCCCGTCGCCGGCGATGCGCCACTTCACCGGCCGAGGAGGACGGGACAGCGCTTCGCGCAAATCGTCCGGAACGGCGCCCGCCGCATCTCCTTCCGGCAAAATGCCGAGATGCCGCATCAGCCGGTAAACCCCTTCGCGGTAATGCAGTTCTTCCTCTTCGCGGATGCGCCGCCCGCCGAAACCTTCCGTGTACATCCACGGCACGCCGAGCTCCGTCGCCGATGTCAACGTGCGACCGGGATTGACCTCCGGATGGGCCCATAGCACCTCCATTCCGAACGCTTCCGCCGCCGTCCGGCTGCGCCGACCGACCTCCGAGCCGTCGTTATGGTAGTAGCCGACGAGCTCGGGAACGGCGTAGTTCGTGCCGCCACTGTGCAGGTCGAGCAGGAAATCGGCGTGGCGGATGAACCGCTCGCGAAGATGATAGGCAAGCCGCTGCGTGATCGTGCCGTTCGGATCGCCGGGGAAAACGCGGGCGAGGTTGCAGCCGTCTTCCGGCGTCGAACGCATGATGCCGTCGTAAGCAAGCATGTTGACGACGGGGACGACGACAACCGTGCCGCGAATATGCGCCGGGTGCAAATCGCGGATCAGCCGGATCGCCGTATGCACGCCTTCGTACTCGTCGCCGTGCACCGCCGCGATGACGAGCAGGGTAGGCCCCGGGGAAGCGCTGCGGACTACATGCACGGGCAGTGTCGTATGCAAGCCGTTATCGTCGCCGAATGTCAGCGTGACACTCGTTTTGGAGCCTGGCGGCAGCGTGCCGAGCTCGAATGCCGCAATATCCATCGATGCCATAACGACATCACCTCCGTTTCATGAAATAGCCTTATACTACACGATGCTAGGCGGACCGCCGGGCAGCCCGAAGGCGGCCAGCGCCTGCGTTAATGCGATTCCGCCGCCGCGCAATACCGGATGCAGATGGCCGGGCAGCAGGACGTCGACGTCGTATTCCGCCAGCAGCCGGATGGAACGCTCCAGCGCCGCCATCGAAAAATCCGGCGACCGCAGCGCCGCGATATGACCGCCTGCGAACACGGTATCACCGCAGAAGAGCGCCTTCAGCTCGGGGCAATAGTAACTCAGCATGTCCGCGCTGTGACCCGGCGTGGCGATCGTTTCCAGCGACAGATCGCCGATTCGCAAGCATTCGCCGGGTTCGATCGGAAGCACCGGGCAGGAGTCGAGCCGGCAATCCGGCGGATAAACACCGGCGATCCGCGCCTCCGCCAGCCCGTTCGCTTCTTCGTCGCCGGCTTCTACAATGGCGGCCGTCAGCGGCGAGGCCACGACGGCGGCGCCGGTTGCGGCGCGCAGGCGCGAAGCGCCGCCGGCATGGTCCTGGTGCGCGTGCGTCAGCAGCACCGTCCGCACGCCGGCGGGGGAGAAGCCGGTTCGTTCCAGCTCTGCAAGCAGCGCCGGGACGCCGTAGCCGGTGCCGCAGTCGACGATGGCTTGCGCTTCCCCGCCGTCAAGCAAATACACGTTGCAGTCGAGCTCATGGCTTGCATTCATGCCGAGCAGACCGCTGCCCAGCATATGGATGCGGTCGCGCAGCTTCATGGCGTCTCCGGCGCAAGCCGCACCGGCAGCCCTTCCGCGCACGAACGCAAGACCGCATCGGTGACGAGGACAACACGCAGGGCGTCTTCCGCAGGCAAGATCGGCGACGTCCGGCGGCCTTCCTGCACGCATTCGATGAAGTGCGCCAATTCGGAATAAAGCGGCCCTTCCAGCTTGCCGTATATGTCGCGCAATCCGTACAGGTAAGGCACTTCGTCACGGGTTTCGGTGCACACGCGCAGCGACCCGTCGGGATGGCCGAACGAAATCACGCCGCCGTCGCCTACGACATGCGTCAACTGGTCCTGGTGAGCCGGCCAGCCGTTTGGCGTCATCCAGTTGCTGTCGATTACGGCAGTCGCTCCATCCGCAAACGTCAGCATCGTCCAGACGAGATCTTCGCCTTCGGCGGAAGACGACGCTTTGGCGTAAACCTCCACCGGCATTTCGCCCATGTACCAGAGCACCTGATCGATGTCGTGGATGCCAAGCGTATAGATCGCGGGAGTCCGTTTATAAATGTGAAAATATTGACGACCGTCGCTGCGCCGCGCATAGATGGAGCGAACGCGGCCGATCGTGCCGTTAGCGATCGCCGTTTTCATCTGCAGGTAGCGCGGGTCGAAGCGGGTGACGTGTCCGACTATCAGCAGCGTGCCGCGTTCGGCTGCCGCGTCGACCATGCGCCGCGCTTCTGCAGGCACCGTCGCAAGCGGCTTCTCGACGAATACGGCGCATCCGGCGGCGATCCCGGCCATTACCGTCTCGGTATGGAGCGTTTCCGGGGTCAATACGACAAGCGCGTCGAGCGTTTCATTTTGCAGCATGAGACCGGGATCCGTATAAGCTTGGCAGCCGAAGTCGGCGGCGATGTGCCGTGCCGTCTCTTCGCGGATATCGCAGACGGCCGTGACGCATGCGCCGGGAATTTGCCGGTAACATTGCAGATGCAATTGAGCGAACCGTCCGAGACCGACGATGCCCAGTCGAACTTCCTTCATGCCGAGTGGCCTCCTTTTTTCGTTGGAAAAGCAGCCGGTCCTCCGGACAGCCTTCGTTTTCCTCGTCGGCTACATGCCGTTCGCTTCGATAAAAGGCACCTGGACGCTCGCGGTCATCTTCTGGATTCGCTGCACATCCTTGAAGCCGGCGCCGGAGATGACGATCACGACGTTGTCCTCTTGGCCGATCATGCCGTCGCGCGCGGCTTGGGCCGCCCCGGCCAGGCCGATGGCGCCGGCCGGTTCGCAGAAGATGCCTTCGTCCGCGGCCAGCCGTTCCTGCCAGTGCCAGGTGTCTTCGTCCTGCAGCGCGTAGGCGTTGCCGCGGCTTTCCTTGAGCGCGGCAAAAACGAGATCGGCGTCGGGCGGACTGGGCACCTGGATGCCCGAAATCAGCGACGTGGAGCCGCCCGGTAGCGGCTTATCCAGCCCCTGCATCCAGGCGTTCGCGAGATTGGCGCAGCCGGCCGACTGGCAAGCTGCCATACGCGGCATCCGGTCGAGCGCGCCATCGGTCTGCAGCTCGGCGAAGCCTTTATGGATCCCGGCGAACAGGCCGCCGCCGCCGACCGGCACGAACACCGCATCAGGTGCGCCGAGCTGCTCGTGAATTTCGAAGGAAATCGTTTTGACCGCCTCCATGGCTAGTGGGGCATAGGCAAAAGCGGTGACTGCAGGCTCCCAGTTGTTCGCTTTTGCTTGGGCCAACACGGTTTCAAACACTTGCGTGCCGATGTGCGGGTCGAACCCCATCCCTTTCACGCGGTACACCTCGGCGCGGTGAACGAGAATTTGCTCCAGCTTGGACGGCACGATATTTTCCTGCACATAAACATGATACGGAATGCCGGCCCGGGCCGCATAGGCGGCAATCGAGGCGCCGGCATTACCGGACGTGGTGCCGATGCATGCGGCTTTGCCGTGCTCGCGCGCAAGCGACAGCATCAGGGCGGCGATGCGGTCCTTGTACGAGCCGGTCGGGTTTAGCGATTCCAGCTTGAAATAAAGATTCGGGATGCCGATCGTCTGCCCAATGCGGCAGCTGCGCACGAGCGGCGCGTTCCCTTCGCCGAGCGTGATGCGATGCTGCTCGGCGATGCGGGGCAGCCGCTCCGCGTACGACCAGATGCCCGTTCCGCGAGTTTGTGCGCTCATCGGTCAAATCTCCGCCACATCACGATCGATCGTGGCCTCTTGGTCATGCGAGTGACTGGTTGGAGCGGGTTCATACAATCACCTCAATCTCACTCATAATAGGGTCTTACCAAAAAAACTAAACGAAAAATGAAGCGCGGTCAACGATTTTTTATACATGTGAATAAATTTTATTGACGTGAATAAAGTTCCTTTTTTATAATGAGGGTAAACTTTGAACGACAGGGGGAAGTCGAATGAATACGTTCCTGCTTCGCCAGTTGACCCGCGATGGAATATCCTCGCTTGCTGCGCCATGAGCACGAAGAAGCGAGTAGCGGCGATTGTTACCGTTTACCGGCCGAACGCCCATGCGGACGTCATCGTAAGCCGGCTGATCGGTGAACTGGGGCACTATCCGCAAGTGAAGCTTGTCTCCCTGTATACCGATCAGGTGCCGGACAACGACCTGAGCCGCGAGCTGGCGGCCCGGCATGGTTTCGCCATTTGCGACACCATTGAGCAAGCGGTTTCGTTCGGAAACCCGGAGCAGCCGATCGACGGCATTGTCGTTATCGGCGAGCACGGAGAGTATCCGTGGAACGAGAAGCGGCAGCACTTGTATCCCCGCCTGCGGTTTATGCAGGAAACGCTGGCGGCACTGGACAAATTCGGCCTTCGGGTGCCGATCTTTCTCGACAAGCATTTTTCCTGCGACGACGGAGCGGCGCGCTGGATCTACGATGAGGTGAAGCGGCGCGGCATTGCGCTGATGGCCGGCTCTTCGATTCCGTACGCGCCTTCCGTTCCTGCGTATGACCCGGCGGTGCTCCGCGGCGTCCGCGACTTGTTTGTCGTCAGCCACGGCGGGCACGAGTCGTACGGCTTCCACGCGATGGAAGTGATGCAGTCTCTGGCCGAGCGGCGAACGGGAGCGGAAACCGGAGTTGCCTCCGTAACGGCGCTGGAAGGGGAAGCCGTGTGGGAAGCGATGGAACGGGGCGAATGGCCGGAAGCGCTCATGCTCCAGGCGCTTGCGGCGCTTCCCGAAGTGCCGGACGGGCACCCGCGCGGCCTGTGCGCCGATCCGGCGCTGTTCGTCGTGGCGTACAAGGACGGCACGAGGGGTTATGTCGCGCAGCTTGACGGCGTTGCCACGCGCTGGTCATATGCCGTTCGTGCGGCGGACGGCACGGCAACGGCGGCGTATTGCGATACCGATACGGAAAGGCCGTATCGCCATTTTGAAACGCTTGTCTGCCTGATCGAAGAGATGGTCACCAAAGGCAAGCCGCCGTGTGCTACCGAACGCCAGTTATTAACGACGCATATGATCAATGCGGCGATGGAGTCGTTGTATGCCAAGCGTCCGATCGCCGTCCCCGAGCTGGGTGTCGCATACGTTCCGGCGGACGAACAACCGCTTCACTGAAAGGGTAGGAGAAACGGCATGAATACGTTGCTTGCGTTGCATCAGAAAGTGATTATCGTCACCGGCGCGCTCGGCAAAGTCGGGTATGCCGCCGTTCGTTTGTTTCTTGAGCGCGGCGCCATCGTGGCGGCCAACGATTGGACGGAGGCCGCCGGACACGAAGGCATGACGGAGCTGCTGCGGCGTTACGGCGAAGACCGGCTGTTGTTCGTACAGGGCAACGCGGGAGACGAAGCGCACGTTGCCGCTCTGTTCGCGGCGATCAGCCGGCGGTTTGGCAGGCTGGACGGCACGTTCCATAACGCCTATCTCCAGAACCGCAAGCCGGTCGACCAATACTCGTTGGAAGAATGGAACCGGCTTATCCACGGCACGCTCGGCTCCGCCTTCCTTGTATGCAAGCACGCCATTCCGCTGCTGCGCGAGTCGGGCGGCGGCTCGATCGTCAATACGTCCTCGGTGCTCGGCGTCAAACCGCGAGCGGGAGAAGGCGGATACGGCACTGCCAAAGCGGGTATCAATTTCCTGACGCAGGTCATCGCGGCGGAGAATGCCTCGTACGGCATTCGCGCCAACGTCATCGTGCCCGGCGACATCAAACTGCCTGCACCCGTATCCGCAGCCAAGGCGGAGGAACTGAAGAAAAAGATTTGGCTCGGCCGCTCTGCGGTGCCGGAAGAGATTTGCGAATTGGCTGCCTTCTTGTTGTCCGATGCCTCTTCGTACATGACCGGATCACTCATTCCGATTGACGGCGGCTTTCAGCTGTAGGGGGTTCCGGTTGGCCGAATCCGAAGGCGTTTGAATGGAATGGTTTCATGAAAGGAGCATCATCTGGTGGAAGCAAAAGGGCATAAAGTGAAATCGGCGGATCGCGTGCTGGATATATTCGAACTGTTCGCCGGCGGGGAGGACACCTACAACTTATCCGAAATTGCGAAAAGCTTGAACATGCCTCCAAGCAGCACGTATTTGCTGTTGCAAAATATGCTTGATCGCGGATATCTGGAAGTCGACAAGTCCGGCAAACAGTTTCGCATCGGCTACAAGCTGTTTACGATTCGCAGCCGCTACATGCAGAATACGAGCCTGATGGGCGAGTTTTTTCATATAGCCGGCAAAATGGCGGAGGAATTGAACGAAACCATATCCATCGCCGTGCGGAACGGCAACAGGCTGCTGTACCTCGGCGAAAAGGTGAGCAGCCAGGCGCTGCGCTATACGCCTGCACCCGGCGAAGCATTCCCGCTGCACGCGACGGCTTCGGGAAAAATATTGCTGGCCGACTTGTCCGGGAAGGAGCTGTCCGCACTGTATCCGCAGGAGGAGCTGGAGCGGATCACCGACAAGACGATTGCCAAGCGCAGCGAACTGCTGCAGGAGCTGGAGAAGGTGCGGCAAACCGGTTATGGCTACAATCTCGGCGAAACGGTGGAAGGCGTTCATTGCATGGCGGGGAAGATCGTCAATGCGGACAACAAGGCAATCGCTTCGATCAGCATCTCGATTCCCGCCGCGCGTATTACCGACGAATTATGGCAACGAGTGCATATCGTCATCAAGCAAGCCTGCGAGGAAATGAGCCACAAGCTGTTCCCATAGCTTGGGCCGCCGAGCCGGCTTGCCGCTGCAGCGAACAACGGCTAGCCGGCTGGATTGCTTTAGTAGTAATCGATTACTTAGGAGGAATTCGATTGTTTGACCGAATGAAGCAAGAAGCCCGCCAACTGGGCAAACCGGAATGGGCGCCCATGCTGCACTATACTGCAGAGCTGCATGAGCGCAGCACCATGCCTCCGGCAGGTCCGTTTGAATACCCTTGGGAAGGAATCGGCACCGGTTATTGTTACGGTCCCGCCTTCGGGCATTGGGATATCGTTCATTCGACCCTGGACGCGATCCCCGTCGAACCGGAGCACGCACGCCACCAACTGCTCAACTTGATTCGGCTGCAAGGCGCGAACGGTCTCGTCCCCGGGGTCATCTGGATGTCGGGTGAGCAGGTCCGATTCAGTATGACGATCGGGCATCCGCCCGTCTGGCCGTTTGCCGTATCCGACTTCTGCGCCGCTCACGGCGACAACGAGCTGATCGCAACCTGCTATGAACCGCTGCTTCGACAAATTTCTTGGTTCGAAAGGGAGCGAGCGGCAGACAACGGCGGGTTCTACTACAAGGATATTTCAACCAGACGCTGGGAAAGCGGCGTGGACGATGGCGTGCGCTTCGACAATGCGACGGTCGGATTGCTTGCTTGCATGGACGCGACCTCCCATGTTTATGCGCTATATGCTTGTGCAGCACAATGGGCAACCATCCTTGGCAGAGTCCAGGATGGCGAGACATTCAACAAGAAGGCGGAAGCGCTGGCCGGCTTCATTCAGCAACGTTTATTCGACGAAGAGACCGGATTTTTTCACGATAGCTGGGCGGTCGGTCATCCGGAGGTGAGGCATTTAAGCTTCGAAGGCATGTGGCCGCTCGTTGTTGGCGCGGCGACGGTTGCGCAGGCCGAACGAGTGATCGAGGAGAACTTGCTCGCGCCGGACAAGTTCTATTCAGCCCATCCGCTGGCAACGGTCGTGCCGGGAGATGGGAAATATGAGCTGCGCATGTGGCGCGGCCCCGCCTGGAATAGCATGACGTACTGGGCGGCGCGCGGCTGCATGTTGTATCGGCGGCACGATGCGGCTAAACGATTGCTGGAAAAGGCGCTGGATGCAACGGCAGCGCAGTTCGACAGAACCGGAACGATCTGGGAGTTCTATCACCCGCATGGCGGCGAGCAAACGGAAGTGGCCCGCAAGCCATATACGGAGTTCAATACTCCTTGCCGCGACTATATCGGTCACAATCCGTTGTTGGCGATGGCGCGCTTGTGGGAAACGGCAAAACGGCAGCTGGAGGAAGGAATTTTAGCATTTCGAAGGGATTGAGCCGCGGTGTATAAGGTGCTGATTGTTGATGACGAGAAGCATGTGCGGGATCGGATGATGCAGACATTTCCATGGGGAGAGCTCGGGTTCGAAGTGACCGGCAGCGTGGAGAACGGCGGCGAGGCGCTGAAGCTGCTGCGCGCCGGTACGCCCGATCTGGTGTGCACCGATATTATGATGCCGGACGTGAACGGCCTGGAGCTGGCGAAGCATATTCATGAACAGCACCCTCGCATCAAAGTAGTGATTTTGAGCGCGTATGACGATTTCAAATATGCACAGGATGCGATACGCTACGGGGTAAAGGGCTATTTGCTGAAGCCGCTGGTGAAAGGAGAGTTCATCGAAGTATTCCGCCGGATGGCCGATGAGCTGGATCGGGATAACCGCGACGAAGGGCAGCTCAATCGACAGGAAGCGCTGCTCATTCGACTGTTGAAGGGAAGCGGGAGGGACGAAGGCGAATGGCAACGGCAAGCTACGGCGTTATTCGGCCCGGCCCGTTACATACGTATTGTGATTTGCGCCGTCGAGCAGTTGGCCGGGACGGAACCGAGCTCGCTTTGGCAACAAGCGATCATGAGGAAGTCGCAGGAGTTCTGGAAGCGTTTGTTTGCTCCCGTCCTGTTTTACGGCAATCACCTGGTCGTTTTCCTCCACGATACGCGGCCCATTTCCAAGCAGGACATCAAGGACCAGTTGCACCGCTTCAAGGAGCGGCTGCACGACGACCTGACGGCTGCCGGTTTGGCTGCCGGCGGCATTACGATTGGCGTCGGCAATGCATACGACGGGATTGAGCACATCGCCAAGTCTTACAACGAAGCGATTTATGCCGGCAGCTTTCAATTTTTCAGGGGAAAAGACGCTGTCATTTTCAAGCAGGATCTGGCCGGCTCATTCGACGGCGTGCGAAAGGCGGATGACGATCGGTTGAACGGCTTGATCGATGAACTTGTCGACAGCGTGTTGACCAGATCGGAGCACGAAGTCGTGAAAGCGCATACAGCCTTTTTTGCGGAAATGGAGCAGTCGGCCTTATACAGCATCCAGGACATCCGGATGAAAAGCAGCGAAGCGTACTTGCTGCTGTTGTTGAAGGCCAAGGAAAAGAAAATCGGTTTGGCAGCGCCGAAGAAGCAGGAGGCGCTGGAAACGATTCAAGGCTTCGGCACCCTGCACGAATTGAAGTTATGGTACCGGCAGGAGCTTGCGGCCTTCTCGAGGGGCAGAGAGGAGTACAAGCCCGTTGAAGGGAACCGCTACATCCTGGCGGCCAAGGATTATGTCGAGAAGCATTATCCGAATAAGGTCCGTTTGGAAGAAATAGCGGAGCAGCTGCACATCAATCCGTCCTATTTCAGCTCCATCTTCAAAAAAGCGACCGGGGAAAATTTTATCGACTATGTCAACGGGGTACGAATCGCCAAAGCGGCGCAGTTCATCTATCAAACCGACCATAAAATCAGCGAGATCTCCATGATGGTCGGATTCGACAATTTCTCGTATTTCAACAAAATATTCAAAAAAAAGACGGGTGTCACCCCGTTGATGTACCGGGCGCAAGGATTGCCCGAGCACCATTGGGAACGCCGGGAGGAAGTTCATGAAGACGCCGAAGATGAAGTTTAAAAACTTTCTGATGGCGTTTTCGCTTGCTGTCGTGCTGTTGTTACTGCTGGTGATCAGCGGCATTTTTTATCTGAAAACCAAAGGTTTTATCGAGCAGAAAATGGAGTTCATCAACGGCATCAAATTAAGCCAGATTTCATCCGATATCGTGGCAAGCTTCGATGATGCCTATAATATGCTGGAAAGCCTCCGCAACAACGAAAGATTGCTGCGCTATGTTCACGGACTGGAATCCGAGCCGGGCAATTCCGTCAGCAAATATTATTTATCCGTGCAATTGAAAAGACTCCTGTTCAACGCCAAAAAAGATAATGGTTTCATCCAAACGATTATCGTGCAGACGGATCGAACGGAATACAGCTCCGACGACAGCTACATGTATACCGGCGAACTGCCGACAGGAACGATGCTGCAGAAAAATATGGGGGACCGGATCAGTCTGGTGTCGGCCGGGGACGCCTATACGTTCTTTTCGCTGAATCGGGACGAGTTAACCGTTCCCGGGCTGCGGGGCGTACTGGACCAGTTGAATCGGCGGATGTTTTTTGCCGGTTCGCTGACCGATCAGCAAGGCGACGCGTACGGCATTGTGTTCATGCTGCTCAATCCGGACTATTTTACACAGAAAATTCCTTATTCCAACGATATCGCCATCGTCGACCGGGACGGGGACTTCGTATATAACGGGCACGAGCTCGCGGCCGATGAAGCGGAAAATTTGCTGCGCAAGGCGAACGCGGACGGGCGGTCGTCCTACTCGCAATCGATGCCCGGCAATAAGCGAATCTGGGTGAAGGATATCGCCTTTAACAATTTCAAGCTGATCGTTGTGGAGCATCTCGATATCGGCAGGAAGCAGCTGCGCCTCATTACCACGCTGACGGCCGGCGTTTTTATCGGCTGCGCGTTGCTTTCTTACATCTTCTCGCGCGCCGTCACCGGACAAGTGCTGAGACCGCTGCACAGGCTGGTCAGACAAATGGAAAACTACGGCCTCTTCGGCGATCGGCTGGCGGTGATCCGCGGGAAAGCGGGAAAAACGCGTCGAATGACCTTGCGCGACCGTTTTTTCGTTTATTTCCTCATGACCCTCCTGTTGCCGTTGCTTATTTATGTCGTCGTGTTCTATTTTCAGTCCATACGCATTGTCGGGAGCGAGATGAGGGCGGCTTATGCCGTCGTGTTCAATCAAACCGCCCATCGGATCGAGTTGTTCCTGAACCAGAAGCTGACCGCGCTCGCTACCTTGTCCTATGACGCGCTGACCAGAGACTATGTGCTGAATCAGCAAGCGCATACGAACGAGGAGCTGCATCAGCTGATGCGCGACAGCGAATATTTGGGCTTGTATAACGATACCGTCAGCATTTACGATACGCGCAACAAGCAGCTGTTTTCGAACCGGAACAAAAAATCGACGGGTTTGGATGAAACGTTGTACACCCAAATGCTGTCCTCCGGGCAGTATCTCCTTTATCACCTGGACACGAACAAGACGGGACCTTCCACCATTCAACTGGGCATTCCGATTTATAACTTCGGCTATGCGTTCGGCAATCAGGAGAAAATCGGGTACATGATACTGGAAATGGACAGCAAGGAGCTGTCGGGCTTGTACGACGACTTCAAGGACGATCAGATCGAAGCATTCCTGCTGGACGACAGCAATGTGATTCTCTCTCACCCCGACAGCACGCTGATTGGCGCAACATCCGCCGCATACAACAACCGCTCCGACGAAGAGCGGTTTATTTTCGCGAGCCGAATGGCGTCGTTGCCCTGGTACTTCATTTCCCGATTCGATTATACGGCAGTCAAAAAACAGACGCTGGACTTGATTTACGACGACATTTATATACTGCTCATTATTTTCCTCCTCGCCTTCGTCTTTTCCTACTTGATGTCGCACTATCTGGTCAAGCCGCTTCAGAAACTCAGCTTCCTGTTTGTAGAAGAACATTTGGCGGACCTGCATCGTCCGGAACATGCGCCTGCATACGGGATCGACGAAGTGGAGCAACTAAACCGCACTTTCAATCGCATGCTCGAACGGATCGAGTCTCTCGTGGAGGAATCCCTGATTGCCAGCGGCAAACGAATCCGCCTGGAATACGAGAAGCGCGAGACGCAAATCATTGCCCTGCAAGCCCAGATCAATCCGCATTTTCTTTACAACACGCTGGAGAACCTGGTTTATCTTGTCGAATCGGGCGAGAAGGATAACGCAGTGGACATGATCCAGTCGCTAAGCCGCTTGTTCCGTTACAGCATCAGTCAGGGGCAGGCCGTCGTCAGCATCGAAGAAGAAATCATGTATGCGCAGGCGTATACCCGGATCATGACCAACCGCTACAAGGAAGACATGAGATGCGTATGGACGATTGAAGAAGAAGCTTTCGCATACATGGTAATCAAGCTGATTTTGCAGCCCGTCATCGAAAATGCGATTCAGCACGGCGTCCGCAAAAAAAAGGATGTCGTTACGATTCGGATCGAGTGCATCGTGTTAGCCGACGTCATTCAATTCCTTGTACGGGACGACGGGCCGGGAGTGTCGCCTTCGCAACTTGCGGACTTGAATCGGCAGCTGGCCGGCAACACGCTGACGAAGGGCGGCATGTTCAATGTCAATACGCGAATTAAGCTCCACTTCGGCAACGATTATGGCTTGCACATGGACAGCGTTGTCAACGAAGGGACGACCGTAACCATTACGCTTCCCCAAAAAAAACGTTTGTAGCGCGTTCGTGCGCGAATCCGGCAAGTTCAAAAGATCGTGTTAGGAACGCTAGAAATCGTCCTATTAAGCGTGATCGTTCTTTTCTATAATGAGTGCGAAACAAGCACTTTATATTGCCGGGGGGATGAAACTTTGAAGAAGCAAATGAAGGTGCCCGTTATATGGTTGTCGGTCTTGGCGCTGACGGCCGGTGTGGCGGGATGTTCGAGTAAGCAGCAGGGAGAGACGACGGCAAGTCCAACGGTCAAGCCGACCGCGACAGCAACGGCCGACAGCATGGCGACATCGCTGAATATCAGTTGGGTAGGGGCGCTTGCGCGGGGCAAGATCGAGAACAACAACTTCGTTCAGAAGCAGTTGGAGAGCAAGTTTAACGTCAAGCTGACCAACAAGCAGATCGATGTCAACAACACGGAGCAGGTCAACCTGATGCTGGCATCCGGCGGGCTTACAGATGTGGCGTATATGATCAGCCAGGATATCAACAAATTGCATGTGAACGGCATGACGCGCACCATTCCGAAGGCGATGATTCAGAAGTATGCGCCGAATTACGCCAAGATGCTGGACGACAATCCGCCGGGATGGAAATTGTCGCTGGCTAGCGGCAAGACGGACGAGTACCTGGCATTGAACGGAATCGGGCTTACCGCTTCCGGGTTGTTATGGGGGCAGGTGTACCGACTGGACTGGATGGAGAAGCTCGGGATCAAGCCGAAGGGGAACCCGGTGGCGATTGGCACTTCCGACGGCCGCGAGCGCGTTTTCTTCACGACGGAAGCGTTTACACTCGAGGAAGAGGAGCAGCTGTTTGCGGCGATGGTCAACCGCGATCCCGACGGCAACGGCAAAAAGGATACGTACGCCTTCAGTCCCAACAACGGTTCGCTGTTATGGTGGGCTGCCAACTATTTGGGGGCATTCGGTCTCGGCAGCGGGAACAATTTGGAAGAGAACGGCAAGCTGGTGGAATATAACATTTCCGAGAAGTACAAGGCGTTCCTGAAGCAAATGGCGGATTGGTACAAAAAAGGATATATTGACCCCGAGTTCCCGACGCTGGATCGCAACAAGGGCTATGAGAAGTTCGCGACCGGTAAAATCGGCAGCGCGCTGTCGCAATATGCCGAAGCCGGGCTTAAGCCGGGAGCGACGATGCAGCGTCCGCCGGGCAATCTGATCACGAAAGATCCGAATGTGAAAATATTGCTCACGCCTCCGCCGATCGGTCCGAACGGCCAACAGGGGGCGGCGGCCTACACGCCGGCTTCGGATTACACGAGCTCGTATCTGGTGATCAAAAAGGATGTTTCCGATGAAAAACTGATCCGCATTTTGCAAATATTCGATTACATCAATTTCGACAAGGAAGGTTTGGTGATGAGCCGCTACGGCAAGGAAGGAACGGACTTCCAGTGGGAAGGAACGCCGTACAAGTCGGCGATCACGCCGATCAACGAAGCGGCGAAAAACCCGGAGCAAGCCGGACTTGGCTATTACAATCATCAGCTGAATACGATCGACATCATGACGTATACGACGCCGCAGGATGTCATGAAGCTGGTCAATGATTATTTCTTCAATAAGGACAAGGGAATGAAGCTGCTGCTCCGTCCTTACAAGTTCGATTTGTTCAAGGAGACCAAATACGGCGATTTGAACACGAAAAACGGGGCGAAGCTCGAGACCGTACGTTCCGAATACACGCTGCAGGCGATCACGGGCGAAATTAACATCGATAGCACCTGGAACAGCTATGTGGAGAAATGGAGAAGCAACGGCGGAAACGAGCTGATGGCGGAACTGGAGAAAGCGCCCAAGGTGTCCGATATTTTAAGCCGCAACAAATAACAAGGGATCGGGGATAAACATGTTGTCAGATGAGAGAAGCGTGAATCGGGGAAGTCAGAACTGGCGGAAAATCAAACAAATGAAGTTGCTGTATGCGATGCTGCTGCTTCCGGTGATTCATCTGTTCATCTTCCAATACATTCCGATGTACGGCGTCATCATCGCTTTCAAGGATTTCAATATCGCCCAGGGGATCTGGGGAAGTCCGTGGAATCGGTTTGAGCATTTCGTAACGCTGTTCAACGACTTTATATTCATTCGCGCCTTGCGAAATACGTTGATCATTTCCGGGTTGAAATTGCTGTTCGGGTTCCCGGCGCCGATCCTGTTCGCTTTGTTGTTGAATGAAATGAAATGGCTGCGGTTCAAGAAGCTGACGCAAAGCGTTTCGTTCCTGCCGCATTTCATGTCGTGGGTCGTCGTCGCCAGCATGCTGATTGAAGTCGTCTCCCCGGAGCGCGGCGTGGTGAATTATATCATCACGCTGTTCGGCGGCGATCCGGTGCACTTCCTGGCAAGCAAGCTGTACTTCATACCGCTAATTATTATCAGTGATATTTGGAAGGAAGTCGGATGGGCTTCTATCATTTATATCGCATCCATCGTATCCATTTCTCCCGACCTCTACGAGGCGGGAGAAATGGACGGCGCGAATCGGTTTCAAAAGGCGTGGTATATTACGATCCCTTCCATTATGCCCGTCATCATCATTATGTTTATTTTGCGCATCAGCCATATTCTCAATGGCGGTTTCGATCAGGTCCTCAATTTGTACAATCCGCTTGTGTACGAGGTGGGCGATATTATCGACACCTATGTGTACCGCGTTGGCCTCGTGCAATTCAAGTTCGATTATTCGGCCGCAGTCGGATTGTTCAAAAACGTAGTCGGGGTGATCTTGCTGGTTGTGACCAATCAAATTGTGCGTAGGCACAGCGAGCACGGGGTGTGGTGACCATGAAAGCCGTATACGCAAACAAAAGAAGCATACGCAGAAGCACAATGTCCGATCGGCTGTTTGCCGGCTGCAACTACTTGCTGATGCTTGGCCTGACCGTTTCGATTCTGTACCCGTTCTGGCAAACGATCGTTCTTTCCTTTACCGGCTCGGACGAGGCGACGACATTGGGCTTTCACTTGTGGTCGCAGGAGTGGAGCCTGGAGGCTTACAAATTTCTGTTTACTTACGATGACATTATCGGCCCTTATATCAATACGGTGATCAGAACCGTTGCCGGAACGGCCATTGGCGTGGCCTTTACTATCATTGCCGCCTATCCGCTGGCGAAGCGCGAGCTGCCCTATCGCAATATGATCACGATCTACTTCCTGATACCGATGTTTTTCGGCGGCGGGTTGATTCCCACGTATTTGCTGATCAAGAGCATCGGGCTGCAAAACAATTTTCTCGTGCTGCTTATTCCGCCGGCAGTCAGCATCTTCAACGTCGTGATCATGCGCAACTATTTTATGACGATCGACAAGACATACGAAGAATCGGCTTTCATGGACGGTGCCAGCTATACCACCTTGCTCATTCGCATCCTGCTGCCGATATCGTTGCCCGTCCTGGTGACGATTGCTTTGTGGGATGCGGTGGCGCATTGGAACGCCTGGTTCGATGCGATGATTTACATCACCGACCGGAACAAGCTGGTCATTCAGGTTGTGCTGCGCGAGATGCTGACAGCCGTCAACGAGCGAGCCAACGATGTGATGGAATATAGCGGTCAGACTCATTACCAGCTTTCGCTCACCAATGTTCGGGCAGCGGTCGTGCTCCTCTCGATTGGACCGATCGTACTCGTCTATCCGTACATCCAGAAATACTTTGTCAAAGGAATTACGTTAGGCTCTCTGAAAGGCTGATGGAAAAACCAAATTGACATGTGAAGGGTGTGACTAGTGGATGAAAGTAGGAAAAGCAGATTGGTTCAAGTTGGGTGTGCGATTATGCGGCCTGCTCGTCGTGTCGCTATTGTTCGCTTGCTTGTACCCGACGTCTAATGCAAGCGCTGCGCAAGTGACGCTTGTTCAGAGCGGAGTGGCGCAAGCGACCATTGTGAAATCAACCTTAGCAACTGCGAACGAATCTAAGGCGGCGACCGAACTTCAGACGGGATTGCAGCAAATCACAGGCGCCACCGTTCCGATCGTGACGAATGCCGGAGGCGTGTCCGGCACTATCATCTACATCGGTCAAGCCGCGCCGGATGCGGCAACAAGCCAGACCGCCATTACCTTGGGCGGCGATGACCCGGCATCGTTTCGGCTGCTGATCAACAGCGGCGTTCTGCAGCTGGTGGGCCTCTCCGATCAAGGCACACTGTACGCCGCCTACGAGCTGCTGGAGCAGATCGGGATGCGCTGGTTCATGCCCGGCGATATCGGCACTGTGATTCCATCCGCGGCAACGGTCAACGTCGACGAGCAGGATACGATTCAACATCCCGGCTTCGCTACGCGGCTGCTTCAAGGGGTATCCTTCTATCCGACGAATCCGGACACCCCGTCCACGATAGACAGGCGTGAAGGCGAGCCTTGGGTGTCTCATCTGCGTCTTGGCGGGACGGATTATGGCGTACACGGATTCCCATGCACCAGTTATACCCAGGCAACTCGTCCTGATCTGTTCCTGGCCAGGGAGGATGGGACGCCTACCAGTCATTTGGATGTAACGAAGCCCGACGTGCTCGAATGCGTCGTGAACGGCTCGCTTGCCAAACTGAGCGCGAACCCGTCGCTCAAGTACATCAGCATGGGCCCCAAGGACGGGCATCCGAAGTTCTATACGTGGAACCCGGACTGGGACGGGGACGACATCGATGCATTTACCGGCTTGCTGTCGCTTAGCGATCGCTACGTTCGCTTTTACAATCTCGTTCAGGAACGGCTGGCCAGCGCCGGTTACCCCGATGTGGGCGTTGCTTTCTACGTGTACAGCATCTACACGCAGCCGCCGGTGCGCTGGGAGCCGAACTCCAAGCTGCTGCCCATCTTCGCCCCGATCACGTTCGACCGGCTGCATAGCATCGGTGACCCGATATCGTGGGAACGGAACTACCTGAAGGATCTTATCGCTGGTTGGAAGGACCTGGGCGTCAAAACGATGTACCGCGGATATTTGTATAATTTGGCCGATCCCGGCCTGCCGTTTTCGATGCTGGATCACGTAAGGAATGAAATCCCGTACTACAAGCAGCAAAACATCGAATATTTGCGGATCGAAACGCTGCCGGCCTGGGCGCAGCAAGGACCGATGCTGTATTTGGCCACCAAGCTGATGTGGAATCCGGAGCTGGACGTCGATGCGACGCTGGACGATTACTACACGAAATTTTTCGGGCCGTCGGGGGCGGCGATGGAGGAATATTTCGATTTGCTGCAAGCGGCGTTCACCGGCGTCGATCATTTCACGGGCAATGTGTACGACTTTCCGCATATATTGACGCCTGCCGTCATGGCGAATCTGGGTGCGGCGCTCGAAGACGCCGAAGGTCTGGCGCCGCTCGGCTCGGACTACGCCGCACGGGTGAACATGATCCGCGTAGCTTACGACTTCGCGGACGAATTTCTCGCCATGATGAGCGCAATCAACGAGTTTGATTTTGCCGCCGCCAAGCAGCACTATGACAATGCCGATAATCTATATCTCGAGGCACTGGCGCATTCGCCTATCATTTTGTCTCCGATCGGGTACAGTTACCTGGGGCGTTTCTGGAAGGACCAGGCGCAACAAGGCTACCAGCGCATTTTGAACGGCAATCGCATCGTAGCCGAGCTGCCGGACGAATGGAGCGTCATGTTGTTTCCTAACAATGCCGGGGATAAAATCGGCTTGTGGAAGCCGGAACTGGGGACGCAATCGTGGATGCCGCTGAAAACGTATTCGGAAACATGGTCCGATCAGGGGCTCCGCTATTATAAGGGGAATGCTTGGTACCGAACGTCCATCCTCGTATCGGACGCTTACGATGAAGGCCATCCGATTAAGCTGTGGTTCAGCAATATCGACGAATCGGCGCGAGTCTGGATGAATGGACAGGCGCTTCCATTGGTGACCAAAGGAAAGCTGGGCGTTCCATGGGAGTTCGATGCGACGGACGCGATTCTGTTCGGCCAAACGAATGTGATCGTTGTCGACGTAACGAACGAAATTCTCGATGAATTGGGCACGGGAGGCATCATGGGGCCGGTCATGCTCTGGGAAGAGGTAACGTCGACGGATATGGCGGCGCCAACAGCTCCGACCGGTTTGAGCGCGACGGCGGGCAGCCAAATTGACTTGAGCTGGACGGCATCGACGGACAATATCGGTGTCGCAGGCTACCATGTTTACCGGAATGGAGTTATGATCGGAACCGTAACGGGTGTGACCTACACCGATGCCGGTGCGACGGCGAACACGGCCTACAGCTATACGGTGAAGGCGTTCGACGCCGTGGGGAATTTGTCGGCAAGCAGCAATACGGTCAATGCCATGATCGATACGCTGGCCCCTAGTGCCCCTTCCGGCTTGAGCGTAACACCGGTATCGGGCAGCCAAATCGATTTGAGTTGGACGGCTTCAACGGACAATGTCGGGGCAACGGGCTACAAAGTATATCGCGACGGAGTCGAAGCGGCGACAGTGACAACGACGACCTACAGCGATATCGGCCTGACGGCATCGACGACCTACAGCTATACCGTCAAGGCGTTCGATGCGGCAGGCAATCTGTCTGCGGCCAGCGCTGCGGCAGGTGCGACGACTTATTCCCCGGGAACGTTGTTCTTCGACGATTTCGAGGACGGGATTGCCAACGGCTGGACGATGCCGCACGGCACCTGGTCGGTGGTGGCGGACAGCGGCAGCCTGGTTTATGAAGCGCTCGACGCCCCTGCGGCAAATAGTTACACGGAAGCTTACACGGGCAACGTCGCGTGGACGGATTATGAGCTCGAAGCCCGGATCAAGCCGCTCAGCTTCGCAGGCGACGGCTCGCTCCGGATCTTCGGCAGATACCAGAACAGCACCAACTACTATATGTTCCAATACAACCATTCGCAGAGCAAGCTATACATTCAGAAGCGAATCGGCAGCACGACGACCGTGCTGGCGCAGAAAGCTTACACCTTGTCTGCGGGTACGGTTTACACGTTCCGCCTGGTCATGAACGGGAGCACATTGGACTTCTATATTGACGGAGTCAAGGAGTTGACAACGACCGATACCAGTCTGGCTGCGGGGAAAATCGGTTTCTACCTGAAGGACACCGGCGTGCATATTGATGATGTCCGGGTTGCGCAATAACCGCAGGCGGACGATTGTGATCAACGCGATGAAAGGATGTGCTTCATCCGTGAAAATAGTTCTTCGCGCGCTTGCAACGGCGCTTGGCGCCACCGCGCTGCTGATGGTCCTAGCGCTGGCGCCGATGCTCGAGCCTTCCGTATACGCGGAAGAAAGTTCTCCCTATCTCGTACCGGCCACAATTGCTGACGATTGTTCGGCAGACGTGACAATGGAGCTGCTCGATTGGATTAACGCCGTGCCCGACGGTTCGACGCTTCAGTTCGGCCCCGATGCCTGTTATCAGGTCGAAGGCTCGCTCTACATCCGCAATCGCCACAATCTGGTGTTCGACGGCAATGGCGCCACGTTTCAGGCTCTGACGGACGGCAGCGGCGTCGCCGCGCCTGCGCCGGCATATGCTCATCTGTGGCCCCGCAATCGGGCGCATTGGCTTGTGGACGGTGGCTCGAGCCTGACCTTTCGCAACATGACCGTGATTGGCGCCAATCCCAATGCAGGCGCTCATATCGGTTACGTAGCGGCTCTCGAGCAGCAGCCGGGCTTCGAGCTGGACGGCGTCAACGGCGCGACGGTGGAGAATACAACGGTGTCGGACGTATACGGCGATTTCGTATACGTTGGCGGCAACGCCAAAAATGTCGTCGTGCAGGGCAACCATTTCGACAGAAGCGGCCGTATGGGGATTGCGATCACTTACGGGCAATATGTAACGGTCAGCGGCAATTACATTTACAATGCCGGGAGGTCCATGATCGATCTGGAACCGGCGCTTGCTTATCAGGAAATCCACCATATCAAAGTAACACATAATGACATCGGCCCCCATAGGCTCACCTTCTTCGCCAACAAGGGGGCCGGCGGCAATATCTCGGATGTGGAGATCAGCTACAACGAGGTGACGGGAACCGACATCAATGCGTTGGTCGGCATAGCGGAGGCTCGCCGCAGCAATTTCAAATTCAACTACAACACAGGGACCGGCGGCTTCGGCAGCCCCCACGGTGCGTTGGTGTTCCATAATATCGACGGTATCGAGGTGATCGGGAATTCCCAGCGGGTTGGCGGCTCCCTTCCCGGCGTTCACTCCGGCGTAGCCGTTCAGTTGATCGGCTCCACCGATGTGGAGGTGCGCGATAACGTGTTCGCCCGGCTGGAAAGTCCGAGTCTGACGCAATACGGCCCGGTCACGGTCATTTCCGCCGATGGCGCCAGCTCCAATTATGTGCATTGCAACAACATCACCAACTACGGCGGCGTTCCGCCTGCGTCGGACGGTTCCGGCCCATGCAGCCCGACACCCGATACGGTCAACCCGACGGTTCCGGGCAATGTGAAGGCGACGGCCGTTTCCGCCAGCCAAATACATCTTGTCTGGACAGCTGCGACGGATGACAATCGTGTGGCCTCCTACCGGATTTATCGGGATGGAGCTGAGGTAGGAGCGACTTCGGGCACCACTTATAGCGACGCGCAGCTGACGCCCTTGACAGCCTATGCGTACACGATAAAGGCTCGCGACCCGGCAGGGAATATGTCGGCGGCAAGCGCTATCGTCGAGGTGACAACGCTCGCTTCCGGGGTGCTGTTTCACGACGATTTCGAGGACGGGAGCGCCGATGGATGGACGGAAACGCGAGGCGCCTGGACGGTGACTGCGGCAGGCGCCGGCAACGTATATGAATCCGTTGAAGACCCGCTCGCCGGCATTCCGTTCGCCGAGACGCTGGTCGGCGACAGCGATTGGACCGATTATGCGGTAGAAGCCGAAATTCGCCCGCTTGCGTTCAGGGGAGACGGGGCGATCAGGCTGTATGCCGACTACCAGAACAGCAACAATCATTATTTGTTCCAATACAACAACAAGCTGCACCAGCTGTCGATTGTCAGGCGGGTCGGCGGCACGGCGACAGCGCTCGCGCAGAAGTCGTTTGCGCTGTCTGCGGGCACGCCTTATACGGTCAAAGCGGTCACATACGGAGGCGGGCTCAGCTTCTACGTGAACGGAACGCTCGAACTGACTGCTTCCGACAGCAGTCTGGCAGCGGGGAGAACAGGCTTGTACGTGAAAGGCGTCGACGTTCAGATCGACAATGTGTTCGTGACCCAGTTCGATCTGGAAGCGCCGTCCGCGCCGACCGCTTTGACAGCCGTGGCGGTATCGGACAGTGAGGCCGAGCTGAGTTGGACGGCATCAACGGATAATATCGGCGTGGCCGGTTACAAGCTGTATCGGGATGGCATGGAAGTGGCGACAGTGACTGCCGCTTCCTATCACGATCGCGGCCTTGCGGCCGCAACGGCATACAGCTACACCGTAAAAGCCTTCGATGCGGCGGGGAATATGTCGGCGGCCAGCAATGCGGCCCTTGTGACGACACTCGCATTCGTGCTGTTCGCTGACGATTTCGAGGATGGTTCTGCCGATGGTTGGAGTGCGCCGCACGGGACTTGGTCGGTGGTGACGGTTAACGGCAATCGGGTGTATGAAGCGCTTGATGATGCAGGCGTCGTTGGCAGTTATGCGGAGACATATGCCGGCAACGGCGCTTGGACGGACTATACGATGGAGGTGCGCATTCAACCGCTCAGCTTCGCAGGCGACGGATCGTTGCGCTTGTTGGCCAGGTATCAAAACAACAACAACTATTATTTATTTCAATACAATAACAAATTAGGGAATTTATATATTCAGAAACGAATCGGGGCAGCCACGACCGTGCTGGCACAGAAATCGTTCACGCTGGCTACGGGTAACTGGTATACATTCCGGGTGGCTCTGAACGGGAGCGAACTCAGCTTTTCCATCGACGGAATCGAACAATTAACGGCAACCGATACCGGCCTGGAAGCGGGCAAGTTCGGGTTTTATTTGAAAGATACCGGCGCCTACCTCGATGACGTTCAGGTGCGGCATTAATGGAATTGTACCGCCATCCAACATACTGCCATCAAACACAAAGGAAGTGTACGAATTGCCTCCCATCGCAACCGGCGTAACCGACTACACCATTCAACTGGACACGATTCGTTCCGGGTTTGTTCCTACACAGCCGCACTGCTGGGTTCATTCCAGAGTGGGGGTCGTTCCCGGCAAAGTGCCGAAGATAATTGTGACCATGCAGGAGCTGCTGCTGAGCGGCATGGACATATTCGGCTCTTTGCACGAGATGAGCACCTCCGACCTGGGAAGAAGCTGGGCCGGTCCGACCGAACGGGCCGCCCTTGGGCTCAGGTCTACGCGGGAGGATGTGCGGACCGGGGTATGTGACTTCACTCCGGCTTGGCATGAAGCGTCGGGCAAACTGCTTGGCATCGGCATCGCCAAGGCGTACAAGGGAGAGGAGCATCATCCCTTGCCATATCAGATCGCCTATTCCGCGTATGACGCAGACACGCAGCAATGGGCGGAGTGGGCGGTGATGGACGCGCCTTCCGAATTCATCGTTGCCGCCGCCGGCTGCACGCAGCGAGTGGATCTCCAGGACGGTCACGTACTGCTGCCCGTTTATTGCCTCAAAAGCACGAGTCCTTATTTCTGCAGCACGATTATGAAGTGTTCCTTCGACGGGAAAGAGCTGCGGTACGTCGAGCACGGCCCGGAGCTGACCATCGCCCGGGGCCGCGGCTATTACGAGCCTTCCCTGACGAAATACGGCTCCGATTATTTCCTTACGCTGCGCGCCGACGATCACGGGGCGGTGGCACGCAGCAAGGACGGGCAACACTTCACGGAGCCGCAGATGTGGAGCTGGGATGACGGCAGCATGGTTCCTACTTACAATACCCAACAGCATTGGGTCACGCACAGCAACGGGTTATTTCTGGTCTACACCCGCAAGGCTGACAATAACGGCCATGTGTTTCGGCATCGCGCTCCGCTCTTCATGGCGGAAGTCGACCCGAACCGGATGTGCCTGATTCGGGCGACGGAGAAAATTCTCGTTCCGGAGCGCGGGGCCAGACTATGCAATTTCGGCGTCGTGAATGTGAACGAGGAGGAAACATGGATAACCGTGTGCGAATGGATGCAGAAAGCCGGCTGCGAGCAATACGGGAGTGACAACAGCACGTTTGCGGCTCGTATTATTTGGGACCGCCCGAACGATATTTGACAGCACTCACTATTTGACGAAAAGGGATGGTAGCCATGAAGGGAAAACAGGTTAAAGAAAGCCTGGTGCGCGGCGACAGAATTTACGGCACGCATATGGTGAGCTTGGGAAATCCATTGTCCGCAGGCTGGACGGCCGATCTTGAATTGGATTTCGTGTTCATCTGTACCGAGCATATTCCGATCGACCGGACCGAAGTAGCGGCCATGTGCCAGCTTTATGCCAGCCGCGGCATATCGCCGATGGTACGCATTCCATATCCGGACAAATACTGGGCGAACATGGCGATCGAAGGCGGCGCGGAGGGCATCGTTGCGCCTTACGTCGAAACGGTCGAGCAAGTCCGGGATCTGGTCGGCGCAGTGAAATACCGGCCGATCAAAGGCAAGTTTCTGCAAGATTTGTTAAGCGGAGCGCGCCAGCCGGGCGACAAGCTGGCCCGCTACATGGAGCGGTTCAATCAGGACTTGTACGTGATCGTGGGGATCGAAAGCGAGGAAGCGATCGCCAACCTGGAGGCGCTTCTTTCGGTCGACGGCGTGGATGGGGTTTTCCTCGGGCCCCACGACATTACGTGCTCCATGGGCATTCCGGAAGAATACGACCATCCCGATTTTATCGCTGTGATCGTCGATGTGGTGAAGCGCTGCCGGGCAATGAACAAGGGGGTCGGCATTCATATGGATTTGACGCATGATCGCTGCAAGCCGTTCTTCGATGCGGGCATGAATTTTATGCTGAATCAGGCGGATACGGTGAAAATGATCCATACGCTGAAAGGCGATTTCAAGCAGCTCCGGGACAAATACGGCGACCGGTATCAGCTTCCGGGCGAAACGGCTGAACAAGGGAAAACCATCGTGTACTAGAAAGTGAGAACCGGCGAGATGCGAGCGGAATGGACAGGAAAACATTGGCTTACCGGCGAGCCGACCCGCCTGGTTACTGCGGACGGAACGATCGTTTCCGTGAGGGAAGCGGAGCACGCGCCGTACTATTGGATCGCTCCCGGGCTGATTGACGTTCAACTGAACGGCATCGGCGGATTCGACTTGAATGACCGGAGTGTGACAGTCGACACGGTGAAGCAAATCGTTCGGGTGCTGCACAAGGGCGGGGTGACCCGGTTCTGCCCTACCGTCGTGACAGGTACGCGAGAACGGATGCTTCATACGATTCGGGTCATTGCGGCGGCGTGCGATCAGGATCCGTTAATTCGCTATACCGTTATGGGAATACATGTCGAGGGGCCGTTTATTTCCCCGGAGGACGGACCGCGCGGCGCGCATAACCGCGACTGGGTAAGAGATCCCGATTGGGAAGAGCTGGAGCAATGGCTCGAAGCGTCCGGGGGGAGAGTCCGGAAAGTCACCCTGGCTCCGGAACGGCCCGGGGCGATCGAGATGATCCGGCGGCTGCGCCAGCTTGGCATCATCGCCGCGATCGGGCATACGGGCGCGCAGGAGGAAGACATCCGGCAAGCCGTGAAGGCGGGCGCCAGCATGAGCACCCATCTGGGGAACGGAGCTCACCCGTATATCAAGCGCCACCCGAACTATATCTGGTCGCAGCTGGCGGAGGATAGCCTGTGGGCGGGGCTCATTGCGGATGGCCATCATCTGCCGGTAGCGACGCTTAAAGCCATGATTCGCGTGAAAGGACGCAAAGCGATTCTGACAAGCGATGCCGTGCATCTGGCCGGGATGCCGCCCGGCCGGTATACCTCCCACATGAACGGCGAAGTTGTCCTGGAGCCGAACGGGTTGCTGCATCTGGCACAGCAGCCGGACATTATGGCCGGATCGGCGACGCCGCTGCATATCGGCCTGCAGCGTGTCGCGGCAAGCGGCATTTGCTCCTTGGGCGAAGCGATCAATATGGCTTCCTTGCACCCGGCCGAGTTGTTCGGGCTGGCACATCAGGGAGTGGGGCAGCTTGGCGCAGGTTCGCCTGCCGATTTCATTGTGTATGACTGGAACGAGGACTGCTCTTTAACCGTTGTACGGACGATTTCCGCCGGTGCGGTCGTATACGAATCGGAGGAGGCGCGACTGGGTGGACGCATGTAATGTAAAACTTCCTCATATTGTATGGATTGTCGCGGAGGACATGGGGCCGCAGCTGGGTTGTTATGGCGCTGTTGACCTGCAAACGCCGGAAATCGACAAGCTGGCATCCCAGGGTTGCCGATTTTCGACTGTCTGGTGCACGCAATCTGTCTGCAGTCCGGCTCGCGCTTCGCTGCTTACCGGACTGTATCCTCACGAACATGGGCAGATCGGACTGACCATGCATCGATTCCGCTTGTTTGACGGAATCGTCAACCTTCCCGAGCGTATGAAAAAAGCGGGGTATCGCACCGGTATCGTAGGCAAGCTGCACATCGAGCCGGAAGAACAGTTTGTATTCGACTGTCAATGGAACGATCTGCAGCAATTCGGATTCGGGCCGAACCAGCGGCGCGACTATGGAGAAGCGCTCTCCGTGATCGAACGGTTCATCGACGAGGCGGGTGAAGATCCATTCTGGCTCATGTACAATCTGCCGGATGCCCACTTGCCGCATATGCGCCAGAACTGCGGCGAGCCGCACGATCCGACAAACGGCCGCGATATCGGTCCGCTGGAGGCGATCGGCGTGGACAGCGCCGATCTGCGGGAATGCGTCGCCGATTACTATAATTGCATACGCCGGGCAGACAAGGCCGTTGGGGAACTCATGAGGCTGCTGGAACGCCGCGGTTTGAGCGACAATACGTTGGTCGTATTCACCTCCGATCACGGCATGCAGTTTCCGCGCGGCAAAACGACGCTTTACGAGCCGGGTTTGCGCATCCCCCTGCTGCTCCGGTGGCCCGGACGGATGCCGGAAGGGGTTGTGATCGACATGCCGGCTTCCGGTATCGATATGATGCCCACCGTGCTAGATGCGGCGGGTCTGGAGCATGCGGATCTCCCCGGAAGATCGCTGTTGCGCGTCGCGAAGGAGCCGCGCGATGCCGATCGGCTGATTTTTGCAGAATGGAATTCCAGCCACCCGCCGATCACGTATCCGCAGCGGGCCGTGCGCAACCGGCGCTGCAAGTTGATCTGGAGCCCAATGCAGGATCGCTCCAATCCAACTTACGACTATTATCGAAGTTTGCCAACGCTGCCGCCGATTCCGGCGCAGCTTCCGGCGGAAACGGAAGCGGCCTTCGGCGTCTGGGCGACGCCGCCGCTATACGAGCTCTACGACCTGGAGCGCGACGGGAACGAACTGCACAATATGGCCGGGCATCCGGACTATGCCGATGAGGAGCATTGTCTTCGCGCGGCACTCAAGCAATGGATGGCGGCAACCGGAGATTTTGCTTCCGATGCGCGTAAACTGGGCGGATTTATGGATGAAGCGGATGCGGTTTGCGCGGAATACTATCAAGCGAACAAACTGCGGCCCAGCAACGATTTTCAGTGGGAATACCCGCAGTATTTGCGGTCGATCGATGGAGGATTTCTGAAATGAGATCGATATATTACAGTGAGCATACGCGAGAGCAGTTGACGAGGCTGGCGAAAGAAGGGGCGATGGTTGTAGTGCCGCTGGCGGCAACGGAGCAGCACGGACCCCATCTCCCCGTTGCTGTCGACAGCTTGATAACGGAGTACATTGTCGAGAGGGCGGTTCGACAGGCGAACTGCCCGTTCCCGCTCCTGATCGCGCCGCTGCTGGCGATCGGCTGCTCCGAGCATCATCTGCAATATGGAGGCACGTTGTCCTGGTCATCCGGCACTTATTTGCGCATGCTGCAAGAAATCGGCGAGAGTTTGGCGGCGGACGGCTTTCGCAGGCTGCTGTTTCTGAACGGCCACGGCGGCAATGAGGCGATTATGCGGCAGGCGGCGACCGATCTGGCAGTTGGTCACGAGCTGTGGGTGGCGGCGGCCTCTTATTGGGCCATTGCGGGCGGTGCGCTGCATCAGGCCGGAGCCGATGCGGACGGCATCGTTCCCGGCCACGCCGGACAGTTCGAAACGTCGCTGATGCTGGCGATTCGTCCCGAGCTAGTCGACAGGTCCCGAATTCCCGCGGAGCATCCGGTCGTTCCATGGATCGGGAGCGGAGGTCCCGGCGTGTTCCTCGGCAAACACGATCGGCTGACGGGTCGGGACGGGTTTACCGATGCTTCCGCCAAGGCGACGGCAGAACGAGGAGCCGTATATTTGCAGTTGATCGTGGATCGTGTTGCCGACTGGATCGTCGCCGTATGCGGCACCATGGAAGCTGAAACCTGAGGACCGAACCAACAAGATCAGTTAATGTACGCGCGTACTTTCGCGGAGCGCCTCCCGTCTGGTACAATAGAGGCATGACGGAAGGAGAGTAACGATGACGGTATCCACGATAAAATGGGGCATTATGGGGCCTGGGAGTATATCCGGCGATTTTGCGAACGAGCTGGTGCACGCACCGGGGGCGGAGCTGGTCGCGGTAGCCGGCAGGTCGAAGGAAAAGGCGGATGAGTTTGCCGCCAAATACAACGTACCTCGATCATACGGCAGCTGCGAGGAGCTGGCGAACGATCCGGATGTGCAAATCGTTTATATAGGCACGCTGCACACGGTCCACTGCGAAAACGCGCTGACGCTGCTGAATGCGGGCAAAGCGGTGCTGTGCGAAAAACCGCTGACGATAAACGCGGCGGAATCGGCGCAAATGATCGAGCTGGCGCGACGCAAAGGGTTGTTCCTGATGGAAGGCATGTGGACCCGCCACCTGCCGGTCATCGCCAAGGTGCGCGAGTGGCTGCGCGAAGGGCGCATCGGCGAAACGAAGCTGCTCAAGGCGGAGTTCGGCTTCGACGCGGGCTGGAACCCGACCGGACGGCTGCTCGATCCGGCCAAAGGCGGCGGCGCGCTGCTCGATGCCGGCATTTATCCGGTTTCGCTCGCTTCGATGGTATTCGGCGGCGAACAGCCGGCGCGAATCGAAAGCTCGGTGGTCATCGGCGAAACTGGCGTCGACGAACAGTTCTCCCTGCTGTTCGAATACGCAGGCGGCAGCATCGCTTCGCTGCAAGGCGCGGTGCGGCTCGGGATGAACAATGACGCCTGGATCTACGGCACGCAAGGGAAAATCCACATCAAGGAGTTTCTCTGGTCGCGTGAAGCGACGTTGTACGCGAAGGATGCGGAGCCGGAAACGTTCGTCGACAGCCGCGATACGCGAGGTTTCGTTTTCCAGCAGATCGAAACGATGAACGCGCTGCGCGAAGGGCGCAAGGAAAGCCCGGCGATACCGCTGGACGAATCGCAGGCAATCATGCAGACGCTCGACGCGATCCGCAAGCAGTGGAACTTGACGTACGAGAACGATCGGAAATAGCGGGACAATCGGCAGGGCAGTGCGGCAATCCGGATGACGGGCGCCGCATTGCCCTGTTTGCCGTTTGGGGCGGCTCGTTTCATATGGAACAGCGGGCGGCAAAACGGCGATAGGTAACCGGTGGCGACCATGTATACGCGCAGGAGGACCTAAGAGGAATGAGAGTGTGTTGAAAAAAGCTCTCGCCGGAACCGACGCTCCCCGCAAAATAACGATTGTCGCCGCCAGCCGCTGCTGGTATACTTTTCTCATTAACGAAAGACTTTCGTAAACTTAAGGAGGCAAGCCGATAGATGAACATATACGAAATCGCCAAACAAGCGAATGTATCGATCGCCACCGTCTCGAAGGTGATCAACGGCAAGCAGGACGTAGGACAGGCAACGCGGGAGAAGGTGTTGAAAATCATCCAGGACAACAACTTCAAACCCAAGGTGTCGGTCACTTCGCTCAAAAATATCGCGGTTTTCGCTCCGATGGGAGAGAGCCATCCGATGTCCACGCCGTATTACTCATCGGTTCTCTCCGGGATTGGAGAGGTAGCCTTCGATGAAGACTACACGATCACTCTAGTGTCCACGAACCGGATTCCGCGCAAGGAGCAGGAGCTTCTGAAGTTTTGCCAGCAAAGAAAAATAGACGGCGGCATTTTCCTCCTGCTGACGATGGAGGACAGCTACATGGCGAAGCTGGCTCACAAGCTGCCGATGGTGTCGATCTCCCGGCCTTTCGACGCGTTCCCGATCGGGCACGTGGAGGCGGACAATTTAGGCGGGGGCTACCAGGCGGTACGGCATCTGGTCGAGTATGGACACGCGCAGATTTTGCTCCTGCTGCCCAGCCAGAAATACCACGACCACCAGATGCGGCTTCAAGGCGGCGAACAAGCGCTCCGAGAATCAGGTTTGGTCAAACACCCGGGCAGCTTGAACCACACGATGGCGATGAGCGATATGGATTTGCAGTTGCACCTAGAGCGTGTGATGGGACAGGAGCCGAGGCCGACCGCGATTTTCGCCGGCATGGATCAAGAAGCGATCCGCATCATGCGGCTGTTGCAAACGATCGGTTTGCGTGTGCCCGAGGATGTGTCCGTAGTAGGCTTCGACGACTTGTACTTTGCGGCCAACACATCGCCGCCGCTCACCACGATCCAGCACCCCGTCTACGAAGTCGGCAAAGAAGCTTGCCGGACGCTCATTCGCATGATTGAGAAACAAGAGGATGCTGCATACACAGACAAGGTGCTTCCCTCAACGAAACTGATGATCCGGAGCTCTACGAGAAATATTCGATCCCAGTAAGCATCCACAAATAATAGGGAGGAAAAATCGATGAAATGTTTGGAGTTAAACGGGGAATGGGAGCTGACTTGGACAGAGCCGGAAGCTCAACCCCAGGTGGAATCGGCAGCTTGGTATCCGGCGCAAGTACCGGGTGAGGTGCACTTGGATTTGTATCGCGCCGGCGTAATCCCGGATCCTTATTTCGGCACCAACTTTTTCAAATGCGAATGGATGGAGAAGTCCGACTTCTGGTATCGCAAAACATTCCATTTGCCGGAAGACTTCGTCGACACCCGCATGCTGCTGAAGTTCGAAGGGCTGGATACGTTCGCAACGATCTGGGTCAACGGCTCGGAAGTAGCGCAAACGCGCAACATGTTTATCCCGTACGAGTTCGAAATCGGCGAACACCTGCAAGCCGGCGCCAGCAATACGATTACCGTCCGATTGTCCGGGCCGATCAGCTTCGTCAAACGGGGGGTGCAGTTCCCGCATCTCCCGATCGATGTTTCCCGTGTTCCAGTTACATTCAACATGCCTTGGCGCCTGTACTCTCGCAAAATGCAAATGAGCTACGGCTGGGACAATGTGCCTCGAATGGTGACGACGGGGATTTTCCGTCCGGTGCAGCTGTGGTCTTATGCAGCCGCTAAAATCGAGGACTTGCATCTGGTGAGCCGCGTGGAAGAGAGGGACGCTACGGTTAGCGTTTCATTCAAAGCGGATGTGCCTGCTGCAACCGCAAGCCATCTAACCGCCCACTTCCACATGGTAGAAGAAGACGGCAAGCTTGTTGCTGAAGCCAACCTGACACCCGATGCCGATGGCGTTTTCCGAATGGAAGCCCACATTGCCGAGGCGAAATTGTGGTGGCCTTTTCAACTGGGCAAGCCGCACCTGCATCAAGTGAAGGTTACGTTGCGGGATGGCGATCGCGTACTGGATGAGCGTCAGCTGTCCTACGGCATTCGTTCCGTACGGGTGGTCACGGAGCCCGCGACGAAGCGAATTGTCGATTATCGCATCGGCACCGTCGACAATCGTCCGGTTGGCATGGACGGCGGCTTCATCCGGGCATGGGGCAAAGTGCCGCTGGACCCGCCGCAAGAGGTCGACGTCCATCCATTCCGCCTCGAGATCAACGGGCAGCCGATTTTCATCAAAGGGGTCAACTGGCAGCCGGCGGACAATTTTCTCCCCAATGTCAGCGGTCAGAAGTACGAAATTCTCCTTCGAAGGGTCCGCGAGGCGAATTTGAATCTGGTGCGGATATGGGGCGGCGGCGTGCCGGAGGATGATCGGTTCTTTGATTTGTGCGACCGGTTGGGCATCTTCGTCTGGCAAGACTTCTTCTTCGCCTGTGCGCTGTACCCTCAGGACGATTGGTTCGTGAACGAAGTGGAGGCGGAGACGATCGCGGTCATCAAAAGGCTGCGTAACCGTACGAGCCTCATCATCTGGTGCGGCGACAATGAAGGGGACATGGCCAACTTCGACCGCGGCAACGACCCGATCGCTTCGAACCGAATCACGCATCAACTGATTCCGAGCTTGGTGCATCAATACGACTCGACCCGCTATTACCATCCGAGCAGTCCATCCGGCGGCGGTTATCCGCGTGCACCTTGGGCAGGGGATAAAAGGAACTGGGGCGCTTTTTACCCCCACAACTTTTATGAGCATATCCGCAGCGACGAAGGTGTGTTCATCAGTGAAGGGGGCTCGTATTCGCTGCCTAGCATGAGGTCGATCGAGGCGTCGATTCCGGAAGGGGAGAGATGGCCGGTTATGGGCTCGGAGTCCTGGTATTACCATTTGGGCAATGTGCCGGGAACGTATCGAGCATTCGAATCGCTGATGGACTCCTACATAAGCCAATATTTTGGCAAGCCGGAGACGCTGGAGGAGTACATCTGGCTCAGCCAGTATGCGCAGGGCAACGGTTATAAAGCGTTTGTCGAGCATTTCCGCTCACGCAAGTACGATTGCGGCGGATTCGCGATTTGGAAATATACCGATGCCTGGCCGTGCGGATGCATGACGTTGGTTGACTATCATTTGACGAATAAGATCAGCTTTTACTATACGAAACGCGCTTCCTCGCCTGTCCTGCTCTCGCTGAAATACGCGGAGGACCGCTTCGAGGTGTGGGTGATCAACGACGAGCTGCGTCCGGTGCAAGGGATTGTGTCGGTGGAGGCGATCCATAATCAGACTGGGGATGCCGTGTTGATCTTGAGTCAAGAAGCGACTGTCACAGCGGACTGCGCAACTCTTGTAAACGAAATTATGCTAACCGATTTGGCGCCTTACGATAAACATAGCTATGTACTACGAGCTCGGATGACCAACGAAGGGTCGATCGTTTCGCAGAACTTGCACTATTTGGACGATATTATCCGGTACTCTTTTCCGAAAAGCGAAGCGCTGGTCACGACGAATCAAACGGTGCAAGGTCAAATGACAATCACCGTCGAAGCTCAGACGTTTATCCGTAATGTGGAGATCGACCTTCCGGCAGCGGACCCGGCGAACGTCACATATTCGGACAATCATTTCCCAATGTTCGCAGGGGAGAAAGCTGTGGTGACGGTAGTTGTGAGCGGGGCGACCGAGCTCGGAGAGCCAGTAGTGAAGTGTAGATAAATGATGCGTGAAGGAGGACCTACATTAATGAAACAGCCCAATCTCTTGTTCGTCATGTGCGACCAGCTTCGTGCAGATGCCATTGCGGCATTAGGCAACTCTACGGTACATTCGCCGAATCTTGATCGACTTGCACAACGCGGTGTTGCATTCACGAACGCCTATTCGTCCTGCCCGGTGTGCACGCCGGCGCGATACATCATTCGGACGGGGCGGGAGCCGCATACGACGGGTATTTTTCAGAATGGTCCGTTTGAGATTCCGGAGGGGCTGCCGGCGGGCATGGAGGAGCGTTGCGGTCCCTACTTGGCACGTACTTTAGCGGACGCGGGTTATCGCACCTTCGGCATCGGCAAATTCCATACTTCTCCTTGGAACGAAGAGATCGGGTATGAGGTTCAGCTGCACACGGAAGAGCTGTTCGAGAATCCGTATCAGCGGAGCCATGATGCTTATGCCCGTTTTTTGGCGGAGCGGTACCCGGCGTTCGAGTATTTGGAGCAGCTGCATGGCGAACGGACGGATATGTACTACATTCCGCAGATGAGTCCTTTGCCCGCCGAGCTGACCGTAGAGTCCTGGGTGGCGGATCGAGCGATCGAGCAGCTTCGAGTGGAAGATGAGCGGCCGTACTTTGGATTCGTGTCGTTTATTGGCCCGCATCCTCCATGTGCGCCGCCGATTCCGTACAACCGCATGTACAATCCGGACCAGATGTCGAACCCGGTTCGAGGGGAGCGGGAGATCGATTTGATGGATGAGCAAATTGCGTGGATGAACTATGCCGTATGGGCGGAGGACATCAACGATTCGTTGGCTCGCAAGATCAAGTCGCGCTATTATGGGGAGCTAACTTACATCGATCAGTGTCTCGGCCGCATTCTGGATGAAGTGGAAGCGCGAGGCGATGGGGACAACACCTTGATTTGTTTCTTCAGCGATCACGGCGATCATCTGGGGGACCATCATGCTTGGCAAAAGGAAAGCTTCTTCGAGGCTTCGTGCCGCATTCCTTTCCTGCTCAGTTGGCCGGCTCAATTGTCGCAGGATGGTGAAGTGCGGCGGGAGCTGGTCGGGCTAACCGATCTGTTCAGCATCGCTACTCATGCGGCGGGAGTCGGGGACGTGCGCGACGGGATCGATGTGCTGGGCGTACTGGCCGATCGGGCGGAGCCGCGTGAGCACTTGTTCGGCTATTACGGCGTTCCGGGGACGCGCCAGTTCAAAGTGATGGTTCGCTCTGGCGAGTGGAAGTATATTTTTATGGCCAACGGCGGCCGTGAGCAATTGTTCCATGTGGGGGATGATCCGAATGAGCTGGAGCAGCTGCTGGGCCGGCATCCGAAGGTTGCCTCGCGGTTGAGGCGGGTGGCGTATAATGAGATTGCGGCTCACACTGGGATGCGACAAGCGTTGGATGGGGACGACTTGAAGGTATTGGAGTTTGAGGCGCGCCCGTTGATCCGCATCATGCAGTTCGAGGAGTCAAAGGGGATTCGCGACTTCGGGATGTAAGTGTGGATACAGCTCTCTCGAAACGATCGAGAGGGCTGTTTTACTGGATGCCTACAAGCTTCTGCTGGGGACACCCTTTCGCACGAACCATTTGTAATACAGATGCGAGATGAAGAAAGAGGCCAGCAACGTAATCCAGGTCAAGAACCAATTCCAGTGCAAGTACTGAACCAGGTTCGTGTGCAAGCGTATGATTTGTTCGACGATCGTGAGCCATGTGGGCCAGAACAAGTACCATCCGAGCTTATGCAACCGGCTTTTCCTTTCCGGAAACCGAAGCACGAAGATCACGCACATGGATGGAAAGATGAAGTACTCGAACGCGAAGCTGGCTTTGGTGGCATATGGAAATTCACGTATCGGGTATTCAATGAGGCGAAATTGTACCACCATCAGGCCGAATAGCCAAGTGATCACCTGCTTGAACAGAAACACGACATTCGCATCCCGGATGCGGTCGCGCGGGGTGAATACCAACACGAGAAGAGCAGATAGCAAAATACAAGAGCTGGAAATAATATGATCTTTCATTGGAGTTCCGCTTCACCTTCATCCTCGGGCATTCATAGTTCTATTCTCGCCGAGCTTGTTCTAGCTCAAACATGGCAGAAGCGGCGCAAAATCTGAAAATATGCAAACCCGTTCGGAGGATAGGAGAAGTCATGCGCGGCCGGTCCGTGCTACTTTAGATATGTAGCGAAGACAAGGACCTGGAGGGTACAAAATGAGCGTATTTACCGCGGACGCAGTGAAGCAATATGAAGAAAAAGGGTACCTTTTGCACAAGAAGCAACTGTTCTCGCCTGAGAAATTGAGCCGGTTGACGAGCATTTTCGAGGAGCACTTGGCGGATAAAGGAGCAAAGCTGTCCGACGAGCTGGATACGCCGCATTTCCGCGACGAAAGGCTGCTGGAGTTTCTGCTCAGCAAGGTAGCGCTGGACGCGGTCGAGCCGCTGATCGGGCCGAACATCGCACTCTGGTCGAGCCACTTCATCTGCAAGGACCCGTTCGTCGGCCGCGCCACGCCTTGGCATGAAGACTCGCATTACTGGAAGCCGCGAGTCAGCCGCATCGACAAAATCGTGACGATCTGGCTCGCGCTCGACCGCAGCACCCGAGAGAACGGCTGCATGCGCGTTATCCCGGAAACGCACCTGACGTTCGGGTTCTCCGAATATGAGGATATGGATGCGACGAAGAACACGTTCCAGTCTGCGATCAGAAACGTGGACATGAGCAAAGCTGTCTACTTCGAGCTGGAGCAAGGGGAATGCTCCTTGCACGACGCGCGCATTATCCACGGCGCGGAGGCGAATACGAGTCCCTACCGCCGCTGCGGCTACACAATGCGCTACATGTCGACGGAGACGCGCGTGTTCCACGAGAAGAAACCCGACTTCAAGATATGGCTCGCTCGCGGCGTCGACATGGCCGGCAACGTGTACGCCAATGCCTAAGGTTTGCTAAATGAAAAAGCCCGATCGGTTTTGGCGCTCGATTTCGAGCGTTTACCGATTAATCAAGCTGACAAAGTAACGGACGGAATTTATTACGAGCGTGGGAGGAAATCCTTCACTCCTATGGAGCAGTTCGAGATGTGACAAAAGGCCACACTAAACTCATTAAAATTGGACACATGAGGGATTTCCTTCCATGATATAGTTCCATTGAACACAATCCGATAGGGAATGGTTGGAAAGGAGGTTGAATAGCGAGCGAAATGAAAGCGCTTCATTAATGGCTTTGAGTTAATAGATGAATGCGCGCGATTCCCTATCCTTGGGAGGTGAAGCAACTAATCTTTCAAGCGGTACGGTTCGAGGATTCGACTATACAAAGGGAGATGAAGGAGTCGATGGGGAAAATGAGATCGAGCAAACGCAATAAATGGTTTTTAAGCTGGCTTATGCTGATGTTGATAGGTACCTCGCTTAGCATCGCGCCAATGGCTAGCGCGAACAATACGAATTATTATGTGGATTGCTCCGCCGGCAGCAACGGCAGCGGCACGATCGGCAGCCCGTGGAACACGCTGTCCAGCGTCAACAGTCATGCCGCGTTCCAACCGGGCGACCAAATCTTGCTGAAAAAGGGAACATCCTGCACCGGCCAGCTCGCTCCGCAAGGGTCGGGAAGCAGCGGAAGTCCGATCACGATCGATTCGTACGGCAGCGGCGCCGCTCCGATCATCAATGGCGCCGGCGTCACCGCTACGATCTACTTGTTCAATCAGCAATACTGGATTATTCAAAATTTGGAAGTGACCAATATATCCGGTACCGTAGCGAATCGGTCGGGGATTAAGGTGCTCAACAACGGCGGCGGAACGTTGAACTACATCCGGATTCTGAACAACAATATTCACAATGTCGACGGCTCGAACGGACGCGGCACCGGAGGAATCGTCGTTCATGCCTCTACGGGCGCAGGCGACAAGTATAATGGCGTATTGATCAGCGGCAACACGGTTACGGATGTGGATCGGGACGGCATCATTGTCATTGATCAGAATTGGCAAACGGCAGGGCAGAAGAGCACGGATGTGACGGTTACTCAGAACACGGTTACCCGAGCCGGCGCCGACAGCATTCTTTTGTTCGGGGTGGATGGCGGCTCGATCGACCACAATACGGGCAGCTATGGCGGCCAACTGACGGAGGCCTGGATCGGCGGCTTTTGGGTGACCCGCTCGGACAATGTGGTGATCGAGTACAACGAATACTACAGCATGCAGATGCCGATTCCGGCTGCAGGGGATTCAGAAGGGTTCGATGTCGACCTAAGCGTGAACAACGCGGTTGTGCAATTCAACTACAGCCATGATAATACGGGCGGCGGGTATCTCATTTGCGCCGGAGCGGTGCCTGGAGAGACGATCATGACGGACAATGTCACGGTCCGCTACAACATTTCCCAGAACGACCTGGGCCACGGACCGCTCGCCTTCTCCGGCTACTCCAAAGCGACCAACCTCCATGTTTACAACAATACGTTCTATTTAGGCTCGTCCGTAGGGTCCACGAACGTCATCACGAGCTACGCGGCCTCCTATACGAATCCAAGCGCGGCCTGGACGTTCAAGAACAACATCATTTACAATCTGGGCTCCGGCGGGTATGTGCTGCCTGGAACGGGACATACGTTCGACTACAATGTCTTCTACGGCAATCATCCGGCGAGCGAGCCGAGCGATGCGCACAAATCGACCGCCGATCCGCTCTTCCTCGCGCCGGGTACCGGCGGCATCGGACGCAATACGGTAGACGGCTACAAGCTGAAAACCGGTTCGCCGGCACTCGGCTCCGGCGTCGCGATCGCCAGCGGCTCCGATTATTGGGGCAACCCGGTGTCAGGCTCGACCGCACCGAACCGCGGCGCCTACAACGGACCGGGTACCGACCTGCTGTTCAACCCGGACTTCGAGAAGCCGCAATGGACGCCTAGTGCAGCTACGATCACGCAAGTCACGACCGACAAGAACAGCGGGGAGCGCGGCATGAAGGCGTCCTCCAGAACGCAGCTGTTCAGCGCCGCAACCCAGATCGTAACGGATCAGCTGCTGGCTAACGGTCAGGGCACATACAACTACAGCGCTTGGGCTAAATTCGCCGGCAGCAGCAGCACCGCCTTCGTTATCTTGTGGGTGCAAGACGGCGCAGGCACGCACTGGTACAACGCCTCTTCGACTTCAGTAGGAACGTCAAGCTTCACGCAATTGACCGGGTCCGCCAACGTTACCTGGACCGCGCCGCTGATCAAGGCCCAGCTCTATGTGCAGACGGATTCTTCCCTGAACGATATCTACACCGACGATTACTCCTTGACGAAGGGAGGCGGCCCTAATCTCATCAGCAACCCGGGGATGGAGGAGCTTCAATGGTATGGCAACGGCGCGACCTTGACGCATCAGAAAACCGATGTGCATGGCGGGAGCTACGGCATGACAGCCTCGAGCCGGACCCAAGTGTGGTCGTCCGTCGCGATCAACGTCAAGGGATTGCTCGATAGGTACGGGAAAGGAACCTATGACTTCAGCGCTTGGGCGAAGCTCGCCTCGGGTTCGGACACCGCGTTCGTGATTCTCAAGATTGACGATGGAGCCGGCAGCCATTGGTACAATCCGGCAGGAACCACGATCAACACTAGCGGCTTCACCAAGCTGTCGCATAGCGCCAATGTCACCTGGACCGGAGCTATAACGTCCGCGATCCTTTATGTCCAAACCGATAATTCCAAGGCCGATCTGCATGTAGACGACTATAGCTTGATCAAGAAGTAAGACGATCGGAACAAATGGACCGGTCCGTTCTCCAGAATTGGGGGACGGATCGTTTTTTTGTCGGCCGAAAGCTCTAATCTGGCCCTCCTTGTACCGATAATGGCTTATCCGTGAGAGCTTGAGCCTGTATAATGATGTCATTCGATTTGGGCTGTAAGGGAGCTGACTTATGAATCCGATTACGATTGAGCCGTGGGATGAATCCCGTCCCCATGAAGGCAAAGTGTTCGCGGCCGTTTTTCCGCATTCCGACGATTTTACGTTTTTCGCAGGCGGTACGATTCTGAAGATGATTAGAGAAGGCTATACCGGATACTTCATCCGCATGACGAACGACGAGGCCGATTCCTACGATCTGTCCATCGGGGAGACGATATTCCGCATCGAGAGAGAGACGCAGCAGCTGGCCGAGCTGTTCGGGATCAAGAAAGTGTACGACCTCAACTACAAAAACCACTACATGGACTATACGCAGCTGACCGAAATTCGGCACCGATTGATGGTGCTGTTCCGCTTCCTGAAGGTCGATACGGTGTTGTCGTTCGATCCTTGGGGCCATTATGAGGAAAATCCGGAGCATTACTTGACGGGGAAAGCGGTGGAAGCGGCTTGCTGGATGTCGGGGCGGCAATCGGACTTGCCTGAGCTGAGAGATATGAACATCACGCCTCACTTCGTCACGGAAAAATATTATGTGGCGCGTGGTCCGCAGCTTACGAATCGGGTTGTGGACATTACGCCGGTGCTGGACATCAAACGTCAAGCGGTCGCCATCCATGCTACTCCGATCGACAATATGTGGAAGGTGTACCTGGAGAAACATCCGAACGGCACGGGACGATTCAAGACCGTAGAGCAATTCATGGAGACGATTTTTATCGAGGAATTCTCTACACCCCTGGAAGGGTTGAAATACAACGAGAAGTTTCACTATATCGGTCCTTCGGAATATTGAGGGAGAGGAGGCTAAAGAATGGATTTCTACGATCGTCTGGGCATTAAAAAAATCATCAACGGGGTAGGAACGGTCACGGTGATCGGCGGATCGCTGATGGATCCGGAGGTACTGGCTGCGATGCAGGAAGCTTCCCGCCACTATGTGGACATTCGGACGCTGCACCGGAAGGCCGGCGCGCGCGTGGCCGAGCTGCTGGAGGTGGAAGCGGCCAGCATCACATCCGGCGCGTCCGCCGGAATCGCGATCGCAGCCGCTGCCTGCATCTCGCGGGGCAACGCCTCCGTCGTGCTGCAGCTGCCGGATACGGCCGGTGTCGCGAACGAGGTGCTCATGCTCAAAGCGCATCGGATCCTGTACGATCAAGCGTTAGGCTTGGCCGGAGCACGGGTCAAGGAGATCGGCGTGACCTCGTTCGCGAGCTTGGCTCAGGTCGAAGCGGCTATCAGCGAGAAAACGGCCTTGTTCTTCTATGTGGTGGAATCGGAGCGGACTCGCGGCTCGATTCCGCTGGCGGAGCTTGCGCCGGTGCTCAAGAAGCATAACATCCCGATCGTCGTCGATGCGGCCGCCGAGCTGCCTCCTGTATCGAATCTGTATAAGTATTTGGACGATGGGGCGGAGCTTGTCATCTTCAGCGGGGGCAAAGAGTTCCGAGGTCCGCAATCGTCAGGCGTCATTCTTGGCAGTAAGCAGTTCGTCTCCTACTGCGACGCCAACAACTATCCGAACTACAGCATCGGACGAAGCATGAAGCTGGACAAGGAGACGATCGCGGGCTTTGTCCGAGCGGTCGAGCTGTTCGTGGAAAAGGATTACGAGGGACAGATGGCTGTCTGGGAGCGGATGGTTAGCTTGATGATCACCGAGCTGTCAGCAGTGGCGGGTTTCCAAGTCAGGAGAGGGTTCCCGACGGAACCAGGCGTGCAGCCGGTGATCATTCCGCGTGTTTATTTCCAGGCGGCAGGAGTGACATCGGTTGGCATTCAAGAGCGATTGGCTAAGGCGGATCCTTCGGTCTACATTGGTGTATCCGGGGAAGAAGCAGTCATCAATCCGCAATGTTTGTCCGAAGAGGAAGTGCCGATTTTGCTGCAATCGATTAAGGATATGTTGGCTGTCGGTCGCGGATAATTTAATGGCATTAAATAAATGGACACCTATAAATGGGTGTCCATTTTTGACATCGTATGGTATTATGGCGACAACTTGTGGTTTCAGGAGGGGGGATCGGAATGAATCGCAACTTTGTAAAGATTGCCGTCTATTATGCGTTGATCTTCATGGGCGCCGGCGCATATAGTTCTTACATCGGGTTGTATTATTCCGACATCGGCTACGGCACAGCCCAGATCGGGACGCTGAGCACACTGGCCGCCGTAATGGCCATTCTCGTCCAGCCTTACTGGGGCTTGCTCGCCGATCGCGCCAAGTACAAGAACAATGTGCTCCTTCTCTGCACGTTCGTCACGACGATAAGCATCTGGCTAGTTCCCTTTGCGGGGGATCGTTACGGTCTGTTGATCGTGGCCACCTTGTTCATAACCATATTCCAATGTCCGATTTTTCCGATGAGCACAACGGTCACCTTGGAAATCGCGGGCCGCAGCGGCTTCAAGTTTTCGAGCGTACGGACGATGGGTTCGGTAGGCTTCGCTCTGATGTCGGTGTTGGCCGGTTGGATGATCAAGCTGGATCTGATCTATATATTCGTGTTGTATTCGTCGCTCATGCTGCTCACCGTCATTTTGAATGTAACCGTACCCAAAGTGAAAGGCCATCAGCATGGCGGGAAAAAACTGAACCTGAAGGAAGTGTTCAAGAACAAGCGGCTGATTTACATTTTCATCTATGCCATGTTCATCCAAGCGACCATTAGCTTCTATTTCTCGTTCCAAGCGATCTACAGCACGGAGGTCGGCATCAGCACGGGTATGATTGGCTTAGGACTGATGATCGGCTCGCTCAGCCAATTCCCCTTCATGATTTGGTTCGACAAGCTGTACAAAAAGTTCGGCATAACGAATATCCTGCTGTTCGCCGGATTGGTCCAAGCGGTTCGAATGGTGTTGTTCGCCTATTTCAACAGCCCGGCTTCGATCCTGTTCCTGTGGATACTGCATGGAGGGACGATCATCATGATTTCCCTTTCCCTGATGGAATACGTGAACGCCACTGTACTGCCGGAGCTGCGCGCCAGCGGGCAGATGATGAACGCGATCGTCATGCAAGGGCTCGCTACAATCGTCGGCAGCTTTGCAGGCGGGACGTTAGCGTCGCATCTTGGGCTCCAGATGACGTTCGTTATTTATTCGGGCGTGAGCTTGGCTGCCGCGCTCTGTTTCTGGTATGTGGTGCGCCGTTCCGTGCTGTTTCGGGAGCCGGCCATGAAAAGGCAGAGGCAAGAGACCGTTTCTCTATAGGGACTGTTCTTGAACCATGTTGCGGATGGCGGGGTAATTCATTTTGCCGCTCCCCAGCAGCGGGATGGCATCGATTTCGACGAGATCGGAGGGAAGCTTCAGCGAGGAATGGCCGTTCAGGCTTAGAAACTCGCGAAGCTTCTCTTTTTGGATCCCTTTGTTCGAGGTGACGAGCACGATTTTCTCGCCTTTTCTCGCATCGGGTAGCTGGATGGCGGCGAATTGCGCATTGCCGAAGCATTGCTCGGCCAGTTGCTCTACATCGATCAGCGACACCATCTCGCCTGCGATTTTGGCGAACATTTTGCGTCTCGCTTGGATCGTCACGTAGCCGTCCGGGCTCACGTCAACGATGTCTCCCGTGTCATACCAAGCTTCGGCGGGCACGAATCCTTTCCGGTGGATCAGGTACCCCTTCATCACATTCGGGCCTTGCACGAGCAAATTCCCTCCGCGCTCGATCCCCTCGACAGGCTCCACTTTCCATCGGATGCCCGGCACGAATTGGCCGACCGTTCCTTTGCGGTACATCAGTGGCGAGTTCAGGGCCAGCACGGGGGACGTCTCCGTGATGCCATATCCTTCGATGATTCGGATGCCGAACTTGTTCTGCCACAGCTCGCGCACCTCTTCTCGCAGCTTCTCCGCGCCGGCGGCCGCATACCTGACATTGAAGAAATCATACGGATGCGCGTGTTTGCCATAGTGGCTTAGGAAAGTCGATGTGCCGAATATCGCCGTCACTTTTTTCTCATAGGACATCTCTGGAATTTCCTTATAGTGGAGCGGGCTGGGATACAGGAACACCTTGGCCCCCGTGAGCACCGGCAGCAAAGTGCCGACTGTCAGGCCGAAGCTGTGAAACATTGGAAGTGCGTTGAAAAAGTAGTCCCGTTGCGTAAAATCGATCATCGCCCGCACCTGCTGGATGTTGGCGAACAGGTTCGCGTGTGTCAGTACGACACCCTTGGGTTTGCTTTCGCTGCCGGAGGTGAACAGGACGAGCTCGCTATGGGATGCTGTGGCGGTTTGCCGGTTGTATTTATAGGCGATGAGGCCTTTTATTTTATCCAGGACGGCGATTGAGGCGCGTAAGTCTTCCAGGTAGAGGATCGTTGCGTGTTCGTTTAGTGATTGCATCAGCTGGTGGAATTTGCCCTTTTCGACGAATAGACGGGAAGTGAGCAGCGTCCGGGTGCCTGCAGTTTGGATCGCATCGAGGAGCGTGGGTAGGCCTGCCGAGAAATTAAGCATGGCCGGTGTTTTGCCAATTTTGAACAAGGAAAAGAGCGTGACCAGCAAGCCGTTGGCATTGGGCAGGAAGATGGCGACCCGCTCTTGGTCGGGGATCGATTTATGAAGGGCGTTGCCGAGGACATGGCTGCCGAGCACTAGCTGCTTGTAAGTAAGCTTGCCGTTCAAGTCTTCGGCTACGACGGTCTTACTTCCGTTGCTTTTTGCGGCGAGCAGCAGCCGGTTGAACAGATTGACGTCCTGTTCGAGGCGGGACTGCACGATCAGATCCTGGAGCTTTCGCAGGATCATGTAGGACGCTTCGCGTTTCTTTTCTTTCATCGGCAGCCGGTCGTTCACTTTTACGGTAAATGGTTCTCCTACATGGAGACTGACGCGGGGGAACCAGGTTGTTTTGTGCAAATGGTTGATGTAGCTCAGCTTGGAGCGCTCCAGCCCGTTGATGGCGACCGGGTAGACGGGCACGCCGGTTTTCAAGGCGATATAGCCGGAGCCGTCGTATATTTTCATCAGCCCGCCGGTTACCGTAATCCGCCCTTCAGGGAAAATGACGAGCGGCTTGCCGCTTTTGACGGTTTGCACCATTTTGCGGACGCTGAGCGGGTTTCGCGGGTCGACCGTGATGTGATTTCGCTGGCTGACGATCCAGTGAAACCGTCTGGCGATGTGCGTGTTCACGACGAAATGAACTTCCTTGGGTAGCACCATGCCGAGCAGAATCGCTTCCCATAGGGAAACATGGTTTGGCATAACCAGGAACGGCTTGCTCCGATCGATCCGCTCGATGCCTTCCACCTTCAGCCTGAACAGATGACGGAGCACCCGTTTTAGAAACGGTTCCAACATAAGGCGGAACAATAGCGCAAGCGCCTTCTCCATAGTCGATTTCACTCCCCTACGGGCGATCCCCGTGCGTTCCTTTGTTGGTTTATCATATGCAAGCGGGGGAGGGAAGGAACTCAGGCGGCGAGTGTGGGGGACAGGCGGCCAAGTAAAGCTTGGTCACTGGAGAACGGAGTCAAAAAGAGACGAATCGTACATTTCCTCGTCCCCTGCGTGTGGTGCACAACCTTCTCTTGCTCGGCCAGTAACTATGCGCCAGCTGAACACTTTCGTCGGAAGTCACGACGGTATAAACTAAGCTTCGCTCCTGATGAACCATTTTTCACACCCCGGCTCCGAAAACCTCCAACGCCTCGCTACACGCTGGTGACGGAAAATAGGTTTATAGCATACGCTCGTCGAGTGGGCGACGTGGGGAATGGTTACCTGGTGGGATAAGTCAACTGCGCGATCAACACGCCGTCCCTTTCCACAACCGCATACATATCGAGCCTCGCCCCTGGCACATTGTGACAGCGGCCTGTGTACGACTCGAACGTCCAGCCATGCAGGGGACAGACCAGGTCGCCGTCCTCAAGCTCGACGGTGTAGCCCGCGTGCGGACAAGTGCGGGAGATCAGCTTGAATGCGCCGTCCTCTTCGAACAGAAAATAATAGTCCCGCTCCAGCACCACTTCCGCCGGAAAACGAGTAAAGGCCGTCTTTGGCCCAATTTCAAGTTCCTTCATGCGCGCGAGTCTCCTTTGGAATGGATCGTATGCAACCGTTGGATTTAGCTTTATCATATAGAGCATAGCACTACGTTTCAAGAAGGAGTGTACGATTTTTATGCCGATTATCCGATCCGAGTGGATTATTCAAGCGCCAATCCAAGTGTGCTTCGATCTGTCCAGGAGCATTGAGCTGCATATGGAGTCGACCTCGCAGACGCAAGAGCGCGCTGTCGCCGGGAGGACGAGCGGGTTGATCGAGCTGGGGGAGACCGTTACATGGGAGGCGATTCATTTCGGAATCCGACAGCGGCTCACGTCGAGAATAACCGCTTTCGAGCCGCCTTATCGATTCGTAGACGAGATGGTAAGCGGGGCATTCAGCCGATTTTATCACGAGCATCGATTTGAATCCCGCGATGGAGAGACCCGGATGAGCGACGTTTTCGACTATACGTCACCACTAGGACTTATCGGCAGACTAGCGGACAAGCTGTTCCTACAGGCGTACATGGAAAGGCTTCTCTACCGTCGGAACGCCTGCATCAAACAAAAAGCCGAGCAGCTCGTCTCCTCCCAGGCGACAAGCGACTCGACTTCAAACCACAAGCCTACTGACTGACCGGCAAAGCGTTGTAGTACTCTTCCATCGTGATGCCGCGGGATGCGATGTCCTTGGCCACTTGCTTGCCTACGAAGCGAATGTGCCACGGCTCATACTGATACCCGGTGATGGACTCCTTACCCTTCGGGTAACGGATGATAAACCCGTATTCGTGCACATGCGCCTCCAGCCACTTCGCTTCCGGCGTGCCGGCGAAGCAGTCCTCCGCGGCACATTTGCCGGAGCTGCCGGAGACGTCGATCGCGAGTCCGGTCTCATGCTCGCTATGGCCCGGGACCGCGCTGTACGTCTTGGCTTTGGCTTCGCCGTCGCGCTTGACGTAGCTCTCGAACAGCGACTTCTGTGTCGCATGCGAGCGATAAGCGGACACTCCGGCTAGCGAGATGTTGTCCTTCTTCGCTCCGGCGAACAGCTGCTCCAGGGCGGTCGCCGCTTCTTGGCGCAGCTTGCGCTTCTCGATTTTCTCGCTGAAGATGAACGCCACTTCCGGATACACCAAGTCCTTCGGCGCATACGAGTCCGGCAGCTTGAACTGCTTGTTGACCAAAGCGGTTATGCTCTCCGGCGCGGCGACGACCTGGATGGCATCCCCGGTTTTGGTGCCGGCCGGAGTTTTCGCCGGCGTCGGGCTAGGTGTAGCGGTAGCGGTCGGCGTCACCGAAGGGCTCGCGCTTGGCGCAGGCGACGTCGAGGACGGCGAAGGAGTGGGCGTGGGTGTTGGTGTAGTCGGGCTCGACCTGGTGCCGCAGCCTGTGCCGATAGCAGCAGCGGCAAGCAAGATTGCAGCCGTCTTGAGCAGCTTGTTCATGAATGGAAGACCTCCTGGCTAGTGGTAGCGCAATGCATAGATTGCGGCTTTTCCCAGAGTTCCATCTTACCATTTTCCATACGTTCGAATCAAAGGTTGCCGCCACCGGCGAGCTTGCAACTCAACGATCCAATCAGGGTAAAGAGATGCACGATTCTGCATAACAACCCGGACAAAGAATCTAGCAATTCCATGATATAATGAAGCAAGGATTGAAACTGGGAGGGATTCGAGTGGAATTTCGTAGATTAGGCAAAAGCGGTCTGGAAGTGTCGATTTTGGGGCTAGGGACGAATGCATTCGGCTGGCGTGTGGACAAAGAGGCTTCGATTCGAGTGCTGCATCACGCTGTGGCGAGCGGCATCACCTTCCTGGATACAGCCAACATATATGCGGGAACGAAATCGGAGGAATATATCGGCGAGGCGTTCCGCGGCCGGCGGCAGGAAGTGCTGCTCGCAACCAAAGCAGGAATGAAACGCGGAGAGGGTCCGAATTCCAAAGGCTCTTCGAGGCAACATATTTTCAAAGAGCTGGAAGGCAGCTTAACCCGGCTGCAGACGGACTATATTGACTTGTACCAGATTCATGCGTTCGATCCGAATACGCCGCTTGAGGAGACCTTGCGCGCGTTGGACGATCTTGTCACATCGGGCAAGGTGCGGTACATCGGCGCATCGAACTATAGCGCCTGGCAGATGATGAAGGCGCTCAGCATCAGCGAGAGCCAGCGGCTGATGAAGTACGTCTCCGTCCAACCCGGCTATTCCTTGGTAGATCGCGGCGTGGAGCGGGAACTTGTGCCGTTCTGCCTTGACCAGGGCATTGGGCTGATCCCGTATTTCCCGCTTGCCGGCGGCATCTTGACCGGCAAATATGCCGGCGGAGCGGTCCCGAACGGCTCACAGCTTGAGAAACATCCGACGTTCGCGACGCGGATGGATGCGATGCGCATGGAAGTCGGCGACAAGGTGTTGAAGCTCGCGGCCGAGATCGGCACAACCGCTACGGCGCTTTCGCTCGCCTGGCTGATGCACCAGCCGGCCGTCAGCACCGTCATCGCAGGAGCGACGCGAGAGTCGCAGATCGACGACAACTTGAAGGCGGTCGACCTCAAACTGAGCGAGGACTTACTGCGCGCGCTGGACGAAGCAAGTGAAGCGTTCATCTACAATCGCCCGTTCGGCAGCGCCCCTCGTCGAAAGTAACCAATCCGGAATTGGAGGAATAAATCTGATGTGGCATCCCGATTCTTATTTGACCAAGCTGTACCAAGACACAACTCCCCGATACCGGTTTCAAGCGGAAAGTGAAGGGCAATGGCGAGAATGGCGAGACACGTTAAGGGGAAAATTCGCAGCGCAGCTTGGTCAGTTCCCGGAAATTTCGGCGGACTTACAGCCTGTCCTACTCGAGGAAGTGCCTTGCGACGGCTATGTGCGCCAACGCGTGGAGATGACGACCTGGTCCGGCCTCGTGATGCCGGCTTATGTATTGATCCCATCCGGCGCTTCCCGACAAAATGAAGCACATCCAGCTATAATCGCTTGCCATGGCCACGGTTATGGCGGCAAAGCGGTTGTCGGCTTGCAAGCGGACGGTCGAACGCCAACCGAAGCGCCGGACTATCATAACAATTTCGCGATTGAGCTGGTGAAGCGGGGTTTCCTCGTTATCGTGCCGGAGCTGCTAGGATTCGGCGATCGGAAGACGGCTGCCGATGCCGCGGGGAACGCCTCCAACTCCTGCCATACACTGTCGACAACGCTGCTGCATATGGGTCATACGATGGCCGGTCACCGTGTGTACGAGGTCATACGGGCAATCGATTACTTGCAGACGAGGCCGGATGTCGACCCCGCAAGGATCGGCATCATGGGCATCTCCGGTGGAGGCCTTGTCGCCGCATTCACCGCGGCGCTTGACGATCGGGTGCAGGCTGCCGTCGTAAGCGGGTACGTGAACACGTTTCAAGACAGTATTCTTGCCATTCACCACTGTATAGATAACTACATTCCAGGCATCGGCCGACTCGCCGAGCTGCCGGATCTGATCGCCTTGATCGCACCGCGTCCGCTCCTGATCGAGTCGGGTGAACGCGACAACATTTTCCCGATCCATGCGACTGTGGAAGCATACGGTCGCATTCGCGAGGTTTACCGGCTGCTGGGAGTCGCGGAAGCCGTGGAGCTCGACCGATTCGACGGGCCGCATGTGATCCACGGGGTTCGTGCCTATGAATGGCTGATTGAAAAGCTTGGCTAACACTTTTTAAGAAAAACCATCCTGGCGGACGTTCCTCTGGCGAAGGTGTTCGGTTGGAGAGTGGGA
>NZ_BIMA01000041.1 GCF_004000845.1 Paenibacillus koleovorans NBRC 103111
TGTTCAGAAAAGCCGGACCTCGATCGGCCCGACTTTCCGTGATGGTATAGGGATTATATGTACGAACGAATAGATTAGGGAAGTACTAGCACTTGCCCCGCCTTAAGCGCACTTGATTTCATCGCATTGAGCTTCTTCAGCTTGGTAATATATTCTCGCACGTCTTGACCGCTGGCCAGATGCTGCTCGGCAATCGTCCAGAGCGTGTCGCCGGGCACGACAATGATGCGTTGCTTCTCAGTATCGACCGCTGCCGGAGCAGGTGCGTGAACCGAAATTGAACCGGTGACGGATGCAGCTTGAACCTCCGATTGCGTGGAAACGGTATGTACGATGATCCCCAGCACGAAGCTGATCAGCATCGCAGCTACCAGCAGCAGGAGGCGAGTCAAGCGCAAAGCGGGGGTGACTTTTCTATTCGAGCGGGAAGAAGCGGCCGCCGGGCTTTTCTTAACGGATGTAGAACGATAAGGATTGAACATGGAACTGTCGACAGCTTGCATTGGAATCATCCTCCGAACGTTTGTTCTCGTTTCTATGAATTCATCTTAACACGAACAATTGTTCCCGTCAATCCAATTCCCCAAAATTATTTCAGTCATCCGAACTTTTTGCCCGCCGCCAAGGTGAACGCCAATATTTGATTCAGCACAAGCCTGCGGTACTGCATCCGCTTCAGGCAATACACATCGGCCATCCGTTCATGCAGCTGTTTGACAATAACCCGGCGCTGAGTCACGTTTCCGAATCGGTCTACATAAACCAGCTCAATCGTTTTCCCAATATAACGGTCTGGAATTCTCATCGTATCCGCCTCCCGAACATGACCGAACGTTTGTTCTCCACCAGAGTTACAACTAATATACCGAACATATATTCTTATTTCAAGTGGGGATTTATGGTTTCTTGACAGTCGCGACTTCCGCCACTAGCATGTGAGATAGGATAAGCTTCGTGCTGAAAAGGAGACGGTACCCATGTGCGGACGCTATACGATTACCTTAACGTTGGAGGAGCTGGTCATTCGTTTCGTGATGGATCGAACATCCCTTCCGTTCTATAGTCCAAGGTACAATGTCGCTCCCGGACAAATGATTATGGCCGTCATCCATGATGGGGAGAACAATCGTGCGGGCGAGCTCAAGTGGGGACTGATTCCTTCCTGGACGAAACCGGAGAATGAACGTTCGGGCGGGACCGGCATCATCAACGCCAGATCGGAATCGGTCGCTCAGAAGCCTTCATTCAAAGCTCTCTTGGAGCGCAAGCGCTGTATCATTCCAGCCGACAGCTTTTATGAATGGAAACCGCTTCCCGACGGCAAGGGCAAACAACCGATGCGCATTCAGCTGCATGACGGCAGCTTGTTCGCCATGGCGGCGCTGTACGACACTTGGCTGACCCCGGAAGGCCAAAAGCTCAGCACGGCAACCATCATTACGACCGAAGCTAACGAGCTCATCATGGACATCCATTCCCGTATGCCGGTCATTCTGAGGCCGGAGGATGAAAAGGCTTGGCTCGACCGGAACGAACGTTCGCCCCACAAGCTGCTGCCTTTGCTTCGGCCCTATCCGGCCGCCCAAATGAAGGCCTATCCGGTATCCCAAGCGGTAGGCAACGTCAGGAACGATACGCCCGAGCTGCTCGAGGAGGTGCCGGTTCATACCTGATTCTACTGCTAGTGAAGATGATGCCTCGACGTTTCGACGAACGTGCTGATCCCCTTGTAAGAAATATTCCGAATCAGCACATCGCCTCCCTTTACAGCCACATCCAACTTCGGCACATCCATCGCGGCATGAATGAAGCGCATCTTCGATTTTCCTGCGGAAGCATCCGCTTCATCCACCATCATCAGCAGCTCCAGCTGCGCCATTTTGTTGACGGCAGCGGCCGTCACCTTTTTGCCCTCCTCAACGACTAACGTCGTTCTCAGAGCAGGTTTGCCCACTCCGCCAGCCGCAGCCGGGTAAAGCGCGACTTCATGCGAGCCGGCCGCAAGCGGCTGATACGGCGTCGCCTGCTTGAAGGAGACGCCTCGAAAAACCGGCTTGCCGTCGATAAAAATATCAACCGCCGGTCCATCGGGCGAGGCGTGCACGAACCGGATACCAGCCTGGGCTCCGTTCTCCTCCGCCGATATAGCTCCTGGAGACCAGCCTGCCGCCGCCAGCGCCAGTGCGAGCATCAGCAAACCTGCCCGCCAACTTGTTCTCATCCATCCATTCCCTCCTTTTCTCCTATAACGTTTCAAAATAGTCGATCGAATATGCACAGCCCCAGTCATTGCCAATATAACCGCCCGCCGGCACCATCCCAATCGCAAAAAAATCCCCCGCCGCAAACCCCGCCTGTTCGGCGAGCTGCAGCAGGGGATCGGACATCCCTTAGCGAAACATGCCCCATAATTTGATCAAATGAAACGTGTTGTTCGGATCGATCTTCATATCCACGACGAAATGGACGATCTGGTCCGTCTGTTTGACGGTGAGAGGCTCATTGACCGCCTTGGCGAGCTGACCCGTCAGAAGCTTCACCCGCGTGCGATCTTGCAGCTCCTGCTTCGTCACGCCGTCCAAAATCGATTTGACCCGTTCCTTCACCTGCGGATTTTTCAGCTTCGTCTTGATCCGCTCCACCAGTTCCCGCTCAATCCCGTACTTCTGATAGCTCATGGCCGGCACCTCCAAAAGAGAACATTGCTTCTTTCAGTGTATGCTCCGGCCTACGGCGACTTGCCTTGCAATTTTAAGACGCAGTTGTAAGAACTAAGCCGCACCTGCACTCAATCCAGCGAATCTCCGTCGAAAACATGCTCCTTGCGCAAAAACTCCCGCAGTGGCAAGTAGACGGCCGCCGTCCAAAAATCCGGCCTTGCCACCAGCTCCGCCGTATCGTCGCGAGCCTTCTCCATCGTCTCGAAATCGCTCATCAAATCGGCGACCCGGAACTCCGGCATACCGCTCTGTTTGGTGCCGAAAAATTCACCCGGCCCCCGCAGCTCCAAATCCCGGCGAGCGATCTCGAACCCGTCGTTCGTCTCGGTCATGACGCGCATGCGCTCTTTGGCCGCTTCGTTCTTCGGATCGGCGAGCAGCACGCAATACGATTGATGCTCGCCCCGGCCGACCCGCCCGCGCAGCTGATGCAGCTGAGACAGCCCGAACCGAACCGCGTCATAGATGATCATTAACGTTGCATTGGACACATCGACCCCGACTTCAATGACCGTCGTAGAAACGAGCACCTGCGCCTCGTTCGCCTCAAACGAGCGCATGACCGCCTCCTTCTCCGCGTTCGTCATCCTGCCGTGCAGCAGCCCTATTCGAAATTCGGGAAACGCCTGCACATGCTGCATATGGACATCGATTGCATTTTGCACATCCAGCTTCTCGGATTCCTCGATCAACGGACATATCACGTACGCTTGCCGGCCGGCCAGCACTTCGCGTCGAATGAAGCCATACACCCGTTCGAGCTTATCGGGACCGACGGAATACGTTTTGATCGGCTTCCGCCCTTTGGGCAGCTCCCGCAAGGTAGAGACGTCCAGGTCGCCGAAGGCGGTGATGGCGAGCGTCCGCGGAATCGGAGTCGCCGTCATAGTGAGCACATCGGGATTCAACCCTTTGCGCCGCAGGATGCTGCGTTGGTTGACCCCGAACCGGTGCTGCTCGTCCGTCACAACCAGCCCTAAACGCCGAAACGTAACATCCTCTTGAATGAGTGCATGCGTCCCGACGATGACATCGATCAGCCCCATATGGAGCGAAGCAATCGTGTCCCTCCGTTGCCGGTCGGTCAAGCTGCCGGTAAGCAGCCCGACCTGAATGCCGTAAGGTTCGAACAGCCGCTCCAGCGACCGTCTATGCTGTTCGGCCAATATTTCCGTCGGCACCATCAGAGCGCCCTGTGCGCCGCCTCGCACCGCCGCGAACAGCGCAGCCGCCGCGACGACCGTTTTCCCCGCCCCTACATCGCCTTGAAGCAGCCGGTTCATCGCATGGGGAGCTTTCAGATCCTCCAGAATTTCACCGATTACTTGCTTCTGGGACGGGGTTAAAGTGAAGGGCAATCCCCGCACAAATTGACGGACGACCTCATTGTCGAACACATGTGCCACTCCGTCGGACCGTTTGCGCTGGAGCGAGCGAAAAGCGTGAAGCTTCAGCTGGAAAAAAAACAGCTCCTCGTACACCATCCGCCTCCGCGCCTCTTGGCCGGCCTCCACCTCTTCGGGATGGTGGAGCGCATGCACCGCCTGTCGCCGTGCCATGAAACGGTATTTCCCGACCAGCTCCTCGGGCAGCACTTCAGGCACATGTGTCCCATATTGGATAAGCGCTTGTCCGATCGCCCGCCGGATCCAAGCTTGCGTAATTGGCCCGCCAACCGAATAGACGGGCTGCAGCGTACCGCTCCGTCCGCCTGCAATACCGGCAAATTCCGAATCGGTCACCGTTACTTGTCGGCGCCTTTGATCCCATTTGCCGCTCAGCACAATCGGTAGCCCCGGTCTCAGCTTCTCTTTCAGAAACGGCCGATTGAACCAGACTGCCGTGAGCAGTACGGCTCCGCACATAACCCGGACGGTCAAACGAGACTTGCCGCCGAAGCGTTGCAGCACCGGCTCGCTGGAAATGCTGCCTTCGACCGTAATTTTGTCCCCGTCCTGCACATCGGCCAAATCTCGCAATCGATAATCTTCATAGCGAAAAGGAAAATACTCGATCAGTTGCCCGACCGAGTATATCCCGAACGCCTCCAGTTCTTTGGCCTTCTGCGGCCCGATGCCCTTCACGCTCGTCACGGGCAGCGCCTGCAGATCCAAGCCTGCCGCCCCCGCCTTCATCCTACCGAAGCCGGGATCATGAACACGGCGAGCACCCCGGGACCGGCGTGCGTCCCGATTACGGGACCGACCGTCGTGAAGCTCGTGCTGCTCACGTTGAAGTGCTGTCCCAGCAAGTCCGCAAACTCTTGCGCCGCCTCCGGCGTATTGGCGTGAGCGACCGTGACGACCACCTCTTGCTGCCCGAACTCCTCCGTCAGCAGCTCGACGATGCGGCCAAGCGCTTTCTTCTGTCCCCGCACCTTGTCGACCGGAGCGACTTGCCCCTCCGGATCGATCGTCAGAATCGGCTTTATATTCAGCAAGGAACCGATCACAGCGGATGCTTTGCCGATTCGGCCGCCCTTCTGCAAATATTCCAGCGTATCCACCAGGAAATAGATCCGGGTTTTCTCGCGCATTTTTTGCACCAGCCGCACCACTTCGTCCAAGCTCTTGCCCGCGCGTACCGCCTTCGCCGCCTCGACGACGAGCATGCCGTACCCGTATGAAGCCGACTTGGAGTCCAACACGGTCACCTGCAGTTCATTGTCCAGCAGCGATTTGGCCAGCACCGCGGACTGATACGTCCCGCTAAGCGCCGAAGACAGCAGGATGGCCAGCACCTCATCGCCCGGTTCGACAGCAGCCGCCTTGAACGCCTCCAGAAAATCGACGGGGGAGGGCTGCGACGTCGTCGGAAGCTTGGACGCCTCCGCGAGCTTCGCGTAAAATTGCTCCGATTGAATCGTCACGGCGTCATAATAAGTTTCCGTTCCGATATGGACCTTCAGCGGCACCATCTCGATCCCGTATTCCTTGCGCACCGACTCCGGTATATCGGCCGTGCTGTCGGTCACGATCCGAATGTTAGCCATACCCCTGTTCCTCCGTTCAACATTTGGTCTCTCTGTCTGTTAATACGGGCTTGCCGCGAATCGGTTCTACTCGACTGCGAAAATGTAGTAATACAAGGGCTGATCGCCCCTATGCACTTCGACTTCCGCTTTCGGGAACTCCTGCGCGAGCCAATCCACCAGCTCGGTCGTCGCATCCTCCGGCGCGTCCTCTCCGGACAAAATTGTGACGATGTCGCCGCCCTCCGCCGTCATGCTGTCGATCAGCGCCTTGCAGGTCTGCATCAGGTCAGGGGTGGAAGTAACGATTTTGTTGTTATGAATGCCCAAAAAGTCCCCTTGCTTGATGTCCAGCCCGTCAATCTGCGAATCGCGGACGGCGTAAGTCACTTGCCCGGACTGCACGCCGGCGATCGCCCGCTGCATCGTCTCCGCATTGCGGACGGCGTCTGCGCTGGACTGGAAGGCGAGAAGAGCCGACATGCCCTGAGGGATCGTCTTGGACGGGATGACGATCAGCTCCTTGTCCCCCACCAAGTCCTTCGCCTGCTGGGCCGACATGATGATGTTCGAGTTGTTCGGCAACACGAACACAGTGGACGCCTGTACTTGCCGGACGGCCAGCACGATATCCTCCGTGCTCGGATTCATCGTCTGCCCGCCGGACAGCACCACATCGGCGCCGAGGCTCTCGAGAATGGCGGCGATGCCCCGGCCCATCGAGACGGCGACGAAGCCGTACGGCTTGAGCTCCTGCGTAGCCGTCGCAGCCGTTGCAGGCGCGACCGGAGCGGCCACGGCGCTTCCTACTGCGGCAGCGCCGGCGGTGGCAATCGCATGCCCATGGGCATGCTCGTCCTCCAGCAGCGTTGTATGCTGCTCCCGCATATTGTCGATCTTGATCTTGATGAGCTCCCCGTACTTCTGAGCGTAGGTCAACACTTCGCCCGGGTGCTCGGCATGCAGATGCACTTTGACGAGATCGTCATCCGCTACCACCAGAACGGAGTCGCCATGCTTCTCCAGACTGGACCGGAAGCCGAGCTCGTCGAACACCCAGCCCGCCGTCTTGCCTGGGACGAGCTTGACGATAAATTCCGTGCAATAGCCGAATTCAATGTCCTCGGTCGCGAGATGGGACTGCGCGCTCCGCGTCCGGTCCGCCGCATGGGCGAGCTCGGCCATCGAACGGCCGGCAGCCGATGCTGCAGCCGAAATCGCGACAACAGGCACCGTCGAACCCGCCGCAGCCGCACCGCCTGCACGCAAGGCGCTCACGAAGCCCTCGTACACGCACACGAGCCCTTGCCCTCCGGCGTCCACTACGCCGACCTGCTTCAGCACGGGCAGCTGCTCCGGCGTTCTGGCCAACGCTTCTTTGGCCGCTGCCAGCACTTCCGTCATCAGCTCCAGCACATCGGACGTCTTCCGCACGGATGAGGCGGCCTGTTTGGCCACTTCTTTGGCCACCGTAAGGATCGTCCCCTCCACCGGCTTGACGACCGCTTTGTAGGCGGTATCCACTCCATTCTGAAGAGCGGCGGCGAATTGAGCGGCATTGATCTCTTCGTGCTCGGCGACCGCTTTGGCAACGCCCCGGAACAACTGAGACAGAATCACGCCTGAGTTGCCTCTGGCTCCCATGAGCAGCCCTTTGGACAACGCTTCAGCGGATTTGCCTATATGGGCGGATGTTTTCTTCTTAAGCTCTTCGATACCTGACGTCAAGGTCAAATTCATGTTAGTACCGGTATCGCCATCCGGAACCGGAAAGACGTTCAAAGCATTGACGTTCTCCTTGTTCGCCTGCAAATTCGCGGCTCCTGCCAATACCATCTGGGTGAAGTCCGACCCATTAATCCAATTAAAGCGCTTACTCAAGAAAAAATCCCCTTCCTATCGCGATACGCGGACACCTTGTACAATAATGTTGACAAGATCGACGCGCAGGCCGACCACATCGTTCAGAACATACTTCACTTTCGATTGTACATTGTGCGCCACTTCGGAAATTTTGGTTCCATAGCTCACTACAATGTGCAGGTCGATATGTATTTGCTCCTGCTCGAGACGCACTTCGACGCCCCGACTCAAGTTTTCCCGTCCCAGAAGCTCCGCGATGCCGTCCTTCAGTTGCTTGCGCGAAGCCATGCCCACGAGCCCGTAGCAATCCAGAGCCGCAGAGCCGGCGATAACCGCAATTACATCATTCGAAACATGTATGGTTCCGAGCTCACTCTTGATTTGCATCGGCATGCTCCATCCTTTCTCTGTTCGGAGATTCCGTCGGTTCGTCGCAACGCTCCCGCTCCCTTGGCAATACCGCGTCCAAGCTTGCGTACAGCAGCCATATAGCTGCATTTGCGCTGATTTTACTATACCCGACCGGACAAATAAAAGCAACAGCAGCAAGTCTTTTCATTGACTATCGGAAAGCGGTTGTGCTAATATATTAGAGTATGTTTTCGGGCAAAAGCTGCACTTGAACGTAACGGTTAGGAGGTGTTTTTAGTATGTCCCGCAAATGCTTTATTACCGGTAAAAGCCCTCGCCAAGGGAACAACGTTTCTCACGCTAACAACAAGACGAAGCGGACTTGGGGAGTCAACGTACAGAAAGTACGGATCATGGTGGATGGCAAGCCGAAGCGCGTTTATGTAAGTACTCGTGCTCTGAAATCCGGCAAAATCGTTCGTGTGTAAAGTATGCTGAGGTTCGCTACGAACCCGCATAGACAAAAAGCACCTTATCGCGAGGTGCTTTTTTTTGTGCTTAAGTATCCTTTTATAACGACGGGCCGGAACCGCTGCCTTATGTGGTAAGCTCAATTTTTGCTAAAGGAACCCAGAATGGCTTTGACGAAGCCGCCCAAAAACTTTGGTAGCTTGATCGTATAAAATTTCACCTCTACCCCTCCTCATAGTGCCATTTAGTACATCTTATTCCGATCGCCCGGGAAAAGTGCCTGCCCATCAAAAAAGAAAAACTACAGGACAACGGCTCCTGTAGTTATGGTTATGCTTCATGAAGGGCAACAATGCTTTATTCCATATCCGTCCCCGGCGGCACCAGGTTCAGAATCGGAATTTTGCCGGTTGCAACATAAATCATCGTATAAATAATCGTCAACAAGAGATAGAAAAAGACGGAGACGACAATGAACCAAATGCGCAGCTTGAGCGAGTCGTACTGCTTGAAAAAGTAGACGCCGATCAATAAGGCGCCGATCGAAAATACATAACGGAACAGCCCGCCGTTCAGCCAAGAAAAGATCAGCAGCAAATGACCGGCGATAAAACTCAATAACAGCAGCCATAATGTCTTTTTCACTTCCGTCGAACCCCCTAGCGATTTCCGCGGATGCGCTGCATCGCGTCACGGCGGTCGCTCATGCCGAATACGGCATTGCCCGCTACCAGCACGTCGGCTCCAGCCTGGATGACGAGCGGAGCGGTGTTTTCGTTGATGCCGCCGTCGACTTCCACGTGCACGCCGGAGCGGCCCGCCGCTGCCAGCCGCCGTCTAAGCTCGGCAATTTTCCCAATCATCGCAGGGATGAACGGTTGTCCGCCGAAGCCCGGATTGACCGTCATCAGCAATACCAAATCCACCTCATCCAGCACATAGTCGAGCGTCGACAACGGGGTGGACGGATTCAGCACGACGCCGGCCTTAACGCCCTGCGCCTTGATGTGCTGAATCGTACGGTTCAAATGCGGACAAACCTCCACATGCACGGAGATCAGGTCCGCCCCTGCCGCCGCGAAAGCTTCGATATAAGCATCCGGGTTCGCAATCATCAGATGGACGTCAAGCGGCAGCTTCGTATGAGGGCGAATCGCCGATACGACCAGCGGCCCGAGCGTGATATTCGGAACGAAATGACCGTCCATCACGTCGACGTGGATCCAGTCCGCGCCTCCCTGCTCGACATCCCGGATTTCCTCGGCCAGCCGGGCAAAATCAGCGGATAAAATCGAAGGAGCCAAAATTGTCATCGGTCAATACCTCCGTTTTCTCTCCTTCATTTCGGTCAAAAAAGCCGTGTAGTGCTTGTAGCGGCTAGGCGCAATGGCGCCTTCATCCAGCGCCTGCAGCACAAGGCAGCCCGGCTCCTGCTGATGCAGGCAGCCGCGGAACTTGCAGCCGGCGCTGTAGCCGCGGAACTCGGCGAAGCAGCCGGACAGCTGCTCCGGCTCCAGCTCGAGAAAGTCGAGCTGGCTGAAGCCGGGCGTGTCGGCGACAAAGCCGCCCGCCTCGAGCGGGAACAGCTCGACATGCCGCGTCGTATGTTTGCCGCGGCCGAGCTTCGCGCTGATCTCATTCGTCTCGAGCTTCAGCCCGGGCACGATCGCATTGAGCATCGAGGACTTCCCGACCCCCGATTGGCCGGAGAACACGCTGATTCGGCCGGCCAGGGCGTCGCGCACCGCTTCGAGCCCTTCCTGGGTACGCTTGCTCGTCACGATGACCCGGTAGCCGAACGACTCGTATAGCCGTCGCACGGCATCCAGATTCATGCCGCCCGCGAGCTCACCCGATTCCCGGTCTTGAAGCAAGTCCACCTTGGTCAGGCAAATGACCGTCTCGAGGCGAGCTTGCTCGGTGTGGACGAGAAATTTGTCCAGCAGCTGCAAGTTCAGACCCGGCTCGGTCAGCGAGAAAACGAGCACAGCCTGATCGACGTTGGCGATCGGCGGACGGATCAGCTCCGTCGTGCGGGGTTTGATCTCGTCTACCGTCCCTTCGCCGTTCTCGGTCAGCTCATACAGGGCATGATCGCCTACTAGCGGAGAGATTCCTTTTTTCTTGAAGATGCCTCTGGCCCGGCATTGCACGGACCCGGCGCCGGCCGGCTCATCGGGCTGAACGTAATAGTACCCGCTCAAGGCTTTTACAATAATTCCTGAAGGCATTAATTAATGGCCTCCTGTGCCGGTCGGACTCGGAGTTGGCGTTGTGGAAGGCTTCGGCGTCGGCGTCGGCGTCGGTGAAGCCGATCCGCCCGGCGTCTTCGTTGGCGTCGGAGTCGGTGTTGGCGTCGGGCTCGGACTGCCGGTAGCCTTGTCGTTGTAAGGTACCGTCTGCAAATCGATTCGAGCACCGTCTACGAAATATTGAATTGTGCCGTCTTTCTCCGGGGAGAGGACGAGGACGACGTCGAACGTCTGCGTATCCGTAATTTTGCGCGAAGCCCATTCGATATTATCGCCTCTGGCATCGCTGTACACGATTCGAATCGTGCTTTCTTTCCCCTTAACTGCTGGAGAAATCGGACGTGAAACGGTCCTTTCCTTCGCTTCAGGCGGATAGCCGTTGCTGACGAAAATCTTGATCTCCTGTCCCTTCGAGACGAGATCGTTGAACTTGAACGGGAATTGGTCGAACACTTTTCCCTTCTGCTGCTTATACGTCGGTGCACGCTCAATTAGAGGCTTCAAATCAAGAAGCACTACGGCCGAAGAAGCTTCCGTCTCGGTCATGCCCGACAAGTTCGGCATCGAGAATTGCTCGCGCCCTTTGCTGATCGTCAGCTTGATCGCCACTGTCTTCGGATCGTACTCTTCGTTCGGCGCCGGCACTTGCTTCAGAACCGTCCCCGGTTCTTCCACGCCGAACACTTCCAATTCTTTGGTAACCTGCGAAGCGGCGATGCCCAATTTCACAAGCTCGGTGTTGATGATTTCATTAAAGCTTTTGCCCGACCAGTCCGGCATTTTCGGCTTTTCCGTACCGAGGCTGACATAGAGCACGACTTCGTTGTTGACCTTCACCCTCATCGGCTCCGGATTTTGCGCGAACACAATATCCTTGGCCACGTCCTTGTTCGGCTGCGTGATCACTTTGCTCTTCAGTTGGTTGTCCTCGATCAGCTTCTGCGCGTCCTTTACGTTCATGTTGACGACGTTCGGGATTTCCGTCTCGGGCACTTCGATCAGACCTCTGACGACCCCAACCGCATACCACATGCCCAGCAGGAAAAGAACAATAACCAGACCCCAAATCGAAGGTTTGAGCCAAAGCCGCTTCTTTTTCTCCGGCGCATCCGGATCCCCTGATCGAGAGCCCATGGCAGAGGCCGACGGTTTGCCCGCCGCGTCGCCCTTCAGCGCCGGGAGCACACGCGTCCTCTCTTGATCCTCGGCATCGCTGGCAAACACGATCTTGGGTTCATTGCGCCGTTCCGGCAGCAGGCAAGTTTCCAGGTCCTTCAGCATCTCGCGGGCGGACTGATAGCGCTCGTCCTGGTTTTTGCGCATCGACTTCAGAATCATGTTCTCCACACTCTGCGGAATAAGCGGATTGACCTTGCGCGGCTCCTCCACGTTTTCCTGCAAATGCTTGAGCGCCACGCTGATCGGGCTTTCTCCGGAAAACGGCAACCTCGCCGTCAGCATCTGGTACAGCACGATCCCGAGCGAGTAAATATCGGACTTGGCTCCTGTGGATGTGCCTTTGGCATGCTCCGGCGAAAAATAATGCACCGACCCGACGACCGAGCCGGTCTGCGTAATTTGAGACGAATCCGCAGCGCGGGCGATTCCGAAATCGGTTACTTTCACGCGGCCGTTTTTGCCCATCAAAATATTGTGGGGTTTGATGTCCCGATGGATAATCTGGTTGTGGTGGGCGTGATCGAGCGCATCGCAAATTTGGCTCGCGATTCGGATCGCATCCTCGACTTGCATCGGGGCGCGTTCCTTGATCACCTCGTTCAGCGTCTTGCCTTCCACATACTCCATTACGATATAATGGACTTCTTCCTCTTGACCGACATCGTATATGCTTACCACGTTCGGATGCGACAGAGACGCAGCGGCCTGAGCTTCCCGTCGGAACCGCCGGATGAATTCTTCGTCATGCACGTATTGCTGGCGCAGCACCTTGACGGCCACTTTACGATTTAATAGAATATCATGCCCTTTGTACACCAAGGCCATGCCGCCGCCGCCTATCCGATCCATGATCTCGTAGCGACCGCCCAACACGTGACCGATCATTCATCATCCCCCCTGTCTTCCGAGGCTTCGTTCGCTTCCTTGTTCTCGAGCAGTACAACCGTGACATTGTCGCCCCCGCCTTCCTCCAGCGCCAGCCGGATGAGCTCGTCGGCCTTCCACTCCAGCTCCCGCTCCGCCGCCAGCACTTGCCCGATGACCGAGTCTTCCACAAGCCCGCTCAAGCCGTCGCTACAGATGAGCAAAATGTCCCCCAAGTTCCATTGTTGCCGAGTTACGTCGGCTTCCGCTCGCTTCTCCGTGCCAAGCGCTCTCGTCAGCGCGTTCCGGTGAGGGTGAGTACTCGCTTCGGATGCCGTAATCTGACCCGACTTCATTAGCTCGTTCACTAGCGTGTGATCCTCGGTCACCTGCCGCAGCCGACCTGACTGCCATAGGTACGCTCTGCTGTCGCCGATATGGCCGATCGTCAAATCTTGCACGGAAGCGAGGGCAACGACTACCGTCGTGCCCATACCGTAATACCGCTGCTGGTTCAAGGCGAACTCGAAGACGGTTTCATTCGCTTGCACGATAGAACGGCGGATCGCCTCCGGCCGCTGCTCGTCCGACAAATCCTTATGTATGGCGAGCAAGTGGGCCTGAATAAGCTCCACCGCCATCTTGCTCGCAATTTCCCCCGCCTGGTGCCCGCCCATGCCGTCGGCCAAGATGGCGAGTGTGAAGCCGTTCAAACCGGTCTGTATGGCGGCTCGGTCCTCATTGATCAAACGGACTTTCCCGATATCCGTTCTATAGGCCGTAAGCATCGTTCTACTTCACCCCTGACTCCATATGCTTCGCGCGCAGCTGGCCGCAGGCGGCCGCTATGTCGCTTCCATGCTCCCGGCGAATCGTCGCCGTAATGTTATGGCGTTCCAGAATGCGTTGAAATGTGAAAATGTCGTCCCGCACCGTGCGCTTGAAGTTCCGTTCCATGACGAAATTGACCGGAATCAAGTTGACGTGGCAGAGCGGCAGCATCTGCTTCAGCACGTCGGCGAGCTCCTCGGCATGCTCCGCCTTGTCGTTCACGCCGCCCATCAAGGCGTATTCGAACGTAATCCGGCGACCGGTTTTGTCCAAATAATACTTGCACGCTTCGATCAGATCCTGAAACGGATAACGGCGGTTGACCGGCATCAGCTTGGAGCGCAGCTCATCGTTCGGCGCGTGAATCGAAATGGCGAGATTGATCTGCATCTGCTCGTCGGCGAATCGGCGAATGTTCGGTACGATACCGCTCGTCGAAACTGTGATATGGCGAGCGCCGATATTCAGCCCTTTCTCATGGATCATCACCTTGAGGAACGTCATCATCGCGTCGTAGTTCTCGAAAGGCTCTCCGATGCCCATAATGACGATGCTGCTCACGCGTTCGCCCTTCGCGTCGAGCGTCTTCTGCGCGCGTACGACTTGCGCTACGATTTCGCCGGCCGACAAGTTCCGCTTCAGCCCGCCCAGCGTCGAAGCGCAGAACGTGCAGCCGATCCGACAGCCGACCTGGGTCGTGACGCAGACGCTGTTGCCGTAGTTATGCTTCATGACGACGGTTTCGATCGCATTGCGGTCTTGAAGCTCGAACAAAAATTTGACGGTCCCGTCCTGGGACTCCTGCTTGTCGATTTCCTGCAAGGAGACGAACTCGAACTGGTTCGCCAGCTTGTCTCGCATCCCCTTGGACAAGTTCGTCATCTCGTCGAACGACTCCACCCGCTTCACATAGAGCCAGTCGAATAGCTGGCCCGCCCGAAAAGCCGGTTCGCCGTTCGTCTTGCACCACGCCTGCCAATCCTCCAGGGAGTAGTCATAAACAAACGGCCGCACCGGAACATGGGGGGCGAGCGGCTTTAATGGTTTCAATGGTTCTGTCTGGCTCAATCGAATCACTACCCGTTCATGATTTGCTTGGTTTACATCTAGCCTAGTGTAACATAATTCGTGCGTTTGCTAAAGTTATGCGTCCTTGCGCCGCAGGCGGGCGATGAAAAATCCGTCCGAGCCGTAATCGCTGGGCAACAAGGATACTTGTCCGTTCGCAGCGCCGGGGAGTGCAGCTAACGCGGGAGGCATCGGCTCCGGAGCAAATGCCGGATGACGCTCCAGGAAGGCGAGCACTGCGTCTCCGTTCTCTTCGGCGGCGAGCGTGCACGTGCTATAGACGAGCACGCCGCCCGGCGCGACCAGCCAGGCGGCCGCATCCAGCAGCTCGGCCTGCAGCTCGGTAATCGCCTCGATTTCCTCCGGCTGCTTGGCCCACTTCAAGTCCGGCTTGCGGCGGATGACGCCGAGCCCGGAGCATGGCGCGTCGAGCAGCACGCGGTCGAAGGCGCCGGCCGGGAACCGCTGCGGCAGCTCGCGAGCATCGCCGGTGAGCGTCTCGACGCTGCGTAGCCCGAGCCGCTCCGCCTGCTCGGCGATGAGCCGGCGCTTGTGCTCGTGAGCGTCGCAGGCGACGATCCGGCCGCGGTCGTCCATCCGCTCGGCAAGATGGGCCGTCTTGCCGCCTGGCGCCGCGCAGCAATCGAGCACGGTCATGCCCGGCTGCGGATCGACCGCCTCGGCGACGAGCATCGAGCTCTCGTCCTGGATCGAGATCGCGCCGTCGCGGAACCAGGTCGAAAACGCCATGTTGCCGCCGCTCTCGACGATAAGGCCGGACGGCGCAATCGACGACGGTCGGGCATCCAGCCCGGCGTCCGCCATTTGCTGCAGCACCGCCTCGCGGCTGGCGCGCAGCCGATTGACCCGGACGCTGACGGCCGGCGGCCGGTTGTTCGACTCGCAGATGCGCTCGGCCGTCGCTTCGCCGAACTGGCGGATCCACTGCTCCACCATCCACTTCGGATAGGAGTGGAGCAGCGAGATCCGCTCGGCCGCGGGCAGCGTGGTCGGCACGACGAGCTCGGTGCGGCTGCGGATCGCACTCCGCAGCACGCCGTTCACCATGCCGGATATGCCGGCATGGCCCCGGCGTTTGGCCAGGTTGACCGCCTCGTTCACGACGGCGTGCTCGGGAATGCGGTCCAGGTAGACGAGCTGGTACAGGCTAAGCCGCAACAAGCTTCGTACCCATGGCTCCAGCTTCGCCACGCCTTTGGCGACGAACCGGGCGAGAAAGTAATCCAGCGTATTCAATCGTTGAATCGTCCCGTACACGAGCTCGGTCGTCAGTCCGGCATCCGCCTTCTCGAGCGGCGGCGACTGCTTCTGCAGCGTCTGGTTCAGCAGCAAATTGCTGTACGCTTGCTCCTGCTCGACGCGCGTCAATATATCCATCGCCAGCTCGCGGGCTCCAGCCGGCCTCTTGAGAGGCCGATTGTTCGGCTTCTGCGAGCTCTGCGATGACTGTGAATTCCGCTCGGGAGCCAGTTGCTGTCCTTGTCGCTGCTTCGGCTGATGCGGTTGTTTCGGTTGCTTCGGTTGCTTCGGTTGTCCATCTCTCGTCCGGTTCATTCCGAAGCACCCTCGGCCCCGTCAAGCGAACCCCCAAAGACGGCGCCGGGCGGAATCGTCATTCCCCGCCGCAGCTCCGAGACGTCCATCGCCTTCTTGCCCGCCGGCTGCACCCGCGTCAGCCGTAATGTGCCCGCGCCGGTCTGCACTTCAATGCCGGCATCGGTCATCCGCAATACAGTGCCCGGTTCCACGCCTTCATCAGCTGCTTGACGCGGTTCCGACTGACCCGGCCGAAGGCTCGCCCATACTTTGAAGTTCGCGCCGTCGTAAGTCGTGAAGGCTCCGGGAAAAGGATTCAAGCCGCGAATCTGATTGAACAGCTCCAGCGCCGGTCGCTCCCAGCGGATCTGCTCATCCTCGCGGCTAATATTCGAGGCGTATGTAGCGTCCTCATTGCGCTGCGGCTCGGCTTGGAGCTCGCCTGCCAGCAGGGCGGGCAACGTCCGCTTCAGCAGCTCCGCCCCTTCGAGGCTCAGCTTCTCGAACAGCGAGCCGGTCGTGTCGTCCGGCGTAATCGGCAGCTCGACCCGGCTGATCATATCGCCGGTGTCCAGCCCTTCCGCCATGTACATAATCGTGACGCCCGTCACGGTCTCTCCGTTCATGACGGCATGGTGAATCGGCGCGCCTCCGCGGTACTTAGGCAGCAGCGAAGCGTGCACATTGATGCAGCCGTGGCGTGGCAACGCGAGCACCGACTTCGGCAGGATTTGCCCATAGGCGGCGGTCACGATCAGGTCGGGCTGCAGCGCAGCCAGCTCGGCGACGGCCGCCGGGGTCCGCAGCTTGAGCGGCTGCAGCACGGGGATTCCGTGCTGCAGCGCCTCCGCCTTGACCGGCGTCGGCGCCAGCTCGCGCTTGCGGCCTTTCGGCCGGTCCGGCTGGGTGACCACGCCGACGACGTTGTAGCCTTCGCGCAACAGCGTCTGTAAGGAAGGAACGGCGAAGTCCGGCGTTCCCATGAACACGATGTTCATGCGATTCACTCCTCGCCGTTTTCTTCCCGCTCGGTATTGCGGTATACGCTTTTCGCCAGATCGGTGTACAGCACGCCGTTCAGATGATCGACCTCATGCTGGAACGCGCGCGACAGCAATTCGGAGCCGGTGTATTCAACCGGGTCGCCGTTGCGGTCCTGGCCGCGGATCGTGACGGTCATCGCGCGGCTCACATCGCCCTGGAGCCCGGGAATGCTGAGGCAGCCTTCCGGTCCGAACTGCTCGCCTTCTTTGTTCACGATCTCAGGATTGATGATTTCAATGAGCCCGTTATCGTCGCCGACGTCTACAACGATAACCCGCTTCAGGATGCCGATCTGAGGGGCGGCCAACCCGACTCCCTCCGCCTCGTACATCGTATCCGCCATATCGTTCAGCAGCTTGTGCAGATTGGAATTGAACTTCGTGACCGGAACCGACTTCTCGCGAAGCACCGGATCGGGATCTTTGACGATAATTTTAATGGCCATACGCTATCACTCCTTAAATAAATGCCTATTATAGAAGATGCAGATGCAAACAAATGATTACATTAAAACTTGAGGATTTACGTCGACGCCGAGGATGATTTTGGACGTGCGGATTCGTTCCTCGAAGGCGTCAGAAGCCGCGCCGATCAAGCCTGCAGCGTCCAGATCCCCCCGATATTTTATCATGCATTGGAATCGATATCTATCTTTGATCCTCGGGATCGGCGAAGCGATCGGGCCTAATAATTCAAATAATGTGCCGGGCTTATGCCGATCTGGTGATCGGGCCCACAGCTCCCGAAGCTTGGCCGCGAACGATTCGCCGAATTGGACGAGCAATTGAGCCTGCTCATGGGAGAACGTTACGAGGGCCAACTGGTTAAAAGGCGGATAGCCGCGCTCCCGACGCGACTCCAGCTCATCGGCGAGAAAGGAGCCGTAATCGTGTTTGCTCGCATGCCGAATGCTGTAATGCTCCGGTGTATAAGTCTGGATATACACTTCGCCGGGCAGCTTGTGTCGGCCTGCGCGTCCCGCCACTTGGGTAAGCAGCTGGAACGTCTTCTCCGCCGCGCGGAAATCGGGCAGATTGAGCACCGTATCGGCTGCAATGACGCCAACCAAAGTGACATCCGGGAAGTCGAGCCCCTTCGCCACCATCTGCGTCCCTAGCAACACATCCGCCTGGCGGTTGCGGAAGCGGGTGAGCAGCTTCTCGTGCGACCCTTTCTCCGACGTCGTATCGACGTCCATCCGGATGACGCGGATGCCGGGGAACAGCTTGCCGAGCTCCTCTTCCACACGCTGGGTGCCCGTGCCGAAATAGCGGATATGCTCGCTCTCGCAAGAAGGGCATGTCCGCGGCTCAGACTCGCTGCGGCCGCAATAATGGCAGCGCATCGATCGAGACACCTGGTGATACGTCATGGCGATGTCGCAATGCGGGCATTGCACGACGAAGCCACAGGAACGGCACATCACGAACGTCGAGTAGCCGCGGCGGTTCAGCAGCAACACGATCTGTTGTTCCTTGTGTAACCGATCTTCAATCGCTTTATACAGCTCGCGGCTGAACATCGAGCGGTTGCCGCCGCGCAGCTCCTCGCGCAAGTCGACGATGTGGACTTCGGGCAGCGGTCGCCCCTCCACCCGCGCATCCATGCGCAGCAGCGCGAAGGGCGGCCATTCGGTGCCCAGCAGAGGAGCCCATGCGCCAGGCGATCCTTGTTCCAGGAACGCGCCTTCATATGGCTCGCCGGGATGCTGCGTCTTGTAGTAGCTCTCAAGCGAGGGCGTTGCAGAACCGAGCACTACGGCGGCGCCATGCCGTCTAGCCCTGGCTACGGCTACATCCCGTGCATGATACTTCGGGCTTTCCTCTTGTTTATAGGAAGATTCGTGCTCTTCATCTATTATGATCAGTCCGATCTTCGTGAACGGGGCGAATACGGCGGAACGAGCTCCGATCGCCACCCGCACTTGACCCAAGCCGATTTTGCGCCACTCGTCGTAGCGCTCGCCGGTCGACAATCGGCTATGCAGGACGGCGACTTGATTGCCGAAGCGTCCCTTGAACCTCTCCACCATCTGCGGGGTGAGCGAAATCTCGGGCACGAGCACGATCGCATCCTTGCCTTGATCCAGGCATTGGCGAATCGCCTGCATGTACACTTCCGTCTTGCCGCTGCCCGTCACGCCTTGGAGCAAATACACTTTGTGGGCATCGGCAGCAAGCGCATTGGACAGCGGCTCAAACACCGCTTGCTGCGTTGGCGTCAGCGGCAGCGGCGCCGTCGGCACGAAGCTGCGGCCGGCGTACGGATCGCGGAATACTTCCACCTCTTGAATGTCGAGCCAGCCTTTTTCATGCAAACTCTTGACGGTGCCGGCGCTAATCCCCAGCTTGGCGAGCAGATCGGCCAACCGGATCGGCTCCGGCGCTGCTTCGAAATGCCGCAGCACGTCGAGCTGCCGCTTGGCGGAAGCCCCCAGCGACGCCATCGCCTGCTGCAATTCGTCTCCGTCCAGTAGCGGCGAAACCGTTAGCGCCGTCTTCGTCCCCACCCGGTCCTTGACGGTCTGCTCCTCGGACAGCCGGCCTTGCGCGAGCAGCCGCTTGATGATAGGACCGTGAAGCGGAAATTTCTGCAGCAGCGTCTGGGTCTTCACTTGACCGCGGGAACGAACATAGTCGAGCACCGCCGACTCCTCGGGATCGGTCAGATCCATAGCGATCTCAAGGGAAGATTGCAACGGATCGTGTCCGGATTCGGACGCGCGATCTTCCGCACCCGCCTGTCCGATGCCGACCAGCTTCTCGTACTTCGCCTTGAGCGCGCCTGGAATCATCGCCTGCAGCGCCGTCACCTCGTGGCATATATACGCCCGGCTCATCCAACCTGCCAGTCCGACAAGCTCCGGTGTCAGCGGAGGCATGAGGTCGAGCACTTCGCCGATCGGCTTCAGCTTGGCGGGATTCGCGTCCGTGCGGTCGGACAGTCCGATGACGAAACCTTGAACCGTACGAGGTCCGAACGGCACGCCAACCCGGCAGCCGACCTGTACCCACTCACGCAGCTCATGAGGAACCGAATAATCGAACGGACGGTTCGTCTGCTTCGCAGGCACATCGACGATGACTTGCGCGTACATCAGGCCTCACTCCCGCCCGACGCTTGCAGCCGCCCCGCCACCAGCTCCAGCAGCTTTTCGGCTACAGCCCGCTTGCCCATCATCGGCAACGCCTGCACCAACCCGTTCGCATCATAGATCCGCACCAAGTTCGTATCCGTCCCGAATCCCGCACCAGGTATGGTTACATCGTTCAGCACAAGCAAATCGCTTTTCTTGCGGCGCACTTTATCGAGCGCATGCTGCTCCCCATCGTTCGTTTCCGCGGCAAAGCCGACCACCAGCTGACCCGCCCGTTTGTTTTCCCCGAGCCATTGCAAGATGTCCGGATTTTTCACGAGCTCGAGTGTCAACGTCTCCGCCTTTTTCTTGATTTTGCGGTCCGCGGTTTCCGCCGGCCGATAATCGGCCACGGCAGCCGCTTTAATGAAGATGTCGGTGTGGCTGAAGCGCTCTTGTACGGCATGCAGCATATCCTTTGTAGAAACCACGCGCACTACCTCAACGCCTGTCGGCGGGTCGATGGCGGTTTTGGCGCTGACCAGCGTCACTTCCGCCCCCATGTCGCGAGCAGCCTCTGCGATCGCATAACCCATTTTGCCGGAGGAATCGTTCGTGATGTACCGCACCGGGTCGATCCGTTCGACGGTTCCACCCGCCGTTACGAGAACGCGTCGGCCTCTCAGCGGCTGAGAGGGATGCAGCATCTGATCGATCACCAGCATGATTTCTTCCGGTTCGGCGAGCCTTCCCTTGCCCACGTATCCGCATGCGAGCTGTCCGACACCGGGCTCGACGAACCGCACGCCGCGTTCTAACAAGGTTTGCATATTCGCCTGAACGGCCGGATGCGTATACATGTGGACGTTCATCGCCGGCGCCACGAGGATCGGGGCGGTCGTCGCGAGCAGCGTCGTGCTCAGCATGTCGTCGGCTAGGCCGTGCGCCATCTTCGCCAGCATGTTCGCCGTTGCCGGCGCTACGACGACGAGGTCGGCCGAATCGGCCCAATCAATGTGCGAGACGACCGAGGCATCCTTCTCATCGAACGTATCCACCATGACGTGATGCCGGGACAACGTCTGAAACGTCAGCGGAGCGACGAATTTGGTCGCCGATTCGGTCATGATGACACGCACCTCCGCCCCCTTCTGAGCCAGCTTGCTGCACAGCGCCGCCGCTTTATAACAAGCGATCCCTCCGGTTACGCCCAAGATGACCGTTTTCCCTTTCCACATCCAAGTAGCCCCCTTCTTTTGCGAGAAAAAAATAACAACCTTGCGCAGGTTGTTGAGTTTCGGCAATCTTTGAACTTTCTACTTGGCTACGTCCTTAACGATGACGGCTTCCACTTGAACGAGGTCGCCGTAAATTTCTTCGAGCGCGACACCGACTTGCTTGTGGGCTTTCGGATCGCGCAGATCCGACTTCGCTCCGTCCCGCAATACGCGGGCGCGTTTGGCGGCGGCTACGACGAGCGAGTATTTGCTGTCGACCTTGTTGATCAACAAATCAATTGAAGGATATAACATGGGTCAATGCACCTCTTCCATCCATTTTTGAATCCTCGGCAGCACGCGCTCCCGCCGACAATGCTCAGCGATCAGGATCGCCTGAATGCGCTGGCAAGCCAGCTCCACTTGGTCATTCACAACCGCATAATCGTACTGCTCCATCAAGCGAATTTCGTCCACCGCGACCGTCATCCGATTGCGGATCGATTCTTCCGACTCCGTGCCGCGTCCGACGATGCGACTCTCCAGCTCCGTAAGCGAAGGCGGGGTTAAGAAAATAAATACGCCCTCCGGGAACTTCTCTTTCACCTTCAGGGCCCCTTGCACTTCTATTTCTAATATAATATCTTTGCCTTCATTCAATGTCTGTTCTACGAAGCTCCGCGGGGTTCCGTAATAATTGCCTACGTATTCCGCCCATTCCAGCAGTTCATCCCGCTCGATCATCGAACGGAACTGCTCCTTCGTCTTGAAAAAATAGTTCACGCCGTCTATTTCACCGGCTCTAGCCGCTCTCGTTGTAGCCGATACCGAATAGACAAGATCCGGGGCGCATTTCCGCAAAGCGGCGCATACGGTCCCTTTCCCCACGCCGGACGGGCCGGACAGAACGATCAGGAGGCCTCTATCCGTACCGGGCCGAACACTATTCGTCATGATCTTCATCCTTATTGTTCGTTAAGCGATGGGCCACCGTCTCCGGTTGAACGGCCGACAGAATGACATGGTCGCTATCCGTAATGATGACGGCGCGAGTCCGTCTGCCATAAGTGGCGTCGATCAGCATGTGCCGGTCGCGTGCTTCTTGGATGATCCGCTTGATCGGGGCCGATTCGGGACTGACAATAGAGATGATCCGATTCGCCGAAACAATGTTGCCAAACCCGATATTGATTAATTTAATGGCCATTAGTGCCCTCCTAGATCCTTTTCCCCCAAGTGTAAAGCGAGGCATGAAAAAAAGATTACGTTCCTGTTCGGGGGGAACCCCTATAATCAAACAACCGGAAGTTGGCAAACTTATACAGCCTTGCACTATTGTTGCCGTTTCCCGGGTTGCTCATACCCGATTCGAAATGCAGGCGAAACCTGCTCCAGTTGTCCTTCCGCCGCGGTTACTCGATATTCTGCGCCTGTTCGCGCATCTTCTCTAGCTCAGCCTTCATGTCGACGACGGCGTTCACAATATCCGACCGATTCGATTTGGATCCGATCGTATTCACTTCGCGGTTCATCTCTTGGATATAAAAATCAAGCTTTCGTCCGATCGGCTCGTCCGCCTCTAGCAGCTTGGCCGTCTGCTGCAGATGGCTGGCAAGCCGCTGAAGCTCCTCGCTGATGTCGGCTCGCTCCGCGAGAAGAGCAACCTCCATGGCAATCCGATTGTCCGCAAGCGGGCTATCGGCAGCCGTCTCGCCCAGCAAATCGCGGATGCGCTGGCGCAGCTTGATCCGAAGCTCCTCCGAAACGGCATCAGCCGATTGGCGAATCTCTTCGAGCATACGTTCCATCGCACCGAGTCGCGATAAGACGTCTTGTGCGAGATTCGCACCCTCGGCTTCGCGCACGGCTATAAGACGCCGAACCGCCTGGGCGGTCAAATCGATCAGCGTCTCCTGTACAGTCTCGTCAGCCGCGGAATCTCGAGAATCGCTAAGCGTCACAAGATCCGGCAGTTTAATCAAGTCTTGAAGCGTCAGCTTGTCCGGACCCGGAAGCGAGAAACGCGCTCTCAGCTGTTTGGCTGCCGCCATATACCCTTCGGCAAGCGCCCAGTCCACTTGAACGGTTCTGGCCGATGTCCCGTCAAACTCGCACGTGACGAACGCATCGACCCTTCCGCGCTTCACAGCCGCCAGGACCGTACGACGAACGCCGTCTTCCCATAGGAGCCACTCGCGAGGAAGCCGAACATTCGCCTCGGCGTAGCGATTATTGACGGACTTCAGCTCCACCTGTATGCGAAGCCCGCCGGCATGGCCTTCCGCCATCCCGTAGCCGGTCATGCTGCGAATCATTGGGCATCACATCCATTACCCTATTCTAATTGATTTTACAAACCCGTACAAGTACAATTCAACCTGCGGCCGGTACACCCTTCATCCCTTACGGGAAGCGGCTCATCGCCGGGCCAAATCGGCCACGCGAGCGAGCTGTCCCGTCTTCTCCCAGACGTAGTTCGTCAAGTCGACGCACATGCCGTAGAAGTGCATCGGCGTCATCAGGTAGATGCCCTTGAACAGCGGCAGGGCGACGTCCAGCAGCTCCTTCATCATCTCGTTGCCTCGGGCTCGACCTTCGGGTCCGCTCAGCCCCGCCATCCGGCCTCGCACCTCATCGGAGAGCACGATGCCAGGCACTTCATTATGGAGGAACTCGGCGTTATTGCCGCTCACGAGCGGCATGAAGCCGAGGAAGATCGGCACGTTCAAATGTTTCGTGGACTCGTGAATCCGTTCAATCAATCGCGCATCGTAGACAGGCTGCGTCATGATGTAGTCGGCGCCGGCCTCGATCTTCTTCTCCAGCCGCTGAACCGCCTTGTCCAGATGCTTCACGTTCGGGTTGAAAGCCGCGCCTACGACGAAGCTGGACTTCTGCTTGAGCGGCTTGCCCGAGAACGCCATCCCTTCGTTCAGCTGCTTGATCAGCCGGATCATCTCGAACGAAGTCATGTCGTACACCGAGCTGGCTCCCGGCTGGTCGCCGAACTTCGACGGGTCGCCTGTAATAACGAGCACATGGTTCATGCCTACCGCGTGCAGCCCCATCAGATGCGACTGGGTGCCGATCATATTGCGGTCGCGGCAAGCGATGTGAAGCAGCGGCCGCATGCCGAACCGTTCCTTGACCAGCATGCCCAGCGGCAGGTTGCTCATCCGGGTCATCGCGACGGCATTGTCCGCCATCGTGATGAAATCGACATGCGCATTGCGCAGCGCTTCAGCGCCTTCCATGAAGCGCGTGATGTCGAGATCGCGCGGCGTGTCCCACTCCACCATCACCGTGTGGCGCTCGCGCACCATCTCCAGCAGCGAAGGCTCGTCCGCCGCAGCTTCAGGGGCGACCGCCTTCGGCTTCGCCGCCACCTCTACGGCGACCGTCGGGCGCACTTCAGCCGCAGCCTCGCTCACTGTGTCGGGGGTAAAGCTCTGCAACGCTCCGGCAATCGCCGCGATATGCTCCGGCGTCGTGCCGCAGCAGCCCCCGATGATCCGCGCGCCGAGCGCCGCGAATTTCAAAGCGTTCTCCGCGAAGTATTCAGGCGTCGACCCGTATACATATTGACCGTCTACATAGCTTGGCAGACCTGCATTCGGGAACACCGACAACGGCAGCCCGATGCCGGCCGGAAGTTGCTCCAAGTTGCGCGCCACGCCGTTCGGTCCGCTATGGCAGTTGAACCCGATCGCGGCGGCTCCCGCCTCCCGCAAGCGAAGGAACGCATCCGCGTACAGGATTCCGTCGCGCGTCCCGCCGCTGCTCTCGGAGGCGAACTGGCAGATGACCGGGAGCGAGCCGTCCAGCTGAAGGACCGTCTGCAGCGCAATCTCCATCTCCTCAAGCTCATAAAACGTCTCCAGCAGGATGCCGTCCACACCGGCTTCCAGCAGCCCTTCCAGCTGCTCGCGGAATTGCTCCTGCAACAGCTTGCCCGGGATCGTCCGCCTGCCCCCGCCGCGAATCGAACCGATCGCGCCGACGACGTAAGCGTCCGCTCCGACGGCTTGGCGGGCGATCGCCGCCCCCGCCCGATTGATCGCCTTCACTTCGTGCTCGAGGCCGAACTTGGACAGCTTCTCGCGATTCGCCGAGAACGTGTTCGTCTCGATCACGCGCGCGCCGGCATCGTAATAACGTCTATGCACACCGGATATCGCCTCCGGGTTCAGCAAGTTGAACTCCTCGTAGGAAGCCCCGACCGTGAAGCCGAGCTGGTACAAATACGTCCCCATCGCGCCGTCGCCTGCAAGCACGCGATTCGAAAGCGCGGTTTTGAACTCCATTTTCATATCCGGTCCCACCATTCTATATCTAAACTCGCAAATGTCCGTTCCCAAATTCCTTATACTGCGCCGTCGAACACGAACTCGGCTGCACCCGTCATATAGATGACGTTATCCGCCGCCCACTCAATGAGCAGGTCTCCGCCGGTCAGCGACACGGTTGCCGTCCGATCGGTTTTCCCATTCAGCACCGTCGCGACCAAAGTCGCGCAAGCGCCGGTCCCGCAAGCGAGCGTCGGTCCCGCTCCGCGCTCCCACACCCGCATATCGACGTGATCCCGGCTGCGGACGGTCGCAAACTCCACGTTCACCCGCTTCGGGAAAAGCTCATGTACTTCCAGCAGAGGGCCGTAGCGATGAAGATCGAATGAGGGAGCGTCCTCGACGAAAATCACGCTGTGTGGGTTGCCCATGGACACCGCCGTGAAGCGGAAATCCGCACCGTCGGCGTAGATCGGTCGGTCGATGACCGGATTCATATCGAGGGTCGTCGGAATCCGAAGCCCCTCCAGGATCGGCTCGCCCATGTTGACGCGCACGCTAACCGTATGGCCGGCTTCGACTTGGAGCTGTACCGGCTGCACGCCGGCGCCGATCGTTTCTATAGTAAGCTCGCGCTTCTCCGTCAACCCGCGGTCGAACACGTATTTGGCTACGCAACGAATCGCATTGCCGCATTGCTCCGCCTCGGAGCCGTCGGCATTGATAATGCGCATGCTGAAATCGGCTTTCTCCGAAGGCAATATATACACGACGCCGTCCGCACCGATTCCGAAATGGCGGTCGCACCAACGCTTAGCCAGCTCGGCGTGATCGGCGGGCAATTCGGCTCTGTCGGCGATAACGATAAAGTCGTTGCCAAGACCCTGCATCTTCGTAAAGTTCATGCCCATCGACTCTCCTTTTCAATTAGCCTATATTATAGGGCAAAACGGGTCCGGTGCATAGCAAAGAAAAAACCCGCCTGCCGGAGGAAGCAAGAGCTTCCCCGGCAAGCGGGTTCGGTGGAGAGCCGGGTCAGCGAGTGACCGGCTTCGAGCTGTATTTGATCGGCGGGCGTTTCGCCTTCTTGTTCGTCGACAGGACGCTGCCGAGTCCCATGAGAAACGTCGGGATACCGGCGAACACCAGAGCGATGACCCAATCGACTGTGCCGAGCGGCACTGTCTTGAAGATAGGCTGCAGCTGCTCGATATAGAGCACGCCCAGCATGAGGGCTAGCGACGACAACACGGCGAGCACCAAATATTTGTTCTGCAGCGGATTGCGGTGGAAGATCGAGCGCGAGCTGCGGCAATCGAACACATGGATGAGCTGCGCCATCACGAGCGTTGCGAAGGCGACTGTCTGCGCATGCATGAGGTTATCCGCGCTGTCGGGATTGTCCCGGAGCGCGATCCAGAAGGCGGCGAGCGTACAAACGCCGATCAGAATGCCGCGGCTGATGATCTTCCAGCCGAGCCGGCGCGCGAAGATGTTTTCCTTCGCGCCACGCGGTCTTTGCTGCATCAAGTCTTTCTCCGCTTGATCGACGCCCAGCGCCATCGCCGGCAATCCGTCGGTCACGAGATTCACCCATAAAATTTGAATCGGTACAAGAGGCAGCGGCATGCCGGCCATCATCGCGAGGAACATCGTCAAAATTTCCCCGACGTTCGAGGCAAGCAGGTAGCGGATAAATTTGCGGATGTTCTCGTAGATGCCCCGCCCTTCCTCGATGGCCGCCACGATCGTGGCGAAATTGTCGTCGCTCAGCACAAGCGCCGACGCTTCCTTCGACACGTCCGTGCCGCTGATGCCCATTGCGATGCCGATGTCGGACGCCTTGATCGCCGGCGCGTCGTTGACGCCGTCGCCGGTCATCGCGACGACATGGCCTTGCCGCTGCAGCGACTTCACGATGCGCAGCTTGTGCTCCGGCGACACGCGGGCGTAGACATAGATGTGCTCGACATCGGCGTCCAGCTCCTCGTCGCTCATCGCGGCCAGCTGCTGGCCGTTCACGCATTTGCCGCCGGTCGGCAGCATCCCGAGCTGCTTGGCGATCGCTTCCGCCGTCGCCTGGTGATCGCCGGTGATCATCACCGTCCGAATGCCCGCCCGGCGGCAAGTGGAGATCGCTTCGCGCACTTCCTTGCGCGGCGGATCGATCATCCCGGCGAGGCCGACGAAGACGAGCCCGCTCTCGAGCGTATGCACCGTATCGTCGCGATCGGTCGCCTTCAGCTCCTTGTACGCCATGCCAAGAACGCGAAGGGCGGAACGCGCCATGCCGAGATTCGCCGCCATCACCTTCTGCTTCAGCGTCGGCGTGAACGGGATCACCTTGCCCTCCCATAAAATATACGTACATTTCTCGGCAATGACGTCGGGGGCCCCTTTCGTATACAGCAGCCGGCCGCCTTGATGCTGGACGATGACAGACATCCGCTTGCGCTCCGAGTCGAACGGTATTTCTGTGATCCGCTTGTACAGCCCGTCGAGCGAGCTTGCCGTCACGCCACCCTTGGCACCCAACACAACAAGCGCGCCTTCCGTCGGATCGCCTTGCACGGACCAGATCGGCTTCACCGGCTCCTTCGAGCCTTTCTTCTTGACCTCAGGCAGCTCTTCGACGAGCGAGGCGTTGTTGCACAGCACGGCAATCTGCAGCAGCCGGCGCATCATCTGGTTGTTCCGCAGATCGACATGCTGCCCTCCGGTCGACGCCATGATTTGGCCCTGCGGATCGTAGCCTTCACCGGTCACTTCCAGCACGTCGCCGCCCATCCACACATGGGTGACGGTCATCTTGTTCTGCGTCAGCGTGCCGGTTTTGTCCGAGCAAATGACGGATGAGCAGCCGAGCGTCTCCACTGACGGCAGCTTGCGCACGATCGCCTTGCGTTTGATCATCCGCTGGACGCCGAGCGCCAGAGCGATCGTCACGATTGCCGGCAGCCCCTCGGGGATGGCGGCTACCGCCAGGCTGACTCCGGCGAGGAACATCCCGTACGGCGGCTGGCCGTGCATGATGCCGGCGATCACGACGACTATGGTCAGCCCGATGGCGACCGCGATAAGAATTTTGCCAAGCTGCTCCAAACGGTGCTGCAGCGGGGTTTCCATCGATTCGGTATTTTGGATCAAATCGGCGATTTTGCCCATCTCCGTTGCCATCCCTGTCCGTACGACGATGCCCTTGCCCGTTCCACGCGTTATCAGCGTACCCATAAAGCCGATGTTCTTCTGGTCGCCGAGCGGCACTTGATCGCCGTCAAGCGCATTCGTCAGCTTGCCGACCGGCACGGACTCCCCTGTCAGCGCGGACTCCTCGACATAGATCGAATTCGTCTCGAGGAACCGTACATCTGCGGGAATCCGGTCTCCGCTCTCGAGCAACACAACGTCCCCCGCCACCAATTCCCTAGCCGGGATCGTCGCTACTTGCCCGCTGCGCAGTACCTTGGCCGTCGGGGCCGATAGCTCCTTCAGCGCTCGCAGCGACCGCTCCGCGCGGAATTCCTGGATGAACCCGAGCACGCCGTTCATGACGATGATGGCGACGATCGTAATCGAGTCCAAATACTCGCCCAGTAAACCCGAAATAAGCGTCGCGGCCATCAGCACCAGCACCATAAAATCTTTGAACTGCCCCAGAAACAGCGTAATGAGCGGTACGCCCTTCTTCTCCGACAGCTCGTTGAAGCCGAATCGGGTCAGCCTGTCCTGCGCTTCATCCTGAGATAATCCTTGAGACGGCCGTACCTGCTGCGCTTCCGCCGTTTCCTCCGGATTCAATTGATACCAAGGCTTCTCACTCATCCGAGTCCCCTCTTTCCAAGAAAATCTGTACAACCCTAAATGTATGCAGACAAGCCGGGAAATAGCACCTTGTAAGGAAGAAGCGCAGCGGATCGAAGCGGGCAGGTCGTTTGTCAATCAAACTGTCCTTTGCTTTTTTGGCCGGAAGACTCTAAACTGGCAGTACGCGCTCGTAGCGGCAAAGCTCGGCGCATTTTCACAACTGGAGGAATCATTCATGTCGCTAGACGGTCTCGTCACCCGCGCCATTGCCCGAGAGCTGGAAGCGTGCGCCGGCGGCCGCATCCATAAAATCCATCAACCGTCGGAGCATGACGTCGTCCTGCAAATTCGAGCGCAAGGCCGGAATTGCAAGCTGCTGCTCTCCGCTAATCCTACATATCCCCGCGCCCACCTGACCGAAGAGTCGTTCGTCAATCCAATGGAAGCGCCTATGTTCTGCATGCTGCTGCGCAAACATTGCGAGGGAGCGATACTCGAGGCGGTCAGCCAAGTGGGGATGGAGCGCGTCCTGCATTTCGATGTCCGCCAGCGGGACGAAGTAGGCGACATCAGCGTCAAACGTGTCATCGTTGAGCTGATGGGCCGGCACAGCAACATCATTCTGATGGACCCGAACACGGGCACCATTCTGGACGGCATCCACCATGTCACCCCTGCGATCAGCATGTACCGAATCGTAATGCCGGGAAGCCAGTACGTCGCTCCGCCCGAGCAAGGAAAACAAAATCCGCTGCAAATCGGAGATCGCCTATCCTTTGAAGAAGCTCTCAACAAGGTTGGAGAAACGGAAGCGAAGCAAGTCCGGCAGCAGCTCGTAGCGGCATTCAGCGGGTTAAGCCCATTGGTGGCCAAGGAACTCGTGTATCGCGCTAGCGCCAGTGAAGGTTCGAGCGCAGGTGCGGATGCAGCCAGTGTCGAGCCGTCCCTTGACTCCGTTTGGAACGCATTTCATAGCTCCATGTCAGCAGCCGCAGTTGATCGTTATTTTCCACAGATCGTGGATGACAGCAAAGGAAAATCGTATTTCTCCGTCGTGGAGCTGACTCATCTGACAAACGCAGCGCCTCAAGGCGTGCGGACGTATGGAGCGGTGAGTGAATGCCTCGAAGCCTTCTATGGCGATAAGGCGGTTCGGGACCTAACGAAGCAGCGGGGGGCCGATCTGACGCGGTTTCTGCAGAATGAGCGCAATAAAAACGAGAAAAAGCTGGACAAGCTTCAAGAGACGGTCGAAGAGGCGAAGGATGCGGATAAATACCGGATCATGGGCGAGCTGCTCACTTCCTCCCTTCATTTGGCCAAAAAAGGAATGCGCTCCATCGAGGTCGTCAACTATTACGACGAAGAACAGGCTACGATAACGATCGAGCTGGATCCTCAGCTGACTCCGTCCGAGAATGCCCAACGCCAATTCCGCAAATATACGAAAAGCAAAAACAGCCTAACGGTCGTCGCCGAGCAAATCCGCTCTACGGAAGAGGAGCTCGTTTACTTGAACACGCTGCTGCAGCAGTTGGACAGCGCCGGTCCCGGCGACATCGACGAGATCCGGGAAGAGTTGATCGAGCAAGGCTACGTGCGCGATCGGAACAAAAAAACGCGGAAGAAGAAAAAAACGCCGGACAAACCGACGCTCACCACCTATACATCCAGCGAGGGCTTCCCCCTCTATGTCGGGAAAAACAACAACCAGAACGAATATTTGACGAACCGGCTCGCCCAGTCGAACGATACTTGGCTGCACACGAAAGACATTCCGGGCTCCCATGTCGTCATCCGGGGCACCGGCTTCGGCGAGCCGACGCTGCACGAGGCGGCGATGCTGGCCGCTTACTACAGCCAGGCGAAGGCGTCCAGCCAAGTGCCGGTCGACTATACGCTGATCCGCCATGTGCGCAAGCCGAACGGCGCGAAACCCGGCTTCGTCATCTACGAGCAGCAGAAGACGCTGTACGTGACGCCTGATGAGCAGGCCGTCAAGCAGCTGGCTATGGGTGTGCGTACGGTATAAAAGTAAAAAACTTCTTCCCTCACACGGGTCCTTCGTCTGTCGTTTCAAATAACGGTCTGCCATAACGCTATTCTTCCAAATTCTCGGACTGACGCCCAAATAAGGTGTTTTCATAACGTTATTTAGGAGAGGTGCCTCTTAATCGATCGAATATGCAAAAGCCATCCTGTCCTTCGCGCAGAAGGTACGGATGGCTTTTGCATATAATTATCAGGGCCGGCCGATCGAGATATACCGAATGCCGTACTCCTTAAGCTGCTCCGCGCTGAACATGTTGCGTCCGTCCAGCACGAGCGGCTGACGAAGCAGGCGGGCGATCGTCGCCCAATCCAAGCTGCGGAACTCCGCCCAGTCGGTCGTGATGGCGACCGCGTCGGCACCTTCGACAGCCTCCTCGATCCTCTCGCATATCTTCACATGCGACAGCAGCCCGCGCGCTTTCCCGCCTGCGATCGGGTCATACGCGCTCACTTCCGCGCCTTTCTCCTGCAAGTACCGGATAATATCCAACGCCGGCGCATCGCGCAAGTCGTCGGTGTTCGGCTTGAACGCAAGCCCTAGCACGGCGATCCGCTTGCGATCGAGCGAGCCGTCCAGCGCGCGTTCGATGGAGTTGGCGAACTGGATGCGCTGCATCTGGTTCACCTGCATCGCCGAACGCAATATTTTGAAATCGTACTCAACCTGCTCCGCGATACGCAGTTGAGCGCGCGTGTCCTTCGGGAAACAAGAGCCGCCGTAGCCGATTCCTGCATTCAGAAAATGCGGCCCGATCCGCTTGTCCATCCCCATCCCTTGCGCGACGAGCGAGATGTCGGCTCCAACCTTGTCGCATACGTTCGCCATCTCGTTGATGAACGAAATTTTCACGGCGAGAAAAGCGTTCGAAGCATACTTGATCAGCTCCGCGCTCTCGCGGTCCGTCATCAGCACGGGACGGTCGAACGGCGCATACAACCCGCGAATCCGCTCGCCGGCTACGGCATCCGCTGCCCCGATGACGATCCGGTCGGCATGGAACGTGTCATGGATCGCCGAACCTTCCCGCAGAAACTCCGGATTGGAGACAACTGCGGCCTCGACGCCGGAAGGCAAACCCTCGGCCAGCAACCGCTCCACCTTGCGCCCTGTCCCGACCGGAACCGTGCTTTTGATAACAATAGTCTTAGCCGACTCGATATGGGACGCCAGCTCCTGGACCGCGCTGTTCAGCTGCCGCAGGTCGACGTCGCCGCTCTCCAGCGGCGGCGTGCCGACCGCCAGGAAGACGATATCGGCGAAACGAACCGCCTCGGCGATACTCGTCGTGAAGCTCAGCCGTCCTTCCTTGGCATTGCGCTCCACCATGGCGTCCAAGCCCGGCTCATAGATCGGAATATCCGCCTGACGCAGCCGTTCGATTTTTGCGGCATCCCGGTCCACGCAGACGACCTCATGCCCGATGTCCGCCAAACAAGTCCCAGAAACAAGCCCGACATACCCGGTGCCAATTACCGCTACACGTTCCATCCTAATTAGTGCCAGCTCCTCTCCCCGATAGCCACTCGCCCTACGCTCCCATGCGTTCAGCAGCCTAGCTCCATTGCTTTACAAGCTCGCTCAAATAGGCCTTCACCTGTGGCTGCAGGTCGCTCCGTCCCAGCGCGAACTCGATCGTCGCTTCGATGTAGCCGAACTTGTCGCCGACGTCGTAACGTTTGCCCTCGATGGAGTACGCCAGCATCGACTGCTTGCGGTTCAGCACGCGCAGACCGTCGGTCAGCTGAATTTCGCCTCCGCGTCCCGGCTGGCAAGTTTCGAGAATCGGGAAAATGTCCGGATCCAGCACATAACGGCCGATGACCGCCTGATTGGACGGCGCCTCCTGCGGATCGGGCTTTTCCACCAAATCGGCGATATACGAGAACGGCCCGTCCGCAGCGATCGAATGATCCGGCGAGACGATCCCGTACTTGCCCACATCGGACCAAGGCACCTGCATCGTCGCAATGACCGAACGTCCATGCGTCTCATAGAGCCGCATCATTTCTTGCAAGCAAGGCGGGTCCTGATGGATGATGTCGTCCCCTAGCAAGACGGCGAACGGCTCGTCGCCGATAAACTTGCGGGCGCACAGCACCGCATGGCCAAGGCCGAGCGGCTCCTTCTGACGAATATAGTGGATATCGACCATATTCGAAATGTCGCGGACGAGCTTGAGCAGCTCCGTATTTCCTTTGCCCTCCAGAATCGATTCCAGCTCGACGGATTTGTCGAAGTGGTCCTCGATCGCCCGCTTGTTCCGGCCGGTGACGATAATAATATCTTCAATGCCGGAAGCGATCGCCTCCTCGATAATATATTGAATCGCCGGCTTGTCCACGATCGGCAGCATTTCCTTCGGCTGCGCCTTCGTAGCGGGCAAAAATCGGGTGCCCAGTCCGGCTGCGGGCAAAATCGCTTTTTTGATCGGTTTCATCTGTAGTTGGTCCTCCCCAAACTTTATCTATTGTTGTTGCTCGCGCGTTCTGCAAGCTTGCAGACGCTCCAAAACATCGGCTCCGATGCGCCGGGAGCCGATAGGCGCGTGGAATTCATGGCCGCCTCGCTCGCCGTGAAAATCCGAACCCGCCGTAACGAGGCAGCCCAGACGCTCCGCCATCGCCGCATAACGCTCCTCTTCCTCCGGCGAATGGTCGGAGTGATAAGCCTCGATGCCAGAGGCGCCGTACTGCACGATTCGCTCCACAAGCGAGTCGTTGCCGTACAAGCCAGGATGCGCGACGACCGCAACGCCGCCCGCCTCCCGGATCCAATCGACCGCTTCGAACGAGGTAACCCGGTGCGAATGCGCATGCGCCGCTCCGTTCCGCCCCAAATACCGGTCGAACGCTTCGGCGATCGAGCCGACGTAGCCCTTGTTCAGAAGCGCTTCGGCGATATGCGGTCGGCCGATCGATTCGTCCGGCTGCACTCCTTTGCCGGCCTGGGCGATCACCTCGTCCATCGTGATCGCAATACCAAGCGCGTTCAGCTTTTCTACGATTTTCAAGTTGCGGCTCTCTCGCCCATCTCTCAATTGTTGAAGCCGATTCAAGAAGAGCGAATCCGTCCTATCGATATAATAGCCCAAAATATGTATGTCTAGCCCGTTCTCTACTGTACTGATCTCGACGCCCGGGATCACATGGATGCCAAGCGCCTCTCCCGCAAGAATCGCATTGGCCACTCCCGCCACCGTATCGTGGTCCGTAATGGCGATCCCGTACAACCCGGCAGCCTTCGCCATCCGGACATTGTCCTCGGGCAGCTGCGTGCCGTCGGATGCGGTCGTGTGCATATGCAAATCGACTTCGTTCCTCATGCCGATGCCTCCGTCTTCATCCTAACCATCCAATGTTAAGCCAACATTAACCGCGCGCCTGTTTTTGATGAAATTTTTCTCCGCACGTGGCGTTGCCCCCTGTTACAGCCAAACCTGCAAATCTTTTTCGCGCAAAAACGTCAGGAACGTCACGGCGGATATCGGCAGCAGCGTAGCCTGCAAGTAAATCGAGTAGAAATGCCGCGTAAACGTAACGCCCTCGATCGTCTTCACTTGGAACAACCCGAGCGCCACCTCGTGCTTCACAGAGGACGGGGATAACACCGTGATGCCGAGTCCCGCTTCAACCGCCGACTTGATCGCCCCCGTGCTGCCCAGCTCCATGACGATCTTCAACCGGCCGGCACCCAGCCCGACTCGCTCGAGTTCCTTCTCCATCACCTGGCGGGTGCCGGAGCCTTGCTCTCTCAGTATGAACGGGTAGTGAAGCAAATCTTCGGGTATCACCTTGTCCTGCTGCGCGAGGGGATGATCCGAAGGAACGATCAGCTTGAGCTCGTCATTCAGCACAACCTCCGTCCTCACATCGGGATGCAGCACCGGCGCCTCGACGAGGCCGAAGTTCAGCTGGTGATTCAATATTTCTTCCAATATTTGCGTCGTGTTGATGACCTTCATGCTGACCGAGATGTTCGGGTATTCGCGGCTAAACGGTCCCAGCAACCGGGGAAGCACATACTCCCCGATCGTCAGGCTCGCTCCAAGCTGCAGCCGGCCTTCTACCATATGGGTAAACTTGGACATCGCCACGTCCGTTTCCTTGATCAGCTCGATGCTCCGCTTGGCGAACGGCAGCAGGGTGCGGCCCGCCTCCGTAATCTCGATCCGTTTGGTCGAACGCTGGAACAGCTTCGTGCCGAAGTAATCCTCCAGCCCCTGGACCTGCATCGTCACCGCCGGCTGTGTCATATGAAGTGCTTGCGCGGCCATGGAGAAGCTGCCTTTCTCGGCAACCGTATAAAAGATGTGCAGCTGGTGAAAGTTTAACGCCACTCGCTTCTGGCCTCCCGCTTTCATTAACGTTGCGAATCCATTGTCAAAAAAGGGATACAAACATAATCTATCTTAACAAGGCGCGGTTTGCAATTCATTCCACCAGAAAAGCCGGTACGAAGCAAAAAAGCATACAGTTCGCCTGCATGCCCGGCCACAGCCAATGTTCAATTAAGGAGCCGATCGGGTCGCGCCGCAACTCAGGCTAATCTTTTCCAGCTTTGGCAGCCTACTTGCGCTTGCGGCTATTCTTAATCAGCGTCATCCGACGCGAATGCCTGAGCCAAGAGTAATAGGACTTAAGGTCCCTAAGCTCGATTACTTCCGACATCCGGCCCAAGAACGTGACTACGATCATTTTATGAAGCGGATTGCCGGCGATATCGAATTCGTTCTCGAGCACCGCAAACTCGGCGACCATAACCAAATCGTCCTCGACGACAAAGACGTCTTTCTCATTTTTGTAATAAGGCTGCACCTGGTCTTTCTTGAGGCGGTCCCACAGAAAAGAGCAGATGTCTTCGAAGCCCGTCTTCTCGGATTCGACCCGGTCGGCCCAACGGGAACGCGCATGGTTCGTAATGATAATGTCAGCTACTTTCTTATCGCCCAATACAACGTAGAACGGTTCATAAGTACTCCACCTATCCATCATCTTATCTTTCATCTCCAACATCCCCCTCTTCGAAGTAGGTCTATCTCCCTATGTAATGCAGGTTAGCTTTATTTTAATCGATTTCTTATTTTTTTCCAATTATTATTTGCTTCATTTTTGTGATTTCTATATAATATTGCGAATTGCGCGACTTTTAGAAGTTTTCCGTAAAAAAAAAGAGCTCCCCAGCCACGGATCGCCTCGGGAGCTTGCTGTAGTCGATCGTCTAGGTGTAAAGTTTGGACTTATCAGGTACATTACTATTATATTCGGTCCGAATTTCGCTGCGCATGGAACGCTCCACTTTTTTGACAAATGGGTATTTTTGCATCGCCTTGACGGCATCGTCCACTTTGTCCGCGTTCATGTAGATGACCACATAGTGCATGCGCTTCGAGCTATAATGGATCGACCCGAACCGTTCCAGGTGCTTGACCGCTTTCAAGTCGTTGACCCATACTATAAGGCCGGTGCGTTCAGGAAACATGGATGATCTCCTTCCGTAATGATCCCGTACCGAGCAATCGATTCCAGGAGTGATGATTCGTCATATGGCTGCTCTGTCTTCCATCTCCGCACCGCTTGCTCGCGTCACCCGCGGCCCGCTCACCGAGTCGCAGCATCGCGGCCACGCAGCGGTCGTCGACCGTTCCGGACATCTCCTGGCCGGTCTGGGCGATCCGATGCTGGTGACGTTCGCCCGTTCGTCCGCCAAGCCGCTTCAGGCGATTCCCGTCGTGGAATCCGGCGCCGCCGAAGCTTACCGGCTCGGTCCCGACGAGCTCGCCCTGCTATGCGCCTCCCATAACGGGGAACCCGCCCATATTCAAGCGGTAGAGCGCTTACTTAAACAGATGGGGGTCACCGTCCACGACCTGGGCTGCGGCCCCCACTATCCTTATTACGAGCCGGAGGCCGACCGGATGAAAGCATCCGGCGAGCGGCCGACTCGGCTTCACAACAATTGCTCCGGCAAGCACAGCGGGATGCTCGCGCTCGCGCTGCGTCTAGGCGCGCCGCTCGAGGGCTACATGGCACCGGAGCATCCGGTGCAGCGGCATATGCTCGAAGCGGTCGCCGCGATGAGCGGCGTCCCCGCGGCGAGCATCGCCCTCGGCACGGACGGCTGCGGCGTGCCGGTGTTCGGCTTGCCGCTCGCCGCGCTCGCGCGGGCGTTCGCCGTGTTCGGGCGGCCTGACGGCCTCGTGCCCGAGACGCGCGAAGCGGCGTGCCGGCAGCTGCTCGGGGCGCTGCGCGCCGCGCCGTTTTACCTCGCCGGCACGGGCCGCTTCGACACGCGCCTCATCGAGGCTACGGGCGGCCGCCTCGTCGGCAAGATGGGCGCGGAAGGCGTCTTTGCCGTGAGCGCCCCCGAGCGCGGCGAAGCGCTCGCGGTCAAGGTCGAGGACGGCGCGCAGCGCGCCCTCTACCCCGCCGTCGTCGAGGCGCTGCGCCAGCTCGACTGGCTGACTGCGGCGGAGCTCGAGGCGCTCCGCGAATTCCATACCCCGCCCGTGCGCAACTGGGCGGGCGATCAGGTCGGGGCGATCGTCCCCGACTTGGACTTAAGGCCTGCGGAATAACCGCAGGCCTTCGTTATAGGTCAGCCGCAGCCGCAGCTGCCGCCCGATCCGCAGCCCTTGGTCGGGAGCGGGTTGTTGCTCGGCACCTTAATGTCCTCCGACACGGCAAAAGCGATCGTCTGAGACACGGTGAACAGCAGATCGTCGAGCTTCGCCTCCGCTTCCTTGAAGCGGCGGACGGACTCGAACGATTCCAGCGCCAGCTCGGCCTCCTTCGCCTCGTCCAGCGCCTCATGGTAGTTCGGATGGTAGTGTCCGAAGCGTTCGGTCTCGGCGAAGCGCTCCTTCGTCCGCTCGAAGCGGAGAACCGCCGCCTGCACGTCGGCATCCGCCTCGACTACCCGTTTCCAATATGCGTAATCCGCCACTTCGGCGGAGCCGTTAATCATATCGCCTACCTCGTAGGCTTGCGCGAGCAGCTCCGATAAATCGAGCGTGCCGGTTTCCATCAGCATGGTGTCCATTGCGCGTTATCCCTCCTCGCTCGCGCGCGGAACGGATCAGACGTCGTCGTTGATGCCCGGGAGCACTAGCTGCATCTCGTCCCATTGCTCGGGACCGAGCGTAGCTTCGCCCGCTTCATGGCGGACCAGGACTTGCCATCGCTCCTTCGTGCCTTCAACCTTCTCGGGAACGAGCACCCGATCTTGTCCACCTTGACGCAAGCGGACGGACGCCTTCCATTCCAACGCCTTGCGTATCATATCCATGCGGGTGGCCGCATGGTAAGCTCTGCATTCCTTCAGCCAGATGCCCGGCACCTCCGTCAACCCTGGATACAGCTCCTCAGTCGGCGGAATGGTCCGTTCAATATCATAATACTGCACGGATTGCCTGGAGTAAATAAGCCCGGCCGGTTCCGCGACCATATTTTGTATGGAATCTGCAGGGAATGGCATCTGGGATGCCGTTGCAACGGGGTCATCGGCGGCATTCGTGCCAGCATTTGCTTGAGCCGGGATGTACCCGTTCATCTGCAGCTGTTCCAGCAGCAAGTCCGACGCTCCCGGCTCTACAAGCCAGACAAGCGGCCCGAGCCGCTCGCGCAAATGAGGGAGGAGCTTCGGATTGACCTCCATCTCCTCCGCCGTCGCCTCATCCCGGCAGCGGAACAGTACGGCTGACTCGATGGAAGTGCGGCCGTACTGCGCAATCCAGTCCTTCAGCGTATACTCGACCGGCTCGGGAACGCCGTATTTGGCGATGTCATGCAGCAGCTCGAGGATCCGTGCGCCGTCGGCCCCCAGCTCAAGCGAGCGGATGATCCGCTCCTTCGTCAGCCGATAGCGGCATACGGCTCCGGGCTGCTCGAGCTCCGTGTGCCGCTCCAGCTCCCAACGAATCGAATAGGGCACCGCGGGCGGGACGATGATCTCGAAGTCCGGCAGGATAAATACCGCTTTTTGCCCCATAGTCGAGGTGCCGGTGATGGTCGTTGTAGTGTCGATGGATTCCGCCAATTGGCGCTCGGTCCCTGATGCCGGCAGCCTCCAACGGGCCAGCCAGCCGCCGTCCTCCGCCCTGCCGAGCTCCAGGAAGCCCAAGGCTTCCGCCGGCTTCAGCCATTCCACGAGCAGCTTGTCCGGCTCGGGGCCGACTCCAGCACCTGTCAGCCCGCGTTCCACGAGACCTGCGCTTATCGCTTCCGGCCGAAACCAACGGTCCGTCGGAAGCTCCTCCGCACAGGCGATCACGTTTCGGATCATCGGATCGGCCGGCGGAGGAAGCAAATCGGATAACAGTCCGTACAGCTGCCGGTTCATTTCCGCTTCACTGAGACTGAGCCATTCCGCCAGCATCCGCTCGTTCAATCGATAACACTCGGCATCGGCATGCAACAGCTGGAGCCTCAGTGCCGCATCCAATACCGCCGCAAGCGGAAACGGGTATGCCTCCTCGCCCTTGTAACGAAGCAGCGGGGGACGCGCTCCAACGCTCCCGTCAACGCCGAGCAGCTGCTGCAGCCGTGTGACGGTACGTTTGACCAGCGTACCCTTCTGCGTAAGCGGCAGCCCCTCCCTCTCGGCATAGGCCAGCAAGGACAACAGCCGCGCCGGAGGAACAGGCTGCTCTTCCCGCAGCGGAACGACGGTCGCCCCTTCCTCCGCGAGATAGGACTCCGCCTCGAACGGAGCTAGCAGCCCGGCCCACAGGCCGATCCGATCCGTCGGCAGCATATAGAGCTGCTCGCCCCACGCTTTGCGCAGCGTGAAGACGACGCCTTTGCGGCACAATCGGTTCAAGCCCACCTTCAATGCCGCACCGGATAGCTGCTCCCGGCCCGCCTTGACGAGCCTGGCTTCGTCGAACGGTTCACCGGCGAACCCGGTCAAGATCAAGCGCAACGTCCGGATTTCCGTTTCCCGCAGCGATTGAAACATTCGTTCCAGCACCTCGCGGTCGTTAAGCAGCTCCTCCAGCGACAAGTCCACACGGGCTTCGGACCACACCCCTGGTATGTCCAGCACATAGTCCCGGATCTCTTCGGCCAACGCCTCCGGCAGCTTGCCAATAAATTGCGATCGTTTCACTCAGCTGCAGCTCCTTGTCCCTGTTGTTCGAATGATTCCCCTGCACTTGCACCTGTTCCTGTTCCTGTACCGGCCGCCGCCTGCCTAATCTCATAACGATACCCTTGCTCAACGAGAAACAGCTGGCGGTGGATGGAAAATTCCTGCTCCCGGGATTCCTCGGACACCAGGGAATAGAAAAACGCTTCATTGTCCGCCTTCGGCCGCAAAATACGTCCCAATCGCTGCGCCTCCTCCTGCCGCGAGCCGAAGCTGCCCGACACTTGGATCGCTACCCTGGCGTCCGGCAAGTCAATGGCGAAATTCGCCACCTTGGAGACGACAAGCGTCCGGATCGCCCCTTCCCGAAACTGCGCATACAGCCGATCACGCTCCTTATGCGGCATCTCGCCGGATATCATCGGCGCCTCCAGCTCCTCGGAAATATGCTTCAACTGATCCAAGTACTGGCCGATAACGAGCGTCGGCTCCCGATCATGACGAGTCATAAGCTGGCGGATGACGTTCAGCTTGTTCGGGTTTTCGCCGGCGATCCGCGCCTTGGCCTTGTTCTCCGCCGTCATATAAGCCTCCCTCACCTCTCTGGGCATGGTGACGCGCAATTCCGTGCAACGCACCTTGGCGATCCAGCCTTCGCGCTCCAGCTCCTTCCAGCCGGCCTCGTACAGCTTCGGCCCGACGAGCGAGAACACATCCTCCTCGCAGCCGTCTTCGCGTACGAGGGTGGCGGTCAGCCCGAGCCGCCTTGTCGCCTGAATCTCCGCCGTCACCCGGAAGACGGGAGCCGGCAGCAGATGCACCTCGTCATAGACGATGAGCCCCCAATCCCGCTCGGTGAACAGCCGCATATGCGAAAACGGCTCGTCCTTGCGGTGCCGATGAGTCAAAATCTGATAGGTCGCGATCGTGACCGGACACACTTCTTTGCTGGCACCGCTATACTCGCCTACCGCGTCTTTCGGCAAATCGGTTTTCGCCTCGATTTCCCTTTTCCATTGCCGCACCGAGGCCACGTTCGTCGTCAGAATGAGCGTTGCGCATTGCAAGCGGGCCATCGCAGCTATACCGACGACCGTTTTGCCGGCGCCGCACGGCAGAACGACGACACCGCTGCCGCCATGCCGTCGGCCGTCGGCGCATAGCGCGTCGACCGCTTCCCGCTGATAGTCGCGCAAGCGAAATGCACCGCCGGGCATCGGCGCCGCCGGCGCTTTTCCCGTAAATTCTTTGAGCCGCATCGGCAGCCGCTCGCCATCATGATAGCCGGCCAAATCGCTTACCGGGTAACCTAGCTTGATCAGCTCCTGTTTGATCACTCCGCGATAGGCCGGGTCAAACTCGATCGTCAGCTCGTTCGATTGACCGATGAAGAAGGCGCGTGTCGTCGTGAAGTGAGCAAGCTCACTGACCACGGCCGGATCATCCGATTCCAGCGCCATCGTCCCGTCGGAGCGGGCGATCATGCGCACTAGCCCATAGCGGGCCACGTAATGCCGAATATGATTCTGCACCTGGCCCGGCACCTCCAGCTTGCTGTTGCCCCGCAGCACGTACAGGATTTGATCCGCGCTAAGCCCCGACGAGGCGGCATTCCACAGCGAGAGTGGAGTTAATCGATAAGTATGCAGATGCTCAGGCGCCTTCACGAGCTCGGCGAACTTGCCCAATTCCTCGCTCAGTTGCTCGAAATCATCATGATGCGTCTCGAGCAGCAGCGTCGAGTCGCTCTGGACGAGCAGCGGGCGTTCCGGGAAATATTTCATTTTGCAATCAGCGCTCCTTCCACAGCGATTGGTATACTCTTAGTATGAAAGGATGGAATCCGATTTAAACCCTGTGTATAATGAAGCCCGAGCCGAAAGTGACGAAACTGAGATGGGATGAGGTGACAAGATGAGTAGTAAGAGATGTACCTCCGGTTTTCTTGCGATTGTGCTTCTGGCAATCCTGGTTATCGGCTGTTCAGCCCAAAGCGCAAGCGTAAACCCCGACTCCGACATCGCTGCAATCGTGCAAGCTTATCCGCAGTTGGCCGATCAGCCCTGGACGAAGGCCGAGGTGAAGCGTGTGGTGGATGGCGATACGTTCGAAACGATGGAAGGCGACAAAGTGCGGTTGATCGGCGTCAATACGCCTGAGACGGTCAAACCGAACAGTCCGGTCGAGCGTTATGGAAAAGAGGCGAGCAACTACACGAAACAAGCGCTGACCGGCCGGATGGTGTACATGTTCCGGGACGCAGGCGACAAAGATACATACAGCCGCTTGCTGCGCTACGTGTTTTTGGCGGGAAAAACGGAGATGTATAATGAGACGCTGCTGGTCGAAGGGTACGCGAATACGATGACCGTCCCTCCGAACGTCATGTTTCAGAAAAAATTCGTGGAGCTGGAGCGCCGCGCTCGAGAAAACCGGATAGGCTTGTGGGCGGACGAATCAGCCTCGGGACCTCCACCCTCATGCGCCAATCCACAGGTTAAAGGAAACATCAACTCCAGGAAGGAGAAAATATACCATGTTCCTGGCGGTCGTTCCTACGCAGTTACGAAGGCGGAGCAAATGTTCTGCACGGAGGCGGAGGCGACGGCGGCCGGGTTCCGTAAGGCTCGTGATTGACAAAGGTCATTATTCGCCGGCTTCATGAAAAAGACCCGTATCCAGAGGCTTGCTCCGGACCGGGTCCTTACCGTTAGTGCACGGCTGCGCCGTGATCGACGTTCTCCGAGATATCGCTTAGCGCTTCGCCCGCTTCGTTGACGAAGATCTCGCGAACGGCCAAGTCGGCGATTGCCACGACTCCGATCAGCTTGCCGTTCTCCACGACCGGCAGCCGGCGGATTTTGTGGCTGGCCATCATCTTGGCCGCTTCGTCCACGGACGTGTCCGGCGATACGGTGGTCAAGCCCTCGGACATGACCTCCTTGACCGCCGTCGAGCCGGAATGTTTCTCAGCGTAGCCGCGGACTACTAGGTCGCGGTCGGTGACGACCCCGATCAGCTTGTCCCCGTCCACGACCGGAATAAAGCCGATATCGTTTTGTTTCATTTTGAGCGCAATCTCAAACACATTGTCTTGGAGCGTTACCGTTACGCAGTCGGTGCTCATAATATCGCGTATTTTTTTCATCCGCTATCCCTCCGTCAGGCAGACTGATTTGGTTTCGTACAGCCTTAAATTGCCCGGAGCGTCATCGTCCGATTCCTGCGAGTTCCTGGTAACGTCCGCCACGGAATGTTCCCATTTGCCATGCCTATATAGGGTTGCACAACTTCGGGAAACATACTATCATGAATAAAGACATCTGAACCTCAGGAGGGTTAACCTGTGATTATTGAGAATACCGGTTTGAATTCCGTGAAAAGCGACTTGCGTCATTTGGACGAGTCTTCGACTAAGCTCGGCTTCGTTCGTTGGCAATGGGAATACTATCGCGCTACATATGATCTGAAAATCGAACATGAGAAATCCGAATATTTCCTGCGAATCAACACGCGCGCCGTAGAAGGCCGCCTGGAATCGCCGTACGCGATTCTTATTATCGAGAGCGTCTACTTAGGCGTATCTACGTTCCCGCACGGTCTTGATTATGCCTCTCCTGTTCCTGCTCCCGTGGTGAAAATCGCCGACCAGAAGCTGAACGAGCTGAAGAAGCTTCTCTCGGAATAAGGGGCGCTGCCCATGCCAACACGCAGAGGAACGCCGGATTTCCTGCTTCTGCTGCTTACTTTCCTCTTGGTCGGCTTCGGTCTGGTCATGGTGTTCAGCGCCAGCTCTGCGATCGCCATTTCGTCCAAGGAATACAACTTCAATGCGTTTTACGTCGTGAAGAAACAAGCCATTTTTGCCGTACTGGGCACGATTGGCATGTTTTTTCTTATGAATATCCCTATGAATCAGCTCCGCATGCTGCTCCGGCCGTTTTTCATGGTTGTGCTGATCATGCTGGCGCTCGTGCCGTTCATCGGCAACGAAGTGAACGGGGCGAAGAGCTGGTTCAATTTCGCCGGCTTCAGCTTGCAGCCTTCGGAGTTCGCGAAGCTGGCCGTCATTCTGTACTTGGCTATGCTCATCCACAAGAAAGGCGAGAAAGCCCGCCACATCAGCAAAGGGCTGCTCCCTTCCGTGCTGATCGTTGCCCTCGTCGCCGGTCTAATCATGATGCAGCCGGATTTTGGCTCTATGGTGATCCTCGTCCTGTGCGCCTCGCTCGTCATCGTCGTAGGCGGCGCCAATATACGCTTCGTGTTGAGCGCTTCGGCGGCGGTCGTGTTGGTAGGCTGCGTCTGTTTGGCTTTCTACGCCTTGACCCCCGATTCGACGAGCTATCGGATGGACCGCATCTCTTGTTATATGAATCCTTGGTCGGACTCGCAAGGCTCCTGCTATCAGATCGTGCAGTCGATGTACGCCTTCGGGCACGGGGAAGTGACCGGCGCCGGCATCGGCCAAAGCATTCAGAAGCTTCATTATTTGCCGGAAGCGCATAACGACTTTATTTTCGCCATCATCGGAGAAGAATTGGGTTTTATCGGTACGGTTATTTTCCTCTTATTTTATCTGGCTTTCATCTGGCGCGGGCTGATCGTCGCCTTGCGGAGCACCGACACGTTCGGGAATCTCGTCGGCATCGGCATCGTCGGGCTGATCGGCATCCAGGCGTTCATCAACATGGGCGGGGTGACCGGCGCCATTCCGATGACGGGGGTGACGCTGCCCTTCATCAGCGCAGGGGGCTCCTCGCTTATCGTCATGATGGCGAGCATCGGCATTTTGCTCAGCATTTCTCGCGAGTACAATAAACCGGACAAGCCGGAGAAGCCGGACAAAGCAGACCGGGACAAACGAAAATTCGTCTCCGGCTAATATTATCGAAGGGCTGGGTTCACCATGCAGACGGTTATCCGTTACGCCACCGAAGAAGATTTGCCCGCCCTGCTCGATATTTACAACTATGCCGTTATCCATCTGCCCGCCACGTTCGACCTGGAGCCTCAGACACTCGAGCAGCGGGTCGTCTGGTTCCGGCAATTCGGCGAGCGGTATCCGCTCTTAGCAGCGGAATGCGACGGCACGGTCGTCGGCTACTGCGGCTTGACCTCCTTCCGCGCCAAACCCGCCTATGACCGTACGGCTGAACTATCGGTGTATATTGACGAACGGTATCATGGCAAAGGGATCGCCACTCGGCTGCTGCAGGCGATCATCGACGAGGCGAGGCAGCGCCAGTTCCATGTCATCGTGGCATGCATTACCGGCGGGAACGAGGCCAGCGTCAAGCTGCACGAGAAGTTCGGCTTCGAGTTCGCAGGCACGTTCAAGAAAGTCGGCTATAAGTTTGACGCCTGGCAGGACGTTTGGTTTTATCAGCTGACGTTCGGTTCTGGCGCTTAATACGATAAGAAGAGGCTGCACCATGCGGTGCAGCCTCTTCTTATCTCCAGGCTATCATTTGATCCGGGGTACGGCCTCTTCAATTTCCTCTTCCTTGAACGCGACGCCTTCCACCTTCACATTCACTTCCACGACGGTGAGCCCCGTCATATTCTCCACCGCTTCCTTCACATTTTCCTGCAAGGAACGGCAGACATCCTGAATTTTCATCCCGTAATGAATGATGACGCGCAGATCGATCGCCGCCTCCACTTGTCCTACTTCGACGGAGACGCCCTTCTGCACGTTTTTCCCGCTCAACCGCTTGGCCAGACCTTCGGAAATGCCGCCCGACATGCCTGCTATGCCTGAAGTCTCAAGGGCCGCAAGTCCGGCGATAGTGGACACTACGTCATCGGATATACGGATCGTACCGGTTTGTTGGTCAACGGACATTGCGCTCACTCCTTCCACATTATAGCTATATTGTAATTTGTTCGATCGAGGAAAGCAACTTGTCCCAAAGACCTAAGCGCCCGGGAAAACGACCCTTTTCAAGCGGAAAAATTTCCAGTATAGTAGAATAGGTTTCCTGCGGAAAGGGAATGTTTTACATACGGAACCGTCACGGGATGAAATGGCGGCTTATGCTTAGGGAGGATGCCCGATGAAACAGAAATTGTTTTTTACGATCCTGATCGCCAGCTTCGGCTTCAGCGGAATCGCGCATTACACGGGGATGGCGAGCCTCGTTCAGTTTTTCGCCTGCTGCGTGGCGATCGTATTCGCCGCCGGGTTCCTCGGCAAAGCGACGGAAGGGGTAGCGCATTATGCGGGGGAACGGATCGGCGGCTTCCTGAACGCCACGTTCGGCAACGCGGCCGAGCTGATCATCGCCATCTTCCTGATCCGGGACGGCCTGTTCGATATGGTGAAGGCGAGCATCACCGGCTCGATTCTCGGCAACCTGCTGCTCGTTCTGGGCCTCAGCGTGTTTCTCGGGGGGCTGAAGTTCAAAGTCCAGAAATTCAACGTCATGATGGCGGGCAGCAACGCTTCGCTTATGCTCCTGGCCGTCATCGCCCTCTTCATCCCGGCCATCTTCTCAAAGAGCTTGACGACGAAGGAAATAGACATGTTCAGCATCATCGTCGCCTGCATCCTGATCGTCTCTTATTTGACTTGGCTGCTGTTCTCGATGGTGACGCACAAAAACGAGCTGACCGACCCGACCGAGCAGCCGGACGAGCATGATGTCGCCTGGTCCCGGAACAAGTCGATCCTGTTCCTGATTCTCGCTACGGTGATGGTCGCCTTTATCAGCGAATGGCTGGTCGGCACGCTCGAGGAGTTCACGCACCGCTTCGGCTTATCGGAGCTGTTCGTAGGGGCGTTCCTGATCGCCATCATCGGCAACGCCGCTGAGCATAGCGCCGCCGTGATGCTCGCGATGAAGAACAAGATCGGCGCCGCCGTCGAGATCGCCATCGGCAGCAGCTTGCAGATCGCCTTGTTCGTGGCGCCTGTGCTCGTCATCATCAGCTTCTTCCTCGGCGAGACGATGAACATCGTCTTCACGACCTACGAGCTCGTCGGCATCGCCGTCGCCTCGTTCATCGCCAAGTCGATCTCCAAGGATGGGGCGACGAACTGGTACGAGGGCCTTCTGCTCTTGGTCGTCTATGTCATCCTCGGCATCGCGTTTTTCCTGGTGTAACCGAATTGAGTTAAAAAAGGAGCAGCCTCCCGATCGGGGCTACTCCTTTTTGCTGAGGGCGAGTGCTTCGTACAGCTGCGCCAGCTTGCGCTCGAGCTCGCTCAATATTTGCTTCCCTGCCGGCTCGGCCAATAGTCCTGCCCGTACCGCAAAGTCGATTTCCCGGGACAGTCCGTACATCTGTGTATCCAACACCTCTTCGTAAAGAGGGCATCTGCGGTTAGTCAGCGTTTCCATCTGAATCTGAATCAGCTTCTCAATTTGATCCGCATCTTCTTGTAGAAGGCTAAGCGCCTTCTGATTCAAGCCAATCATGATTTCCGATGACGACATCAAATCTCCCCCTTTGCCCGAAGCTTATCCTGCCTTATATGCTTATGATAGTCGAAATCGACTCTTTACACAAGAGAAGATGTCCTCCAGCCCGCAGCGGCGGGCTTGCATGCAAAAACAAGCACCTCTCCCGGAGGAAGAGATGCTTGCGCAATTCGATCTGGCGTATTCGGTCTCCTTATTCGGAAACGACCTTGATCGAAAGGTTGTGCTTGTTGAATATGTCCAGCATAGCTTGCTTGGCTTCATCGGCATCCGGTCCGTGCACATGCAATTCGTAGGACCCGCTATCCAGCAGAGTGGTGAACAGTCCCAAAATGCTCTTCACATCGATGAACTTGTTCTCCAGTTGGAGCACGATTGAAGACCGGAATTTGTTGGCCGTTTGGGAAATTTCCACGATTGCACTGTTGTTGGCGCTTGACATAACAGATCCCTCCATAAGAAGCGGATGCGGTATCGATCCGACTCCAGAAAATGTAGTTTCCTCTATGATAACTTGGAAGCTCGTTCCACGCAATGAAAGATTGGCCTTTTTTTCAAAATGGACCGCATCGCTTATTTCAATCGTTCCGGGTTCAAGCCTTCCAGCTCAGAAATGACGAAAATACCGTCTTTGCGGATCAGAACGTCGTCAAAATACACCTCTCCGCCGCCATACTCCGGCCGCTGAATGAGCACAATGTCCCAGTGAATCGATGAACGATTCCCGTTGTCGGCTTCCTCATACGCCTGACCCGGGGTGAAGTGAAGACTGCCGGCGATTTTCTCGTCGAACAGCGTGTCCTTCATCGGCTTGAGGATGTAAGGATTGAAACCCAGGCTGAACTCGCCGATATACCGCGCGCCTTCGTCGGAATCGAGAATCTCGTTCAAGCGCTGCGTATCGTTGCAGGTCGCCTCGACGATTCGGCCGTTCTCGAAGCGGAACCGGATGTTCTCGAATGTAAAGCCGCCATAGACGCTAGGCGTGTTATAGGAGATGACCCCGTTTACGGAGTTTTTCACCGGTGCGGTGTACACTTCGCCGTCCGGAATGTTGCGCTCGCCAGAGCATTTCTTGCCGGGCAGCCCCTGGATGGAGAAGCTGAGGTCGGTTCCCGGTCCGACGATCCGGACTTTGTCCGTCCGCCCCATCAAGTCTGCGAGCGGATCCATCGCTTTGTCCATCTTGGCGTAATCCAGGTTGCATACATCGAAATAAAAGTTTTCGAACGCTTCCGTGCTCATGTTGGCGAGCTGCGCCATCGAAGGGCTAGGGTAACGGAGAACGACCCATCGGGTTTTCTTCACACGCTGCTCCAGATGAACCGGCTTATAGTAGAGCCGCTGATACATTTCATTTTTCGCGCCAGGTACATCGGACATCTCGTTCACATTGTCGCCGGAACGCACCGCTATGTATCCGTCCATCTTCTCCATCCGGTTCAAGTCCAGCTCCTTCCACAGCTCGAGCTGCTCCGCTGTGATCGAAGCGAGCATCGACCGCAGGACGGACTTATCGCTCAGCTCCACGAACGGATAACCGCCTGCCGCGTGGACTTCCTCCACCAGACATTTGACCAGCTCGCGCTCGGAGCCGATCATCTCGATCAATATTTTTTCCCCCGGCTTCACGCCCACCGAGTAGTTGACCAAGTTGCGGGCCAACGTTTGGAGTCTGGGATCTCTCATGCTAACGGCACATCTCCTCATAAAAAGAAGTAATAAAGGCTGTTCGTAGTAAGGGACGAACCACCCCTTATTCTAGCACTTATCACTCAATCCGTGAATGCGTACTCGACCAGCGACGTTTCTTCCTTCGGCTGACCGCCCTTCGAATAATGCATGACCGTCTTCACTTGCATCGTGGTCGGCAAATTCGTTTTGCGATCCACTCCAATAACGTACTGCATCTCCGCCTGCAAGCTGCGTTTCACTTCTTCCAGCGAACCTCTGGCTTCCGCCAGACTCGCCTCGACTTCGATGCGCATGGCGGCCTTTTGCTTGTCCGTCAAATGGAATTGCTTCCGCAGCTCCTCCAGCTTCTTCTCCGTATCGAGCGCGCGCAGCTGCTCATCGATCCCTTCCGTCACCATGCCGGTTGCCTGCCGAGCATCCGGATGCACCGACAGCAGCGTCACGCCCGGCTGCTCCGCCCTGCGACCTGCGTCCACTTGCTTCTGCATCACGTTCAGCCGCTCCAGATGCACCATCGGATTCAATCGCAGCAGTTGGCCGGCATTCGCATTCGCCCCGTCCTCCGTTACGAGCCATTTGTCCTGCGACCGATTGAAGACGACGGCCTCGGACGTTGCCTGCATGGGCACCGTGCCGGAGGAGCTTGGCTGTCGGCCAGGGTCCAGCACTTGCATCTGCATTTGATTATGACCGGTCACGGTGCCCTTGAAGTTAATTCCGGGTTGCGGCGGCATCCCGTTGACGGACGACTGCGTTTTGCCGATGAACGTAAAATTGTCTTTGCCGGACAAGCCGGAAACCGTGTTGTCGAACAGCTCGCCCGGGTCTCCGCCGCTAATGCCGCAACCTTGCGCCGCCGCCAGCAGCAGGACGATCAATCCGCCAGCTGCCAGCCGTTTGCGGTTATGCCCAACTCTTGCGCCGCCTACTTTCCAGATTGAAAAAAGCATGCTGTCAACGCCTCCCGCGAATGGATAGAAATCGCTTTTTCGTTAGCGTCTCCTATGGGAGTGTCGTTATGCAGCACGCTTATCCTTGGCGAATCTGATTTTTGCCGGATCGCTTCGCCTTGTACAGCGCCATATCGGCTCGATAGAACAGCGTCTCCACGCTGAGCTTGGCATCGCTCCAGGCCCAATCGGACACTCCGCAGGATACGGTCACCTGAGGGGTCGTCTCCAGCCTTACCTTGTTGCAGATGCGCTCTGCGACGTGAACCGCCTGCTCGCGGCTTACCTTGGGGAAGTAGATCGCCAGCTCCTCCCCACCCCATCTGGCGGCGATATCGCCGTCCCGGATGCAAGACTTGATCACCTTGCTCACTTGAATCAAGACGTGGTCGCCGATCTGATGACCGTGGGAGTCGTTGATTTTCTTGAAATTATCGATGTCCAGCAGCACCAGCGAGCCGCAAGCGTCGCGTTTCTGGAACATGGCGATGTGCTCGTCCAGGTAGTGGCGGGCGAATAAGCCGGTCAAATGGTCGGTCGCCACCATGCGCCTCATCTCGGCATGCAGGTTCGCGTTCGAGATCGTCAGCCCGAAGTGAGTCGACAGCACTTGCAGCAGCTTGTAGTTGTTGTAGGAAAAATGGTTCGGCTGCCGATGGGCGACCAAAATCGCACCGATCGCTTCGCCGTGATCCATCATCGGGGAGGCTAACAAGGAGCGGGCTTCGGTCTCGTTCATCCACACGGAATCCACCGGACAGTCGGACCGGTAATCGGCCAGCATAACCGGCTCCTTCTTCGAGATGACGAGTCCGGCGAAACCGTAATCGAGCGACACCCGCTCGCGCATGAACGATTCCGGCCGGCTTGCCCTAACGACCAACTCGTTCTTCTGCTTGTCCAGCTCGAGGATGCAGACGAACTCCGCCTGGAACAGCTGCATCAGCTCCTCCACCGCGAACTGATAAATGTCTTGCAGCTTCAGGCTCTGGTTCAACCGGTGCGAAATCTCATTAATCAGCTGCAGCTCCTGAACGAGACGTACCGTTTGGCCGAACAGCTGGGCGTTCTCGAAGGCGGTCCCCGCCGTATCGGTCAGCAGCGAAATGTAGTCCCAGTCTTCGCCGGACAGCGCAGCCGATGACTCCGTTAGCTGAAGCACGCCATATACGCCTTGTTTGCCTTTCAGAGGCACGCCGGCCGTCAAGCGGCCGTTCCGGTCGGCGTCCTCGAAGACGAGCTTGCCCTGCATGAACGCCCGCGAGCACAGATGGTCGTCGTCATACAGCACGAGCGGCGTGACGGGAATTTCCGGACAAAGATGGTCCTGCGCCACATACAGCTTCTTCTCCAGCTCCGGATACAGCGCATTCAGACATTTGATCCATTCAGTTAAAATCGCGTTCACATCGTTCTGCTCATGCAGCCGCTTGGTCAGCAAAAACAGCGTGTTCTGCCGTTCGAAGGCTTGATTCATACGCTCCAGGGCGGCATCAGTCGAAGCAAGCCCGTTCCGTTCCCGCGTGAGTCGCACCTTGGCTGTCAACGCCGACGCCATCGCCTGCAGCAACAAGCGAGCGTCTCTCGCCCTCCCAGCGCCGAGCTGCAATGTAAGCGATATAGGGATCGAATCGATGACGATCGTCACCGGCTCATGCTCGGTCTCGATGGGCGGTTCCGCCTGCCGTCCGGAGGAGCCGCTCCTCAAGTCGCGCATTGCCCATACGGCTCCGTCCGGACCTAGCAGCGAAACCGTTCCCGTCTCCTCGGAATCGAAATTCATGAGCTCGTCGATCATGGTATGAAACGCATCCGTCCAGGGAGCGGCTGTTTGTTGATCTTCTTCCATAGCAAGCTCCTTCTACGAAACTTCAATACTCTTATAGTACACGTAATATTTTTTCTTTGCATCATAAATTATTCGTCAAAATGCTGCACCAACCGCCATCCCACGCGGTTTTGTCAAAAATGGACCGCCCAGAATGATTGGACCCGCTTGACACAGCCGCCCGCTTTTAATAAAATTAGAAGTCGAGTGGAATTAAGACTGCGTATCGAACCGATCCGGTGTCACCCTCACTGATTTTGTTGCTGACAGGACTGCGGCTGAACATTCCTGGCAGATGAATCCTCCGGATTCTGTAAACAAAATCAGGCACCCGGCGATGGCTGTGTTTCCATTTCAACCATCCTACTTTAATTGATGAAGGAGTCATGAATACATGGCACGCTATACAGGTCCCAAGTTTAAATTGAGCCGCCGTCTGGGCATTTCCTTGAGCGGTTCCGGCAAAGAATTGAAGCGCGCGTTCCCTCCGGGACAACACGGTCCGGGCCAACGCAAAAAAATGAGCGGCTACGGCATCCAGCTGCAAGAGAAGCAAAAGCTTCGCCACATGTATGGTTTGGGCGAGAAGCAATTCCGCAACCTGTTCGATAAAGCTTCCAAGCTTCAAGGTATCGCCGGTGAGAACTTCATGGCGCTCCTCGAGAGCCGTCTGGACAACCTCGTGTACCGTCTGGGCTTGGCCAACTCCCGTGCAGGCGCGCGTCAGCTCGTCTCCCACGGCCACGTGACCGTGAACGGCAAGAAAGTCGACATCGCTTCCTACATCGTCAGCCCTGGCGACGTAATCGGCCTCCGCGAGAGAAGCCGCGCGATATCCTCGATCAAGGAAGCATTGGCTAATCGCAATTTCCTGCCGGCCTACGTGGAATTCAACGAAGGCGCTATGGAAGGCAAGTTCATCCGTCTTCCGGACCGTTCCGAAATGCCTCAAGAAATCGATGAGAAGCAAATCGTCGAGTTCTACAGCCGTTAAGCTGCAGCCCCAGACCGTCCGGCCTTTCGGACGGTCTTTTTTGTACGTACACAATCCGATAAGCGGGTCACGAATACTATGGAAAATCGTACCGCAAGCTATCAAGAGAATGCTGGCCTGCCATCCATCTCCCAAGATGGGACGCGGTTCGACAGGATAGGCTGCTTTTCCGCAATATGGTATAATACACTTGCAGGATAGGAGGTTGCATATGCCACAGGAATCATCAGAGAAAAAGCCATCATTTTTCAAACGTCATCCGAGGCTGCGCAAGACGCTGGTGTTTACGCTGGCGATCATCAAGCTGACTTTTTTGATCGGCATGTTGGGTTTGCTGGTGGGTGCCGGCGCGGCATTCGGCTATGTCAGCTCGCTCGTGAAGGACGACCCGGTGCGGAGCCGCGAATACATATTGAGTAGGATGGACGAGAACACGCTTACCGGCTTCGTCTATTTCAACGACGGTACACCGGTCGGCCAGCTCCGTTCGGATGAAGACCGCCGCATGATCAGCCAGTCCGAGCTCCCGGCGCTTATGCGCGACGCCGTCATCGCGATCGAGGACGACCGGTTCTACGAGCATAGCGGGGTTGATATGAAAGGGCTGTTCCGGGCGGTTTCGCAGAAGCTGACGAACGCCGATGTGCAGACCGGGGGCAGCACGATTACGCAGCAGGTCGCCCGCCGTGTGTTCCTGAGCTTCGACAAGAGCGACAACCGCAAGGCGAAAGAAATTTTCTTGTCGCTGCGGCTGGAGCGGCTTATGTCGAAGGATCAGATTTTGCTCGCCTATCTCAACAAAATCCCTTACGGCAACGGGTCGAACGGAACGAATTTATCCGGCATCAAAGCTGCCGCCAAAGGCATTTTCAACATCGACGATCTCAATCAATTGAACGTAGCCCAAGCCGCCTACTTGGCGGGTCTGCCGCAGTCGCCTAGCGTGTTCTCGGCCTACACGAGCCGCGGCAAGTTCGACAAAACCGGCTTCGACAAGGCGAACAACCGCAAGGAGCTCGTGCTCAAGCGGATGCTCGAGACCGGCAAGCTGACGCAGGCGCAATATGACGAAGGGCTCCAGTTCGATCTGCAAGCCTCGCTCGCCCCTTCTTCGGAGAGGGCGTACGACACTTATCCTTATTTGATGCTGGAAGCCGAACGCCAAGCGTCCGAGCTGCTGCTGAAAAGTGTGACTCCCGGGCTTAAGTCAGGCGCTACGAAACGGGAGCAGGAGCTCTATGCGGAAGCGCTCAAGGACGCTCGCGAGCAGTTGCTGCAGGGCGGCTATCATATCTACACGACGATCGACAAAACGATTTACGACCAGATGCATCTCATTTCGGATAATCCGAAAAACTTCACGCCGGACGATAAAGTAAAGGGCATCGAGCAAATAGCCGGTGTGATGATGGACAACAAAACCGGTGCGATTCTGGGTATGATCGAAGGACGCGACTTTTTCGTCGAACAAATGAACTTGGCCACGCAGATGAAGCGCCAGCCCGGCTCCACGATGAAGCCGATCGCCGCCTATGCCCCTGCTATCGAGAAAGGCGTCCTCCAGCCGGCTTCGATCATCGACGACGTCCCCCTCGTACTGAAGGACTGGGTGAAGAAGTTCCACTTGCCGGAAAACTGGGACGGCGATTTCCACGGTCTGGTCACTGCGCGACATGCGCTGAACCAGTCATACAACCTTCCGGCGATCAAGCTGTACTTGAACGACGTCGGCATCAACACCGCTTGGGACTACGCCAAGAAAATGGGCATCACCTCGATTACGCAGGATGATTACAATGCGCAGACCGGCGTAATCGGCGGCTTGTCTCAGGGCGTGTCCGTCGAGGAAATGACGAATGCTTACCAGACGCTGGCCAACAAGGGCATTTTCAACGATGCGTTTATGATCAGCAAAATAACCGACGCCTCCGGCACTATCATTTACGAGCATAAATTGAAACCGGAGACGGTGTTTTCCGAAGAAACCTCGTATTTGATTACGGACATGCTGCGCACCGTCGTATCGGCCGGTACGGGAACCGATATCAAACGAGACTTCAAATATTACAACAAGTATCCGGTCGTCGGCAAAACCGGGTCTACGCAGAACGACGGCGACGCCTGGTTCGTGGGCTACACCCCGGACGTTACGCTGGGCGTATGGGCCGGTTATGACGAGCAGATCAACACGCTCAGCAAAACGGGCTGCGGCACCGGCATCGGCTGCGGCACCCAGCGGGCCAAAAAAATATGGTCGCTCGTCATGAACGCCACGGTCGAGAACAAGCCGGATCTGTTCGTGACACCGGCTTACACGAAACCGGAAAATATCGTCGAAATGACGGTATCCGGCTATTCCGGCAAACTTCCGAACGAAGAAACGGTCAAAGCCGGCAAGCTGAACACCGATATTTTCAACAAAAAGTTCGTGCCGATCGAAGAGGATAATGTCCTCGTTCATCAGAAATTCGTCTCCTACGACGGCCTCGTCTTCCTGCCCAAGGCGGACACCCCGGGGGACATGGTTCAAGAGAAGCTTGTCGTGCGCAGGCAGAAGCCGATCGCGCAGATTATTAAAGAAATCGAAGACATTCTCCCGCAGCTGCCGGCAGAGAATCGCAAGGACATTTGGCACTACTACCCGCAAGATTACCAGAACGACGCCGCTTATACCGAAGATCCGCGCGTGGATGACGGCCAGAAGCCGGCAGCACCGAGCGGGATTGCGCTTCAACGTTCGCCGGACGGCACGTATACGGTCTCGTTCCAGCCTTCCACAAGCCAGGACTTGGTCGGCTATCGATTGTATCGCTCTTCCGACAGCACCGGCTTCAACCGGTTGAACGGCAAGGTCGCCTTGATCGGGCAGGAAGCCTCGATCAGCGATAAGCCGGTCAATGCACAAGGTCTTGTCGGGTATTATGTCACGGCTGTGGATGTCGTCGGCAAAGAGTCCGCTCCGAGTCGCGCCGTCTACAGTGACGGCAACTCGGTCGATCTGCTGCCGCTCGACGGCTTCGGCGTACCGAACGGCACTGGCGGGACCGGCGGCACAGGAGGCACTGGCAACGGTACCGGCGGCACAGGAACGGGGACCGGTGGTGGATCGACAGGTTCGGGGGGGCAAGTACAGCCGAACAAAGGAGCCCCGACCGCCCCTCGCAACGTGGCGTTGAAGCCGACTTCCGCCGGATTGGAGATCAGCTGGTCGGCGAACGCGACGGAAGAGAAAGTGTCCAAGTATACGGTTTACTACAGCGATAAAGAAACCGGGAAGTATTACGCTCTACAGTCTTCCACCTCGACCAAGCTGAATTATTACGCCTTGCTTTATGAAGGCTGGTACAAAGTCACCGCGACGAACGCTAGCGGTGAATCGCTCCCTTCCAAGGCCGTGCAGTATAAGAAGTAACCATTCGATATGGCTGAGTGAGCTCCTTGCATTCGCATTTGCGAAAGCTGCAAGGGGCTTTTTTGTGTCTGGTTCAGGCGGAATAGGACAAATCGTGTCGTCCATACAATGAAGAGTTGGCATCTCATTTGATGAAGCGGGGGAAAGGTCAGGCATGCGTGGGAAGTCCGAGTATATTATAGTCGTTATTCCGATGTCCGAAATAAAAAAAATCGTGTGGGTAGACGTTATCGCAAGTACGGCGTTGTATTATGCGATCCAGTTGCCGGTCCACTCCTTTCTCATTGCGAGCGCGGGAAGCATGGCGGGTCCTCTTCTGATCCGCTGGAGCCTGAGGCAACGCGGCAAGCAGCGAGTACGCCGGCTTTGAAGCAAACGAAAGGGGCTATCCACAAGGTCGGTTGGACCTTGCGGATAGCCCCTCTTCTATAGTCGCGCTTAGTCTTCGATCGTC
>NZ_BIMA01000042.1 GCF_004000845.1 Paenibacillus koleovorans NBRC 103111
TAAGTACAGGATACCATAAGGAAGGAAATGAATCGAGTTATTATTTAAGTTGACACTAAATTAAGTGTATGCTAAATTAATGTCATGATCGAAAAATCCATCCAAGCGATAACCGAACCACGGCGCCGAGACATCTTGCATCTGGTCCGAGACCGGGAGCTGACCTCCAGCGCGATTGCATCCCATTTTGACATTTCTGCGCCGGCTATTTCGCAGCATCTTAAGGTACTGGAAGAAGCCGGCCTCGTCGTAGTACGGCGAGCGGGTACCAAACGATTTTATGGCCTAAGGAGGGAAGGGTTCGCCGAGTTGATGCAGTATCTAGGAAGCTTCTGGGACGACAGCTTGCTGCGCCTGAAGGAAGCGGCCGAAGAAGAGGAGAAGAAAAGGAGACAAAGCGATGACATCCATCAGCAGTGAAGTAGTTCGGAGGGAGCTCTACATTGAATGCCGGCCGGAAATTTTATTCGCTTTTTTCACCGATTCGGACAAGCTGGTCCGCTGGATGGGGCGCCAAGTGCTGCTCGATCCGAGCATCGGCGGCAAGTTCCGCATCGACCTGAACGGCAGCGATGTGGCGCTGGGGGAGTACAAGGAATTGATCCCTCATGAGAAAGTCGTCCTGAGCTGGGGCTGGGAGAAGTCCAAGCTGGTGCCTCCGGGATCGAGCACCCTCGAGTTCCTCCTGGCGCCGAAGGATGGCGGTACCGTGCTGACTTTGACGCATTACGATCTGCCGACTGCGGAGGAAGTGGCTTCGCATAACCATGGCTGGACGCAATACATGGACCGTCTGAAGCTAACGGCGCAAGGGGAAGATCCAGGCGCGGATGTGGGGGCGTGCGAGATAGCAGCCGATTAGTTGGAGAGTATTGGTGCGGGAGCATCGTGCGGCAGGAGGGATTCTGCTTGTGCGGTGCTTTTTTTCGTTGGGGAGGAGGTTGTTCGAATCGATTGACAACAAGAAGAGTCGGCTCGATCAAAAAAGACCGCTGCCGGTCCATACGCTGAAGAGCATTCGCGAGCACTTGATTGTCAATTGGACATACCACTCCAACGCAATCGAAGGCAATACGCTGACCTTGTCGGAGACGAAAGTTGCTTTAGAAGGCATTACGGTTGGCGGGAAAACGATTAAGGAGCATTTGGAAGCTATCAACCATAGAGACGCCATTTTATACGTGGAAGAGATCGTGAGGAATCAGGAGCCATTGTCCGAGTGGCAGATCAAAAACATACACCGACTGATTCTAAAAGGAATTGAGGAAGAGCACGCGGGGGTTTACCGCAAGGAGAACGTGCTTATTAGCGGTGCCCGCCCTATTCCGCCTGACGCCCTTCAAGTCGGCCCCCAGATGCAACGGTTTATGATTTGGTATGAGGGCGAGGGTCGGCGTCTCCATCCCATCGAGCTGGCGGCTCGTGTACATATCGAATTTGTAGGCATTCACCCGTTCATCGACGGGAATGGCCGCACTTCGCGGCTGCTGCTGAACTTTGAGCTGATGAAGCATGGCTATCCCCCAATCGTCATTGAGAAAGAAAACCGGAGCGAGTACTACGCCGCGTTGGATTACGCGCATACGACCGGCGATTCTGCCATATTCATAGAATTGGTAGCGGGAGTGTTGGACCGCACTCTTGATTTCTACTTGAAGCTGCTATAAGCGGCCGGAGAGTTTAGTCCTTGCTGGAGTTTGGGCTCTCTTTTTGTTTGGCAGAAAAATAAAGTTATGGCGAATTATGGCGTATCGCTATTTCGGTGGAGGCGGTTCTGGGGCATGCGAGCATGGCGCCGACAATTAAAATGCCCGCTTCCGGAGAAACGGGCAAGGAGCTTTATTGATATTCGCTGACTAGCTTTCCGGAAGCGTCCAGCAGCTGGGCATTGTCTTCCTTCTGGTCGTTCCAAATCGATGCGGTGGACCAGACGAGCGTGCGCGCGTAATTTTGAAAATCGGTTTTTTTGCCGCTGTCGCCTTCACTGCCGCTAGTCAGGAACACATAGCTGTCCGGTCCGAGGACAAAGCTCTCTTGGAACGTATAGGATTGCCCGCCGGCCGTGCTTATGACCGTCCAGCCCTTCAAATCAACGGATTGTTTGCCGCGGTTCTTGAGCGCCACATACTCCGCTTTACGGTTTCTCGTGACAATGAACACGTCGGATACCGGTTGGGATTGCACTTCCTTGATGGCTTCAGGCACTGCCGGTGTCAATTGGGGGTCGGCGAGGATCAGGTTAAGACTTCCATGTCGGCTCGAATTGAACTGAATGCGAAGTTCCTGCACGCCGGTAATATCGACATCAAGCTGCTGAGCGTCCTGTCCGGTAACGATTGGGAAAATGGTTTGCAATTCCTTCCCGTCGCCGATAATCGTTAAGGTTCCTGCCGCTACGCTCTCTGGCTTCGAGGTACTGGCAGCCGCTCCGACCACCGCATGAAGACGGGTATACTTGCCTTCCAGTTGGAATTGAGCCGTCCCGCCAGTGCGAATATAGGGAGGATAAGGAGTGTGATTCAAATACACGCCTAATCCGGTTTTGTATTCTTGACCTTTTATGTTGAAAGACTTTGAAGCCGCCGTATTGAAGCCCCCGCCGCTCCAGCTGTTGACGGCAAGCGAGCTCGCTTCGTCTTGTTTGCTGACCGTTAAACTGGTTAAGCTGACGCCTCTCGTTGCAGGAGCAGGGGTAGTTGTCGGTGCCGGCGTGATGAGCGGCTGCTCTCCGATCCAGATCGTCTGCGTCTCTTCTTGCCAAGACACCTCTTTACCAAGCGATTCCCCGACAAACCGCAACGGTACATAAGTAGATCCTTCGTAAATAAAACCTTTCAAGTCGCTCGTTTTTTTCTCGACTCCGTCAAACATGTAGCGCAAGTTTTTGAAGTAAACCTCGATTTGCGTGCTCTCCGCTGCATACGCGACCGTAGCTCCCAGCAGCAGCAAGGTCGTGCACACGCCCAGAACAAATCCTTTGATCCCTGAACTCCATTGCTTCACCGTTTCTTCGTCCTCTCTCCTAATAAAATCCAACCCATCGAAGTTTACCAGTGACGGGCGGAAATGTAAATACTGGGAATGCGGCGAAGTAGATCATTTGCTCTGGTTCATGCTAATACTGATGCTCATGCTTGTGCGATGCTTGTGCTCGTGCTAGTGCTTGTGCTTGTGCTCGTGCTGATGCTCGTGCTGATGCTAGTGCTCTATTGGATACTGGTTTGAGTAACAAATTTCGCGAGCGGAGTACCTATTTTCGCTTATTGATGCCCTGATCCCCCATCTGGATACTCAAGTAAACAAATCGCGAACTTAGCTTCCGATTTTGTTTACTTGGGTACTCAGAACGCCACATCGCTCCTCATTGAAGGAAAAATGATACTCAGACTGGATACTTGGGTTCGCGGCGTATCCGTTGGTTCGTTCGGTTTCTTCTTTCAGTGCCCAGATAGTCCGCCAATACGAGGTCCGTATTACGCAAGCGAGCGATCCGAAGCTGATCTCCAATGTGTTCGGGGTGACCCGCCGGACGTTCACGCCTCAGCCTGGCGACACGGTGCTGCAGAAGAACCTGGTGCGAATCAAATAAGAGAAACGGCCCGTCCATGGCAAAAGTCCTAAGGGTTTCCTGCTCAAAAGGAGGAAATGTCGCCCCTCTATCGAAAGAACATAGGAGAATAGGCCGTCCGGCAGGGACGGCCTGCCTAGTGAGGGAGGCGCCTATACCTATGGTGGAATGGCGGGGCTATCGCACGGTGGAGGAGCTGGGCGGCAACGAAGAGATCCGATTGTACCGGCTCCAGCGAATGGAGGACGGTCTATTCGTCGTGGCCAAGACGACGTGCGACGAGTACCCGGCTTCCGCGATGGCGGCGGCGTTCCGGTACGAGTACGACATCCTGCGCCGGTTGGACGGCAAGGGAGCCGCGAAGCCCTACAGCCTCGAATTTCTCGGCGATCGGCCGCTGCTGCTCCTCGAAGACAACGGGGGCTGCACGCTGGAGAAGCTGCTGCGGGAGCGAGAGCAGGGGCAGGAGCGGGGGCAAACCGACACGTCCGCCTCCGTCGCAGAGGCGGACGGCAGCGAGCTCCACGCCCAGCTGGAGCTGGCGGCGGCGCTTGCCGAGACGCTGAGAGACATGCACCGCGAGCAGATCACCCACCAGGAGATGGTGCCCCACCTGATCTTGGTGAACCGCGACAAGCGCCAAGTGCAGTGGCTCGATCTCCGGCGCTGCTCGACCGCCTCGGGCCGGAGCCCCCTCGTGCGGCAGCCGCATGCCGCTTCGGGCTTGCCCTACATATCGCCCGAGCATACCGGTCGCTCGGATCGGGAGCCGGACTACCGCTCCGACTTTTATTCGTTAGGTGTCCTCTTATACGAGTGGTTTACGGGCTGTCTGCCCTTCGACCAAACCGATGAGTTCGAGCTCGTGTATCGGCATCTGGCTGTGCAGCCGGAGCCGGCGTATGTCAGAGCGCCTTTCCTGCCCGAGATCGTGTCGGCGATCATCAGCAAGTGCATGGAGAAGATGCCGGACGACCGATACGCCAGCGCCTTCGGCATCGCCGCGGATTTGCAGGTCTGCCTGGATCGTTGTGCGACGGAGTCGGGGGAGATCGAGGGGTTCCAGCTCGCAACCCAGGACGTGCCGGAGCGCTGGCTGTTCCCGGCGCAGCTGTATGGGCGTGAGACACCTCGGCAGCGCATGCGGGAGGCGTGGCAGCGAGCGGCCGAAGGCGCGATCGAGGTAGTGCTGGTGAGCGGGGCGGGAGGCATCGGGAAAAGCGCCTTCGCCCGGGATGCGCTGCTGCAGCCGGAGGCGGACGGAAGCGGGAACGGAACAGCAACGGGCAGCCCCTCCATCGCCTCTATCGCCTCGATCACCGCCAGCTTCACCGCCGTCGCGAAATTCGACCCGAACCCGCAGGCGCTGCCCTACGATGTGTGGGTCCAGGCGCTGGAAGCGTTCATCGATCAGCTGTTGATGGAGTCGGAGATCCAGTCGGAGGTGTGGAAGCTCCGAATGCTGGACGCGTTGGACGGCTACGGGCGACTGCTGACCGAGCTCGTCCCCCGGCTCGAGCTGCTGATCGGCGAGCAGCCGTCAGTCCAAACGCTGCAGCCGCTGGAAGCCCAGCATCGGTTCCACCTCGTGCTCGGGCGGTTCCTGCAGCTGTTCGCCGGCAGAGCAGGGCAGCCGCTCATCCTCTTGTTCGACGATCTGCAGTGGGCCGACGAGGCGTCGCTGCAGTTTCTCGTGCAGTTCGTGTCCGATCAGGAGTCGCGGCATCTGCTGATCGCCTGCACGTATCGTGAGGAGGAGGTAGGCCCGGCGCATCCGGTCGGACGACTTGTGCGGGAGCTCACGGAGCGCCGCATAAGCACAAGCACGCTTCCGCTTGAGCCGCTCAGCCTGCAAGAGGTGCAGCGGCTGCTGCAAGACGCCATGCGCGTCGGCGCGCAGCAGGTGGAGCCGCTGGCCGAGCTATTGCTGCACAAAACAGCCGGCAACCCGCTGTTTCTCAAGCAGGTGCTGCAGGAGCTCGTGGAGCGCGGGCATATCGCATTCCAGGACCGGGAACGGCATTGGCAATGGAATCTCCAGGCCATCGCCGAGAGGGACATCCCCGATTCCGTGGCCGCCTATCTCTCGAGCCGCATGCGCTTGCTGCCTGCTCAGACCGTACACGTGCTTGGGCGAGCCGCCCTGCTGGGCAGCCGGTTCGAGCTGTCGGCCCTGAGCGCGCTGACCGGCCTCTCGGGGGAGCCGCTGCTTGAATCGATCGACGTCGCCGAGAGCGAACGGCTGTTGCAGCAAGCTGGAAGCGGAGCTCCGCTCTACCGCTTCCAGCACGACCGCATCCGCCAAGCCGCATCCGCCTTAATCCGGGAGGAGGAGCGGCCGGGGCTGCATCTGCAGGCGGGACGGCTGCTGCTGGAGTCGCTCCAGGCGGGTGGCGAGGCCAGTGTGTTCGAAGCGGTGAACCACCTGAACGAAGCCGCCTCCTGCGGAATCGGCAGCCGCGAGGAGCGGCTCGAATGGGCGAAGCTGAACATGCAGGCGGGCGCCCGTGCGAAGCAAGCGACGGCGTATGAGACCGCGCTGGGTTATTTCCGCCAGGCGACCGCACTGCTGGACGAGTCGTACTGGGAGTCCCGCTATGCGCTCATGTTCGAGGCGTACAAGGAACGGGCGCAGGCCGAGTTTCTATGCATGCAGTTCGAGACGGCCAATGACTCGTTCCGACAGCTGCTGCAGCATTCCCGAACGGCGCTCGATCAAGCGCATGTGTACTCGCTGATGGTGCAGCTCGAGGCGAGCCGCGACAATTACGAGCGGGTCATGGCCCTAAGCGCTAAAGTACTGCAGTTGGTTGGTGTTCGATACCGGATACAGCCGAATTCGTTCGCCCTTACCCGGCAATGGCTGAAGCTGGCGTGGAGGCTACGGGGGCTTCGCATCGAGTCGCTGCTGGAGCTGCCGCCGATGACCGACGAGAGCCGCAAATTGGCGATGGCGGTGCTCGTCTCCATCTGCAATGTCACCTTCACGCCGGACAAGATCAGCTGGGCGGCGGCCACATTCACGCTGTTGGAGATGACGCTCGATTATGGGTTAACCCCGGAGTCTTCCGTCGGATTCGCAGGGTACGCCTTGTTCGTGTACTACCGGTTCCACCAGGATCGGGAGGCGTTCGAGTGGGGGAATATCGCCCGTCAAGTGTCCGAGCCTTATCCGGCGCTGCATGTCAAGGTTTTATCCGCCATCTCGCTATGCTACGACAGCTGGCGGAAATACGAGCCCGATTACTTGAGCAAATTCGCCGCTGCCGCCGGCAAGGTAGGGCTGGAGTCGGGCGACTTGTGGCAAGGCAACCAGAGCGTGCTGATCAGTTGCAGCCTTCTGTTCGCGTTTGGCCATCCCCTGGGTGACATCTACGACCGGGTCGTCCGCCATACGACGGAATTCCAACGCGGCGAGAACGGGATCCAATGGCAGGAGGCGTCCGTATTCGCGCAGATGCTGACTCGGCTGACCGGCCGCCGCTCGCCCGACGATCGCTTCAATGTGAACGAGTTGGACCGGCTGCGGGGAATCGAGAGGGTGCACGAGGATTATTTGTCGCTGCTCAAGGAACTGTGCCATATCGCCAATTATGTGGCTTTCTACATCCACGGCCGGTATGAGGAAGCGTTGGTCGAGCTCAACCTGGCGACGGCGATTCTCGAGGCGAGGAAAAACGATTTGCACGAGCACACCGGCCATTATATGTTTGAAACGCTGACTAGAGCGGAGTTGTTCGAGCGAGGGACCGATTTGGATAAAAAGGAGACGTTGGCTCTCCTCCGCAGTCGACTTAAGCAGTTGAAACGATACGCCGCCCGCTGCCCGGAGAACTACCAGCACAAGTACTGGCTCGTCCAGGCGGAGCAAGCCCGGTTAACGGGGCGCGATCGGGAAGCGGACGAGCTGTACGAGCGGGCGGTCGAGGATGCGCGGGAGCACGGGCACATCCATAACATGGGAATGGCAGCCGAGCGATATGCCAAATATTTGCTCAAGAAGGGCAGACCGCAGGCGGCGAAAGTGTACATGACCGAAGCGTATGAAGCGTTCCGGCAATGGGGGGCAGCGCTCAAAGCGACCGAGCTGGCCGCCCAATACGGCTACCTGCTGCAGACTCGCCCGGAACCGGGCGGCTGGGACCGGCTTGACGTCCAATCGGTGGTCATGTCCGCGCAGGCGCTCTCCGGCGAGATGGAGATGTCCCGCCTGCTGCACATGCTGATGCGCATCATGCTGCGCAATGCGGGAGCGGAAGCCGGCGCGCTGCTGTTCGAGCAGGACGGGAGCTGGATCGTGGAGGCGCATGGCACGGCGGAGTCGCTCGCCATCGAATCGATCCCGCTCGAGCGGGCCGGGCAGCTCCTGCCGACGGCCGTCATCGGCTATGCGGCGCGTACGCAGGAGGAAGTCGTGCTGCATGACGCGGCGGAGGAAGGAATGTTCTCGCGCAACGCCTACATTCGGGAGTTTCGGCCGAGGTCCGTGTTATGCCTCCCGATCCGTCATCAGGACAAGCTGATCTGCTTGCTTTATATGGAGAACCGGCTATCGGCGGGATTGTTTACGGAGGAGCGCCTCGCCGTGCTCAAGCTGTTGTGCTCTCAATGCGCCATCTCGATCGACAACGCCCGTCTCTACTCCGGCATGCAGCAGCTGAAGATCAGCCTCGAGCGCCAGGTGGAGGAGCGGACGCGCAGTCTGGAGCTCTCGATGCGAGAGACGGCGGCGGCGATCGCCGATATGTCCGTCTACGAGGAACGCAACCGGATCGCTCAAGAAATTCACGATGTCGTCGGCCATACGCTCACATCTACGATCCTGCAGGTCGAGGCCGGCAAACGGCTGCTGCACAAGGATAAGGAGGGGGCGGTTCGCCGGCTGGAGGGTGCGCAGAACTTGGTGCGTCACGGGCTGAACGAAATTCGCCGTTCCGTCCGTATGCTGAAGGAAGGCAAGACATTCGAGCTCGATCAGGCGCTGCGCCAATTGATCCGCGATACGGAGGAGCATACGGGCGTCGCCGTAGAAGCCTCTTTTCCCGACGAGCTGCCCGAGCTGTCGACCGCTCAATCCAAGACGATTTATCACGCGCTTCAAGAAGGGCTGACCAACGGGATTCGGCACGGAGGGAGCACGAAATTCCGGTTCCGGCTGGAGCTAGAGGCGGAGTCGATTCGGTTCCGGCTGGAGGATAACGGGCGCGGGGCCGAGCAGTTCGAGATGGGCTTCGGGCTCAAGTCGATGCAGGAGCGGGTCGAACAGTTGAACGGCCAGCTGCAGATCGGCCTCCAGTCCGGGCAAGGCGGTGTGCTGCAATTGGTCATTCCTAATAGAACCGCGTCCGGAGAGGAGCATGGAGATGGATAATATCCGCTTGATCATAGCTGACGACCAGATGCTGACGCGTGAAGGGTTACGGACAATTTTGGAGCTGGAAGAAGATATGGAAGTGGTCGGTCTCGCCAAAAACGGGCTGGAGGCGTGCGAGCTGGCGGAGAGTCTTCGGCCGGACGTGGTGCTGATGGACATTCAGATGCCGCATATGGACGGAATTACCGCGCTCAAGCGCATCAAGCGAAGCTGCCCGAGCACGTTTGTCTTGATTTTGACCACCTTTATGGAAGACGAGTATATCGTGGAAGGGATGACGAACGGGGCGAGCGGCTACATCCTGAAGGATATCGACGGGGACAAAATGATCGCCTCGATCCGGGACACAATGGTCGGACAGTTCATCCTGCCGGCGGCGGTTGCGGCCAAGCTGGTCGAGCATGTGACGCGGATGAAGACGGAGCTCGGCGGCGGACCGCGCGGGCGGCTGTCGACGGGCAAGCTGAAGCGGATCAAGCTGACCGAGCGCGAGCGGGAAATCGCCCAGCTCATGCTGCGCGGGCTAAGCAACCGCGAAATTGCCGAAGAGCTCCAGGTAGCGGAGGGAACGGCGAGAAACTATATCAGCAACCTGTACGGCAAGCTCGAGGTGAGCGACCGTGCGCAAGCGATCGTCCGGCTGCACGCTTTCGTCTAAATTTCCTTTGTCACATGACAGGAAACGATGACAACCCTCACTACTCCATTGATGAAAAATATTCTATAGTGGACACAGGAAGGAGGGTGGGAGACCGTGCCGATGTTTTATTTTCGCGAAATCTGGACCCCGCTTAAGCTGATAGGCGTGAAATTGTTTCGAGATGACGAGGGACATCTGTGGTACAAAGTGTTCTCCCAGCCTCGAAGACGATTGCGTTAAACATGAAGAAGTCCGACCCCTTGCGGGAGCCGGACTTTTTTTGTTGTTCGCATGGTTGGAAGCTCGAATCGTTGTGCAGCAGAGGTCATTTTGACCTTTGCGTGGCTCAATCGCACGAATCGTGCGGTTAGAGCTGCAATGTGATGCCGGTAATGCTGCCGTTCGTAGCGAAGTCCTGCGTATACGCGATCGTAGCGACGGCGCGTACCGGACCGTTCGGCGTCTGGATCGTAATTGTCGGGTCCGAGGTGTATCCGGCGCCTGGGTTCGTGATTGTGATGCCGGTAACGACGCCGTCCGTTATGGTGGCGGTGGCGCTGGCGGGGGTGTGACGCCACATTTCGCCTTGGCTTTCGCTATAGCGGTAGTAGTTGGACACTTCGTCCAGCCGATCGTTCGTGATGCCATATGGGCCGAGGACGCTCATCAGCGCCGCTTTGTTCCGCTGGGCGAGCTCGCTGGACGGCGAGCCGTTGCCCGCCGGGGTGACGCCGCTGAACGCTTCGCGGAACACCTCGGTCGGTACGCCGAGCGCAGCGGCGATCAGCACGACCGGGCGGCCGCGGTCGACCGGATCGGGCTGGAAGCCGCCCGAGATGGCGACCGCCGGCGCGTTCGGGTCGCTCGCCGCGGAGTCGGTGCGGTCAGGCGGCTGCGAGGCCGGCGGCGCAACTGGAGCGCCTGCACCTCCAGCGCCTGCACCTCCAGCGCCTCCGGCACCACCGCCGCCGCGTGGTCCGCCTTCCGGCTTGCCGTCCCGCGGCGGTGGGTTACCTTGATTGTCGCGGCCTTCAGGGCCGCGTTTCTTTTGCCCTTGGCCGTCTGCGCGGGCAGGCTTGCCGCAATCCTCTGCACCCTGCACGGTGGCGCCTGTGCCATCGGCCGAAGTCGAAGCGGCGGAGGCGGTGAACACTTGGTAGCTGATTCCTACGCCTGCGCTGACGGTCAAGACGGCGGCTACTGCGCCGATCAACAATACTTTGCTTGGTTTTTTCATGGGAATCTTTCCTTTCGGGATTGGATTTGGTTTGGTTTTGGTCTTCTTGATCCTTATCTTACCGACGTTTGGTGAAAACTTGGTGAAAGGCCGAATCGTTTTCGCTATACTTTTTTTAACGGGAGGTGTACGCATGAAACTATTGCTGGCTGAAGACGATGAGCGCTTGGGGGAGTTGACCGTCCATACGCTGAAGAAGAAGTCGGGCTGCACGATCGACTGGGTGATGAGCGGGAACGATGCGTTCGAATACGTGACCGCCTCCAGCTATGACGTGGTCGTGCTGGATTGGATGATGCCGGACGGCAACGGCCGCGATACTTGCGCGAGGCTGCGCCGGGAGGGCTACAGCGGGGCGATTCTGATGCTGACGGCGAGGGATGGGCTGCAGGATCGGGTGGAGGGGCTGGATGCGGGCGCCGACGACTACTTGGTCAAGCCGTTCGAAATGGACGAGCTGCTGGCTCGTTTGAGGGCGCTTAGCCGAAGGAGCTTTGTTCCTTTGCAGGAGGACATCGTGCGGGTCGGGGATTTGGTGCTGAAACGGTCGAGCCAGGTCGTCGAGCAGGGTGGACGGGAGATTCAATTGTCGCCGCGCGAATTTCAGATTCTCGACTTGCTGCTGCAGAACCGGGGCCGTACGCTGACGCGCGAGCTTATTTTGGACAAGGTATGGGGGCTGGACGCGGACGTGAACCTGAAGACGATCGACGCGACGGTCAAATTGATCCGCAAGAAGCTCGAGCCTGCCGATTCCCGGGAGCTCATTCAGAGCGTGAGAGGCGTGGGGTACAAAATTGAAGCTTAGCCTAAATGCGGTGAAGGGGACGATTCGAAGACGGCTGCCGGGCAACGATCTGTTCACCCGGACGCGGACCCAACTGACGCTGCAATATAGCGGCGTGCTGATCCTGTTCCTCAGCCTGTTCGTCGGGGTCGTCTATGCGCTGCTCTACGCGCTGATCTGGAACGACCAGCATGAGCGGCTGCGGGACATGTCGGACAGCGAGATGACGACGCTGCAGGGGTGGGCTGGACAAGACGATAACCCGAACCGCCGTCCGCCGCGAGAGATTGAGGACGCGTTCGCGATCAGCGCTGACCAGTCGTTCTATTACTTGATCGCGGAGAACGGCACCGTGCAGTTGGGGAACGAGATTCAGCCGGAGCTGCGCGAGCAGGTGATGACGGCGATTGCTGAGGGTCGCTTCCGAGGCAAGAAGTTCGATAAGCTGACGCTGCAAACGTATGACAAGCCTGCTGCTGTAAGGGACAACCCGAGCGATGGAGACGGCTTGCCTGCCAAGCAAGGGGAGGAGGCGCGGTTCCTCGTCACCGCGCAGGAGCTGCGGGTCCAGGGCCAACGGATCGCCACATTATACATCGGCAAAGAAGTGACGTTCCAACACGAGCTGTTCCGCCTGCTGCTCTACGTGCTTGTGGGACTGGCGCTGCTGTTCTTCATCGTGGCGCTGGGGCTGAGCCACCGGATGGCGCGCCGGGCGATCGTTCCGATCGCTACGGCCTACGAGCGGCAGCGGGAGTTCGTCGCCGACGCCTCCCACGAGCTGCGGACGCCGCTCAGCGTCATGCTGACCTCGATCGAGGCGCTGCAGCTGGAGGATAGCGTCGAGCAGGATTTGTTCCAGCGCAAAGTGGTGAGCGGGCTGAAGGACGAGGTGCAAGGGATGACGAAGCTGTCCGTGGAGTTGTTGCAGCTGGCGCGTTCCGACTCGGGCGATGTCGTGCTGGAGCGGAATGCGTTCGATGCGCGGCAGGCGGCGGAAGCGGTCGTGCGGAAGCTGCAGCCGCTCGCCCAGACGAAGCGCATCGCCATTGAGCTGCAAGCCCCGGCGGCGATACCGGTGCTGTGGGACGCGGACAAGCTGACGCAGTTGCTCGTGCTGTTGATCGATAACGCCATTAAATATACGCCGGATGAAGGAAAAGTCATCTTGACGCTCGACGCGGTAGCGGACAAGAGAGGGCGTGCGCTGACCCTTGAAGTGCGGGACACGGGGATCGGCATTGCGCCGGAGGCGCTTCCGCGCATCTTCGACCGGTTTTACCGGCAGGACAAAGCGCGCTCACGGCAAGCCGGCGGTCACGGTCTCGGACTGGCGATCGCGAAGAGCCTTGTGCTGGCCGGCGGGGGAACAATTGAGGCGGAGAGCGAGGTCGGAGTGGGAAGCTTGTTCCGCGTGCGTCTTCCTTTGTAGGCGGGTGGCAGGCATGTAGGGTGGTAGGCGGGCAGGTAGTTGGGCCAGCCGGCATAATGGTGGGCATGGTGATAGACATGGTGATAGACATGGTGATAGGCTGGATGGCAGGAAGGTGTGGCGGCCGGCCGGGTTATGAGCAGGCAAGTGGGATGGCAGGTATGTAGGAGAGGTTGGGGGACTTGGACTGATTTTTGGCGCCGATGGTGTATAATAGTTGTAATTATGTGCGCTGCGCTGGCTCAGAAATCAACCAGGAGGAATCGTTTCCTATGGACTCCCAAACATTAATTGGTTATGCGGTGGCAGCCTTTATCGTCCTGCTGGTGGTCGTGCTTCGAACTCGCCGGACGAAACGTCCGATCCGGCGCGGCGGGTTCGGGATATTGCTGCCCGTGCTCATCTTTCCCATTATGATCGGCTTCTCCATCTACTCGCTGACGCAAATTCCCAACCATCCGTTCCATCTGCCGGTCCTGTGGGAGCTGCTGTGCGCGGGTCTGCTGGGCGCCGGACTGGGCAGCCTCATGCTGTACCACACGGGATACGAGAAACGGGAGGACGGCCTGATCTACTCGAAGCCGAACAAAAACTTCAAATACGTGCTGATCGCCATCATCGTGCTGCGCTTCGCTCTGGCCCAGTACTTCCAAGGGCTCGATTATACTGAGTTCACGGTGCTGACCTTGGTGCTGGCTTACTTGTATATCAGCGTGTGGCGGATCGGCAGTTATATGAAGTTTCGGCGGGTGCGGCTTGGCTTGGTAGAGTGATGCTGCTTGCTGGAACAAAAATATCGATATGAAAACGTTATTACTCAGATCCCCTGAACAAACAGGGGATTTTTCTAGTCTAGCTTCACTTCAGCCGCCACAACACCTAATTAGTAACTATCCGCATCACCTTATTTTCCGCCAAAATGAGCTTTTGTATCGATTAACGACTCCCAGCAGCTCATTTCACTGGCGGACATAAAAAAATCTGGAACAGAGGAGCGCGCTTGAACACTTTCTCGATCTGGTAGCGCTTCAGCTCATCCTGGATCACCCAATACTCGAAAAATACAGGTTACATTCATGTTATTAAACTAGTATACAAATATCGAAGGGTGAAATCTGCAGTTTTTTACACGGCAACGCTGATTTCGTCTGGAGCTTGGCCTGAAGCGGGTTTTCAGCAAATTTGTAAAGGAATGGCATTCTATTCTCGGTAAATGTCATACGGTTGTGGCGACACGATGCTACACTCGGTTTAGCGAGGCTCACCACGTTTGAGGGGAAGGAGGATACCGCACCTAGTTAACGGACATCGAAGATAGATGCGCACACACCCACTTTTTGAAGGAGGATGATTGTATGTTGAAAAAATGGGTCGGAGCGCTTCTTGCGTTATTCACCCTGTTGACGCTGCTGCCCGGGCAAGCCGGTGCGGCGGATCTGCTCATTCCTAACTACAGCTTCGAGACCGGCACCATAGCTCATTGGAATCAAAACTACGGCACAGGCGGGATCACCGTCGTTAGCGACAAGGCGCATACGGGAAGCTACAGCGTGAAAATCGTCGATACGATAAACGGTCAGCAATTCGGACTTCAAGGCGGCTACATGCCGGCTACCGCAGGGAAAAGCTATTATGCTTATGCTTGGGCGTATATTGAGAGCGGTGCCGCCGATTTGTATTTGCGGTTCTATAACAGCTCCTATACGCTGCTGACCTCGACGTTCGTGAACAAGAGCACGCCTCAGAATCAATGGTTTTCGATGCAAACCGGGGGCGTCGCACCGGCCGGGACCGCTTATGTGGCCGTGCTGCTCTACAGCAACAATGTCAATGTAGGGACGGTCTATTGGGACGATGTGATGGTCACGGCCGACCTGACCACTGTCGGCACGACGGTAACTAGCGCTGCGATGCGCAGCGCGACGCTCGGGAATGACGCCAATGGCAAACCGGCATTCTACATCGGGCTGAACGGCTCGAGCGACGTGAACGCCAAGATGGTCGAGGTGAACGTCAATACCGGCGCGGTGCAGAGGCAGATGCCGATGGCCGGGACGACTTATGCCCACGCGGCGGCGACGACCGTCGACAACAAAATCTATATGGGTACATACCCGAACGGGTACTTGTTCAAATACACGCCGGGTGACGCTGCGCCGGTGAATCTGGGTAGGGCGATCTCCGACGCCACTTATATCTTGGCATTGTCGCCAAGCGATATTGCCGGCAAGGTGTACGGAGGGACGTATCCGAATTCGGGCGTCTTTAAGTACGAGAACAGCCCGGGCTTCTATACGTTTGTGCCCAAGCCGTTCTTCGCGGGTTCGCAGTACACGTACTCGATCGTCCATGACGCGGCGAATAACGTGCTCTATGCAGGGACGGGCGGTACGGTCGCGCAAATCAGTCGACTGGAAAATGCAGGCGGTCAGCGCAATGACAATCTGGTTCCGGCTGTTCTGGCGAATGCGAATACGGCGGTCGACAAGCTTAGCTACTCCGGCGGCAAAGTGTTCGGACGCCTGATTCCGTCGAATACGGAAATCGTGCTCGACGTGACGGACAATCCGAACGGCACGGTTACGGTCGTGATGGACGCCAGCTTCCCGATCACCTCTTACGGCGTGTCCCCGGCATTGAACGGGAAAGTGTACTTTAGCGACAACGGCTTGAAAACTTACGATATCGCTACGAAAACCGTTGCTGCGGCTTTGAATCCGGACAATTCTCCGCATTTCCCAGCTGCTAACGGCTACGGCTGGGGGATTGCTACTCTGGATGATCAAGTAAACTTCCCCGGCCAATCCATCGTTGCGGTCGGGCACTCCTCCGGTCAGATCATGCTGTTCCGGTACAACCCGACGACGAAGAAGAGCTCGAACGTGCTGCTGACCGGCATTACCGGCGTTGCGGCGGATATCGGCTTGGTCGGGTCGGGACCCGACGGCAAAATCTACACAAGCGGCTTCCTGTCCGGCAACATGGGCGTCTATACGCCGATGCGCAGCGACCAGAACGCGATGCTGTACGGGATCGGCCAGCTGGAGGGAATGACGTACCAAGGGAATACAATGTTCTTGGGCGCTTATCCGGACGCTAATATTTACAAGTACGATCTGTCGAACGGGTGGGCCAATAAAACGAAGATTCTGGATCTCGGCACGTCGAACCTGCAGGAGCGCCCTTACGGCATGGCGCAGGGCGACGGCAAAGTGTTCATCGGCACGGTGGCCGCTTCTGGGCATCTTCAGGGTGCGCTTACGGTCTACGATGTGGCGACGAATACGGCGCAGGTGTACTACAACATCGTGCCGAATCAGAGCATCGTGTCGGTGGCGTATCTAAACGGGTACGTGTATGCGGGATCGACGATCGGCGGAGGCAAAAATACGACGCCGGTCGCGACCGAGGCGAAGCTCGTCAAGCTGAATGTGGCGACAGGCGCTTACACGACGTATACGATGCCGGTGTCGTCGCAAGGTATAACGGCACTGACGGTGGGGCCGGACAATAAAATATGGGGCTTGTCGGAAGGATACTTGTTCGTCTTCAATCCGGCGACTAACACCGTCGAGTATCATGTCCAGAAGTTCACGGACGTGAGTTACACGTCTACGACGCAGATCACCCGCGATGGGTCGCTGGTGATGGGTCGCCCGGGCAGCAATAAAATGTTCGGCACGATCAAGACGCGCTTCTTCAGCATCGATACGACGACAAAGGCGGTCACGACCCACTTTACGGCATCGACTGCGGTGAACAGCGCCTCCCTGGACTATTACGGCAACGTGTACTTCAGCAACGGCAATGATTTATATCGTTGGGCTTATTAGGATGGATTGAAGGAAGGCCTCGTGACCTTGGTCACGAGGCCTTCCTTTTGGGGTTAGTTTGCCTGCTGACTGCTCCTGTGTCCCGTTTCCTGCACCAGCCCCTGCTTGCCATAGGCTAGGCGGCGGGAAGAGGATAGTTTACTGTAGTCCGAAATATTCGAATTGGAGAGGGAGATTGTCGCGGAAAACCGGAGTCCGAATTCGCCCAATTGCGTCGCTGTTTTTGCAGGGCACACAACAAAACCCCCCTCCGCAGTCCGGCAAAGTCGAACTGCGGAGGGGGGTCGTTGTTAAGCCGATCAATACGCCCGGATCGGCGTATCCTGCAGCGCGGCGCGCTTCTCCAGGTAGCGGAAGAACGCAGTGGCCGCTTGCGCGCGGGTCACTTGCGTCGCCGGGTCGAATACGCCGTTCGCCGCGCTCATTATGCCGAGGCTCGTGATGATCGCCACGTGCCCCTTCAGCGTGATGGCGTCGGCATCGGCCGTGCTCAGATTGAACAGGCCCGGCGTAGCCGCTAGCTTGCTGTAGCCGAGCGCGCGGACGAGCAGCTCCGCCATTTCTTCGCGGGACATGCTGCTCTCCGGGTTGAATGTCGCCTGCTTGCTCGGGTCGATCAAATTCTGATCGACTGCGGACTCGACGTAAGCGAAGTACTCGGAGCCGTTCGCGACGTCGGAGAATGTGGCTTTGCGGTTGGCGGCGTAGGTGGCGTTGTAGTAGCCGCCGTTCATGGCGATGATGAGCATCTTGATCAGCTCGCCGCGTTTGATCGCCTGGTCGGGATTCACCAGGCCGTCCTTGGCGTCGATCGCTTTGTAGTCGACCATCAGCTGCAGCTCGCGCTTCGCCCAATGCGACTCCAGATCGGTGACGACGGTTTGGCCGAGCGTGGTCGGTTCCCCGGTATCCCGCGTCTTCCACTCGCCGGTAACGGCATCCAGGAACACGTAGTCGCTCGGGTTTTTCGACACCGGCATATAGACCACTTGGGCTTTCTGCGGCGTCGAAGTCGAAGCGTCGGGACCCGGGTAAGGCAACGTTTTCCCGTATACCCCATACCCGCTATCGCCGCCTATCACCATGTAACGTTTTTCCAGCGTGTAAGGGGACAGCAGCAGCTCCTCCGCCTTCTCTGCATCGATCGCCTTGCCGGCGTCGTTCGGATATACGAGGTCGGACAGGTTGCTCCAGTAGCTCTCCACTTCGCCGGTGTACAGGTTGACGCCGACGTAGAGGGACTCGCTCTCGGCCTCGATGCCGTTCACTAGCCGCTTGAAGTTGAATGAAATCGAGCGCATCCGCTGCAAATCCGCAAGCGGGATGGCCGCCAGGTTGGCATCGTCCAGGAACAGCTCGCTGGAGAAATGCGGCATCACCTTCTTCACGAAGTCAACCGCGACGCCTTTAGCCTTTTCCGTCGACTCAAGCGCCAGCTTCTCTTCTTCCGAAGAGCCGGCTTTGTCATAGCTGTAAGGTTTGTAGCGGTTGTAGCTCAGGATTTCTCCGGTCTGGCTATTCACTGAAGCGCTGATGTAGATCGAATCGCCGGTCTTCGCATCCGGCTTCGTCTGCCACGACAAACCCCAGCTCGATACGCTGGTGCCCTGCTTCGTGTCGACGTTCTCGTTGAACGATGCGTTCTGCAGGACGGCGCCTTCCGGCGGCGGCAGCAGCGCGTTCACTTTGGCGATCGCCTGTTCTTGCGTCAAATTCTGGCCTCCGGCCGGTTTGACGGCAAGCGGCTTCTCCGTCAGCGGCTGAGGTGCCGGAAGCTCGCCGAGCGGCTGGCCCTTCGAATCAAGCAGGCTGCCCGTGACGGCATCCATCATGTATAGCGGTGTGGAATAGCTGAGCACCGGCACCGGCTTGCGGTTGCCCTTGCTCGGATGAATGACGATGTAGTTCAGCTCGGCCTTGATGGCGGCGCGATACTTCTCCAGCGCGTCTTCCGGAGAAAGCAGCCTGGAGGCGTCTCCGAATTCCACTTGGTCGTTCATGCGATACTGGTAGTCCACCCACTTGCCGTCCCCGTCGAAGGAGAATTGAATGTAGTTCTGAGGGAACGGGACGCCGTTCACCGCGTGGTCGTAGCGGATGGTGTAACGGACTTGCCCGCTGAGCGGCGGCTTGAACGACTTCTCGAACTCGGTATTGTAAAGAAGCGAGTCGATTTCGCCCGCGTGCATCTTCTGAAGCAGCTCCTGCGCCAGCGTCTTCGCCCCGGCGAAGTCGACCTTCGGCGGGTAGGACGGAACCTGATCCGGGTCGTTCACATAGCTCGAGTACTGGATCAACTGGCCGTTGTCGGCATTGATCGTCACGTTCAGGCTGCCGAGGTAGCGGTTCTGATCGCGCTTCTCGAAGCTGAGGCCCCAGGCTCCGCCCGAGCCGCTCATAGAGCTGCTGAAGCTGATGTTCTGCAGTACATAATCGCTTGGGATCGAGACGGCTTGTTTGGCGGCTTCGACAGCCGCATCCTTGCTGATCTTGGCGTTCACGGCGGTGCTGGCTCCGCTGCTGCCGCTGCCGGATGATCCTCCGGCTCCGATGGGCAGGCTGCTGCTGATCGGTTTAGCCGGCGCCATGCCGGATACCGCCTCATCGGCGAATGCGGAAGGAGCTAAGGACAACAGAAGAGCGGTCGACAAAGCGAGGGCGGCTGTCTTTTTAGCGAAGGGCATGTACAATCCTCCTAATATTGGATGGGTAATGTTTTCCAATGATTCTGACGCAGGAGAGGGGCCGGATGTTGCTCCGTTTTGTGAATTTTTTTGGCCGAGCCCACGCGGATATGTCGCTTTTGCGAATTTGTCATTGCTTTATGGAAAATCGGAAAATTGGGGAGAATCCTTCAAATGCCGCTATTGTTCCCGGAATGTAAGCGCTACTAAAATAGGGCTAAGGCAATAGGGGGGCCTGTCCCGGCAAGGACGGACCGTCCGCCTAATTCCTGGAAGGGGGTACGCCGCCTCAACCTCATCCTCAAGCAGCTCTTGTCGAACCTGTTTGATCACCAAGATACGATGGGCAAAATCCGTGCCGACGGATCGGTTTCGCGAGATGACAGCTAGGTTCAGTCACCAACTTGAAATCCAACTTATTGGAGGAGTGAAATTGTGAAAAAGAAACGTTTATCACTTGTAGGCATGCTGACCTTGTCCTTGCTGCTGGGCCTCATCGGGGCCGTGCCTTCCGCGTCGGCGGCTACTTACTTCACGGGCGACTTCGAATCGGGTACGATGAGCGGTTGGATTACACGTCAAGTGCAGTATAAGAGCGGTACGTGTACTCCTAGCCCTTGCGCAGGGCCGAGCCACTGGGGCAACGTCGTCCCTTCGGCGACGTATCCGAATGCGCCGGTGCGCGCAGGCAACAAATCGATGCGGTTCGAGCTGTACAAGAACGATCCGGTGAATATCGTTGGCAGCAAGCGGACCGAGCTCGTGTACGAGCCGCTCGATCCAATCGGCTCCGAACGCTGGTACGCGTTCAGCATCTTCATCCCGACGACCGGCGATGACGGCGGTTCTTGCTCCGATACGGGCGAGAACTACTGCCCGGATACGTCGCGTGAAATTCTCGCCCAATGGCATCATGAAGGCGGCGGTTCTCCTCCGCTCGCGCTCGTGACAGAGGGCAATACGTGGAAAGTCGACGTCCGCAACGACAGCACCGCGACGAACGGCTACCAGCAGTCCGTGGGGACGATCGAGAAGGGCGTCTGGACCGACTGGATTTTCCATGTCAAATGGCGCGATACGAACACCAACGCGCTGCTGGAAGTGTATAAGCGCATTCCGACCCAAAGCTCCAATTATTCCCTGGAGATGACATACACACAGGCGAACAACTATTCAGGCGAAACGGCCCAATTCAAGATGGGCATCTACAAATGGGTATGGGCAGCCTCTCCGAGCCCGTCGGTCGTCAACCACCGCGTCGTGTACCATGACGAAGTGCGGTTCAGCAACACGACAGGCGCTACGATCACATCGATCCAAAGCGAGATTGCACCGCCTTCTTCCGTCGTTTCCTCCAATGCCACACTGCCATACGCGGAAACGTTCGAAGACAACACGGCGACCGATTGGGCGCCGATCGAAGGCGGGTGGAGCGTCATCACCGATGGCGCGGTTAAAGCGTACAACGCTCCGTCCACTAGCGCGATGGCGCGCTCCATCGTGGGGAACAACACTTGGACGAATTACAATGCCGAAGCTCGTGTGAAAATCAATGCCTGGGCTGCTTCGGGCGACCGCTCCGTCGGGTTGCTTGCCCGTTACTCCAATCCTAGCAATTATTACATTCTCAACTACAACGCTACCGCCGGCGAATACCGGATCACGAAGCAAGTAAACGGCACGTTCACCCGCTTGGCGACGAAAACCGGCGTCTCGCTGGCGACAGGCTCCTATCACACGATGAAGGCTGAAGTTAGCGGTTCGACGATCAATCTGTATGTGAACGGCACGCTGCAGCTGACCGCCACCGACAGCAGCCTGACATCCGGCGCGGCCGGCCTGATCCAGACAAACGGCGATGTCCGCTATGATACGTTCAACGCGAAGCAGCTGCTGCTGACCGAGCAGTTCGAGGACAGTACGGCCAACGGGTGGACCGTCATCGACGGCAACTGGACGTTCGTCACGGACGGTACGGTGACTTACCGGACACCGAGCACCGATGCGATGTCCCGTGCTGTAGGCGGCACAGGCACTTGGGGCAACTACTCCGCGGAGTCCAAGGTGAAGATCAACGCCTGGAACGCCACCGGCGACCGGTCGGTCGGGCTATTGGCCCGCTATCAGGACAACAGCAACTACTACATCCTGAACTACAACGCAACGGCGGGCGAGCTCCGCATCACGAAGCAAGTAGCGGGCGTGTTCACGCGTCTCGCGACGAAGACCGGCGTATCGCTCTCGACCGGAACCTGGCACACGTTCAAGGCGGAGCTGAACGGCTCGACGCTCAAGCTGTATGTCAACGGCACATTGGAGCTGACGGCGACGGACAGTGCGCTGTCGACCGGTAAGCCTGGCTTGCTGCAAACCTATGGCGACATCCGTTTCGATGACTTCAACGTGACGACGCCATAAGGAGGGTGACCGAAGTGACCATTCGTTCTTTCCTGCGAACCCGCAGAGCCCGGCTTCTCCTCATGACCGCGGGGTTCATACTGTTATTGGGTACGGCGATTCTCTGGTCGCGCAGCGACCCGGCAACCGCCGTAACGACCTCGTTCCGCTTCGTCGTCATGGGCGATACCCGCGGCTCCACCTACGGAGTCAATGAAACGACGCTACGCTCCTTGATGACCAAGGTGAAGGGTCTGTCCGTCCAGCCGGCGTTCATCCTCTTCACAGGGGATCAGGTGTACGGCGGCTCCGATGTGCAGACGCAGCTGAATGACTGGAGCAATATCGTCGACGATTATTACCCGATGACGATGATATACCCGGCGCTGGGCAATCACGAGCACAACGAGACGGTGTTCTCGACGGTGTTCCCGCATTTGCCGAACGGGCAGCTAAGCGGCTATCAGCGGTCGGCTTATTATTTTGACTACGGCAACACCCGGATCATCACGCTGAACTCGAATCGCCGCGACGGCAGCGGCAATTACGTAATCGATGCGACGCAGCGGGCTTGGCTGACGAACGTGCTGAACAACAACGGGATGACGCACAACATCATCCAGTTTCATGTGCCGGCTTACCCGGTCGGCGCGCACTATGGCAACTCGCTCGATTCGAACGCGGCTCAGCGTGATGCGCTCTGGGATATCGTGGACCAATACAACGTGACAGCCGTGTTGGTTGGCCATGAGCACAATTACAACCGTCGCTTGATTGACAGCAGCTTTAACGGCAGCGGGCAGACGTTCACGAACGCGATCAACCAGCTGACGATCGGCGGCGGCGGCGCTCCGCTGAACTCGATCACGTCGGACACGCGCAACTTGACGGTCGGGCCGCTGGCCAGCTACCAGTATACGGTCGTCGACATCGCGGACGGTCTCGCCACGTTCAAGACGTATGACATCAATAACAACCTGCTCGACAACTTCTCCGTCTCGCGGACGGTACCGGTGCCGGCGCCTCCGATCCCGTACAGCGAGAACTTCGAGAGCGGCGCTGCGGCGGATTGGACGATGATCGACGGCACATGGAGCGTCATCACCGACGGCACTAAGGTGCTGAGGGCGCCTTCGACGGACAGCATGGCCCGCGCTTATGTGGGCGATACGACGTGGAGGGACTACCGCACGGAAGCCAAGGTGAAGATCAATAGCTGGGCGGCCAGCGGGGATCGATCCGTAGGGTTGATTGCGCGCTACACGAATCCGACCAACTATTACATCCTGAACTACAACGCGACGGCGTCGGAGCTCCGCATTACGAAGCAGGTGAACGGCGTGTTCACGCGGCTGGCGACGAAAACCGCCTTCACGCTGTCGACCGGCGCGTGGCACACGTTCAAGGCCGAGCTCGTCGGCTCGTCGCTCCAGCTCTACGTGAACGGCACGCTTCAGCTGAGCGCGACCGACAGTGCGCTGACGGCCGGCGGTGCGGGCGTCATGCAGACGAACGGCGACGTTCGTTATGACGACGTGGCCGTGAGCCGGATTACGCTGCTCGACGAGAACTTCAACGACGGCGTAGCGAACGGCTGGTCGGTCGTGGATGGCAACTGGACGTATGTCACCGACGGCACCGTCACCTACCGGACGCCGAACACCGATGCGATCTCGCGGGCGATCACCGGCACGGCTTGGGGCAACTACGCGCTCGAGTCCAAGGTGAAGATCAACTCGTGGGGCAGCGGCGACAAGTCCGTCGGCTTAATGGCTCGTTATCAGGATGCGACCAACTACTACATCCTGAACTACAACGCGACGGCGGGCGAGCTCCGCATCACGAAGCAAGTAGCCGGCGTGTTCACGCGGCTGGCGACGAAGACCGGCGTCACGCTCTCGACGGGGACGTGGCATACGCTGAAGGCGCAGTTGAACGGACCGACGATCAACCTGTACGTGAACGGCAACCTCGAGCTGACCGCAACCGATAGCGCCTTCTCGAGCGGCAAGGGCGGCTTGATGCAGACGTACGGGGATATCCGATATGACGATGTGCTCGTGACAACGCCATAAGATGGGGCAGGCCTGGCGAAGGCCATGCAATAGGACAGACAGAGACCAGGGAAGGGGATTCTCTCTTCATGAAGCCTGTATTCGGTACACGTGATATGGCGGTTACGCAAGGAATTGCGGCCGCCTTCTTTTTTATGCTAATCCCCTTGTTCAACCTCTTCAGCATCAGCAATCACAAGCTTGACAGCATCCTGCACGGCATGGGAGCGACGCTGACGGTGCTCGTATCCTGCTACGTCCTCCACGGGCTGTATCCGTTTCTGCGGGGCAAGGAAGGGTCGGCGAAAAGACTTGAGCGATCGCTCTGGATCACGAATGCGCTGGTGCTGGCGACGATCGTGTTCGGCAATTGGATCTATATGGGCTACCGGGCCCCGGACAGCGTGCAGCAATGGTTTATGTACAACGCGCCGGTCAATCATCTCGTGATGATGGAGTTCAAGGAATTCGTTGCGCTGTTCCCGCTGCCGCTTGGGCTCGGAGCCAGCTACGTGCTGTGGCGGTTTCGCGGACGGTTCGGCGAGCTTCAGGACGTGTCCTCAGTGGTCGCGCTGCTCGTGACGCTGATGTGGATTTTTCTGCTGATCGGGTTCGTGTTCGGGATTGGGATTACGAAGCTGAGAATCGTATAGAGAGGGGGCAGGCCCGTTATGCGTGCGACTCCGAAAAGCGGGGAGCTGGCCGCGGCGCTGCTGGCGATGTGGCTCGGGATGGCGGCTCTCTTGGCCAGCCATCTGTGGAGCATGGCGATGCCGAGCAAGGCGAATCTGTTCCTGCTCAAGCTGGCGGTCTGGATTCCCGGCTGGCAAAAAATCGGCCCGTTCGCGGGCAAAGAAACGATCGGGCTCATCGTCTGGCTCGGGAGCTGGGTGCTGCTGTTCCTGCTGCTGCATCGGCGGAGCGTGCCCCTGAAGCCCGCGCTGTATGCCTTCTTGGCCGGCGTGCTGCTCGTGACATTGCTGTTCTGGCCTCCGGTGATTCATGCCTGGTTCGGCTGGAATCCAACTACGGCGTCGTAAGAGAGATAGGAGGAGAGATACGGCGTGTCGCATTTGAAAAAATTCAAGCTGCTGTACATCGTCACGGCCTGGGTTTTGCTGCTCGGCGGATCGGTGCTGCTGACGCATTTTCCTTATGAGGGCATGCTGCAGGCGGATTTGGCGCCGCCTTCGTTCCAGGCGGCTTCCTTCAGCGCAGGGACGCCGGATGACGAGGTGCGGGAGTGGATCGAAGACAGACCCGATATGCCGTTGTTCGTCGGAGATGGCGGGGCTTACGCTGGCGCAGCGGCTTCAGCGTCGATGTCGACGGGAGGGAAGGCGCCGCTGCCGTCGCATCGTTACATGCCGGTGTTCGGGGACGGCGTCACCGCCGAGCAATTCGAACGGCTGTACAGTTATGTGCCGGCGGAAGAATTGCCGGGCTACGGCCGCACCGTGTACAGCTCGACGATCGGTAGTGCCAGGCTGCTGTTCCTGAACGGGCAGCGGCTGAACGGCGGAGGCGCAGCCGGTGCGCGCGAGCAGCTCGATTGGGTGCTGCGCGAAGCGGCGGCGGGAGGCCGCGGGCCGAAGCTCGTCTGGATCGGCGAGGAGCCTGGCGCGGCTGGGGGCGGAGCGGGCTCCGGACCGGGGTCCGGAGCCGTGGCCGTGGACTTCTGGAAAGCGATGGAGCAGGCGAAAATCAATGCCGTGTTCGTCGCTGCACAGGGGCGGCTGTATGTGCCGACGGATACCGTGGTGACGGAGCCCTCGGTGATGAGCCGGGCCACGACGTCAGGCGGAGCCGCGGGCTGGAGCGTGTGGGAGGCGGGACGGCAGTTCGCGGAGCCGCATCTGCTGATCGTGTCCGGCGTCGCGAGCAAGCTGAAGGTCGTGGCGGAGAATCGCGGCGGCGAGGCGCTCGACCAGCTTGTGCTGGATGCGACGAACCGGCTGTATGCCGACGCCGGGCAAGAGCGCACGCTCGTCGCGGTGCAGTCGCTCTGGCGGTACCACGCGGCAGGCGCCGACGTGAAAGCGGTCATCCCGGAAGGGATGGACCTGACCGGCGAGCAACCGATCGAGAAGCGGTTTCAACTGCCGGACGACGACTGGCGGAGCGCCAAGTTCAACGACTCCGGCTGGGACATTGGCCGCGGACCGCTGGGGTACAGCTGGGTGCCAGTCCATGAGCGGATGCTGCGGACGAAGCTTACGCCTTCGGCGAAGTCGCCGGCGCACTATTTCCGCAAGACGTTCACGGTGGACGAGGATCCTTCGACGCTCAAGGAGCTGCTGCTGCACATCACGTACGAGGACGGCTATGTCGCTTACATCAACGGGACGGAGGTGGCGCGCGACTCCATCAAGGGCGGATTGATCGACTACCGGTCCCTGGCGTACGCGAGCGAAGGGAATATTTACGCGACGTTCAATTTGACGGGGCATCTCGACAAGCTGGTGCGCGGGACGAACACGATCGCGGTCGAGGTGCATCGCTCCCATCCGAAGGCGCATAACCTGATGTTCGACCTCAGTCTCACTTATGTGAAATAAGGGCGTGGAGGGCCGTATGGTAAAACTAAAAAAGCCTCGGGGGACCGGGGGCTTGCGAATGCATTTGCCGTTGCAGGGGCTGGCGCAGGTGAAGCTGCAGAAGCAGCAGGTGGAGCAGCAGGTGGAGCAGCAGATGGATCGGCAGGTGGAGCGGCAGAAGAAGCTGCTGACATTAGCGGCGGCTCTGCTGCTGCTGGTGGCGCTCGGCTTGAGCGGCTGCGGCGGGCTTGGCGGCGACAACGCGAGCGGCGCGAACCGGCTGGTCGTCTCGCTGACCGCGACGCCGGAGCATGTGATGATCGACAACGGCAACCGGCATGTATGGAACGGCGCGACGATCACGATCAACGGAAAGTACCGCTACACGTCGCCGGTCGTGCCGCGCGGCGGCAGCAGCTACCACCTCGGCGACTTCGCCGACGCGACCGGCCGCCACTTTGATCCCGCCAAGCAGACGCTGCGCAGCTTGGCGATCGAGGTGCAAGACCTGGGCGGCGTGAAGCCGAGCCGGTTCGTGTGGTGAGGCGAGGCGGGGGAGGCCGCCAGCGAACGAGCGGGCAGGCAGACAGGCCGGCAGCCACCTTGCCTAACCAAATAGCGTTATGGGAGATGCTTATTTTGCCACGGTAACTGCCCTTTGGTGAAAAAGCGATATGCCGTCACGTTATTGCCGCGCAACTCCCCTACAGCTGCCTAAGATCGAGCAAATATGTATTGCCGGACACGGTGAGAATCCGTTTGTTCTGCAGCTCGGCCAGCACTTGGAACACGAGGGGTTTGGCCACGCCGGCCAGTTGAGACAGCTCGTCGTAGTTCAGGTTGATCTGGAACTTGACCATCGTGCCGCCGCGGGTGCCGTGATCGTTGGCGAGTTTGATCAAATTTTTCACAACCCGCTGCCGCGCATCCATGTAAGTCAAATCATGCACCTGCTGGTTCGTCTCCCGGAGCCGGATGCTGAGCTGCTTCAGAATGCTGAGGTTGAGGTCGAAGTGGGTTTTGAGCAGCACCTGAAAGCTTTTCGCCGCCAGCGAGATGACCGTCGTCTCCTCAATCGCCTGAGCGGTAGCCGAACGGGGCCGCCCGTCCAGAAGCGAGAGCTCGCCGAAGCTGTCGCCGGTACTCAGGATCGTCATGATTTTGTCCTCGCCGCGCGAGTTGGATGTAAAGATCTTAACCGTGCCGGAGACGACGAGGTAGAACACGGTGCCCGGTTCGTTTTCCCGGAACAGGATGGTGCCGGCTTTGTACGTCCTCAATGTGCATTTATCTGCGATATTTTGCAGCTGGTAGCTGTCCAAGTTGGCGAATAGCGCAATCTCTCGAAGCGAATCAATCATGGGGTCCTCCGCATGCATCTAGGAATATAGGAATACCATTCGACAAAGGACTGCCGAACTCCTGTTGCTGTAGGCCCAGACTGTGGAAATATGTAGGCTGCCTCGAGCTGCGGGCCGGAACCAACCTTTCCTCTTCTTCATAAAATGAAACATGGCAGGATGTTGAGGAGAAGAGGGGAAGGCGTTATGAAGGACCAGCCCTTAGACAAGAAAAAGGCGATTTTCCTGGCGGCGGTATGCGGACAGACGTACACGCAGTACGGCAATACGGCCGGGACATTCGTCGTGCCGAAAGGCTATAAACTGGTCGCTCCATTCAAGGCCGTTTCGTTCGGCGGGCAGCTGGAGTGGTTCGGGTTCGTGCTGGAATCGGCTTCGGAGATCATCGTGGCGTTCCGGGGCACCAGCTCGCAGTCCGATTGGATGTCCAATGCGATGGCGCGGCAAGTGAAATACAAATATGCGAAGGATGCCGGCTGGACGCATCACGGGTTCACCGAGATTTACAGCTCCGCTCGCAAAAACGTCTTGGCCGCCTTAGCCAAGCTGTCCGACAGCAAGAGGTTGTTCATTACCGGCCATAGTCTGGGCGGTGCTTTGGCTACGCTGTGCGCGCTCGACGTGGCGTCGAATACAAAATTCCGCACGCCGGTCGTCTATACGTACGGCTCGCCGCGGGTCGGCAATCAGACGTTCGCCGATGCGTTCAACAAGCGGGTGAGCGTCGGCCACCGGATCGCCAACCAGTACGACGTGGTGCCGCATTTGCCGCCGGTCGTCTACCCGCTGCCGCTCGACGGCACGATCTACTATTACATGCATGTGCGGGAGCTGTCCCAACTGACGTTCCAGGACGGATCGATGGCGGCGAACCATATCATCGCGGACTACTTCAACGACTTGAGCAAGCTCGATCCGACGTATGCGAAGCAGATGTGCAAGGCGAATGCGGGGTTTTGTCCGGGTTGAAGCCGACAGCAATACCTACAATTGGACTGAATAAAGAGGCCGGAGCTAGGTGTAGCTCCGGCCTCTCTATCTACATCGCATCCGCCAGCGAGGCCAGCGGCAGCGTGACGGCCAGCTCGCAGCCGACGCCGTCCGGGCCGGTGCCGACTTCGGCGGTGCCGCCGAGCAGCTGGATGCGTTCCATCATCGTCGTCAGTCCGAAGCCGGGTCGGGCGGTGCCGAACGGCGTGCCGTCGTTCGTCAGCCGGAACTGCAGCCGTCCGTCCGCGCGGTACAGCCGGAACCGGAACCGGCTGCACCCGCCGTGCCGGATGCCGTTCGTGAGGCCCTCCATCAGCGCGTGGTAGACGACGCGCTGGGTCAGCCAGCCGAGCGAATCGTCCGGCGGCAGCCGCTCGATGTCGGCGTCCACGCTGACGCCCATCGTCTGCTCCGTCTCGCGGATCAGCTCCTCCAGCGCGGCGTGCAGGTCGAACGGACCGCTCTCGCCTTCGTCCTTCAAGATGCGGACGGAGCGGCGGATGTCGTCCAAGCCTTTGCGCACGAGCCCGTTGATCGTGTCGAGCTTCTCCGCCGCCTTCGTCAGATCGCGCGCCGCCAGCTTCTTCGTCGCCTCCAGCTGCACGATCGCCGCCGTCAACGTATGGCCGACGACGTCGTGAATCTCGTGCGCGATCCGGTTACGCTCCTCGAGCACGGACACCTCGGCGAGCGTCTCCGCCTTCTCGCGCAGCGATGCCGCGAGCGACCGGTTCGCCTGGGCGAGCTCCTGCGTCCGCACCTCGACGAGCCGCTCCAGCGAGCGGTGGAATTGCTCGAGCTCCTCATGCTTGAGCGCGAGCTCCCGGCGGCTGCGCTCAACCTGGCGATACACCTCGGAGAACCGCAGGACGAGCACCATTGCGAGGCAGACCATGAAGAGCAGCAGTCCGATGTAGAGCAGCGTGGCGGTGAGATGGTACAGCAGCCAGGGCAGCAAGTTGATCCATTCCTGCAGTTGGAGCGAAGTGTTCATCGCTAGATAGAACAAGGCCGTCAGGACGAGAAGGACATACGCCCGAAGCAGCCATACCGTCTCCACGGTGCGAGATTCACGTCGGTATTGCCGGAACAAGGTGACGCTGACTATCGCGAAGACCGGGATGAACATGTAAGGCAACGCATCCACGAGCATAAACCGGTACAAGTCGGAGTTGCTCCAGCCGCATGCGAACGTGAAGGCCGTATAGAGCAGCACCAGGCTGCGCATCGCGCGGTAGATCCAGCTGCGGCTGAGTCGCAGTGCGGCGCCATAAAAGCCGAGAAACGCATACATGCCGAACGGCAGCATCAGATCTTTCCAGTAGAAGGTGGCGGAGGTCTCGAATAGCCACTGTCCCAGTTGCATCGATAGCAACGTACCGCCTCCGGCAGCCATGAACAGCAGGCCAAACCAGAGGTAGAGCGACTCCTTCCGCCGTCGGAAGAAGAGGGTGAGCGCGGTCAGTCCTGCCGCTAGGAACCAGGCGGAATAGAGGGCCAGCGGCCACTCTCCCCGAATAAGACTCAGCAAGATGTCATAACGAGTGGTGAGAACATTCCAGCCGGGTCGGAACGGTTCTCCGTTCCAGACCAGGCGGATCGCCACCTCCTTCCCCGCATCGCTCGGCTCCAGATTGACTGCGGAGATGGTCGCTACGGGATTGCGCCTCGGATACGGCTCTCCCGGATGGGCGCGGTAGGCGAGGCGATCGTCAATATAGACGTCGAATTGCTTCCAGCCGAGCAGGAATAAGTTCGGGTCCCGTGCGGGCAGCAGCAACGGGAGATCCCGCTTGATCCAGATAACTCCCTTATAGCTGCTCATCCGCTTCCAGGCTTGCTCGTCGAACGGCTCCCATTCGGCTGCGGCACTCAGCTCTTCTTTGCGCAAGTCCCCCCAATGCACCATCCATTTGTGAACCAAGCTGTATTTCAACTCCCGCCCGTCTTCCAGCAAGGCAGGAGACGAGCCTTCCGCGGCGATCGAACGGCTCGGGAACGATGTCAGCAAACCCGCGACCGCTGTGCACACGCACAGCAAGAGCAGCAGGACGGCGGCTGCCCTTTCTCGCCGGGAGCTTCGCTCCGGGGCTTGCATCCATTTCGGCTTAATCGGATTAAGTGGCATCCTTCAGCATCAGCTCCTTCAGCAGGGCGATTGCCTTTTGCCGGTCGCTTGTGCCGATTTTGTTATAGATGATGCTGATGTAGTTCCGCGCCGTGCCCTCGCTCATGAACAGGCTGCCGGCGATCTGCTTGTTCGAATACCCTTCCAGCATCAGCATGCTGATGCGGCGCTCCCGCTCGGTCAGCGTCAGTCCTTGCTGCTTCAGCTCGCGTTCGTCGAAGGCGTCGGTCCCGGCGGGCACGAACGAAGACAGCCGCGCGGCGAGCTTGGCGGCGATGGCGGCCGGCAGCATGATATGCCCCTTGGCGGCGTCGCGCACCACTTCCACGATGCGATCCCCCGGCATGTCCTTGAGCAGGAACCCGTCGGCGCCGCCGGCCATCGATTCCACAATATATTTGTCCTCCGCGAACGTTGTCAGCATCAGCACGATCGTCCCCGGGTAATCCCGCTTGATCCGCTTCATCGCTTCGATTCCGTCCATCTGCGGCATTTTGATATCCATCAGCACGAGATTCGGCCTCAGGCTCTCCACTGCTTCGCAGGCTTCCACCCCGTTGCTCACTACTTTGATGACCTCGAAGTCGTCTTCCATGTTCAAGATGGTCTGCAACCCATCCCTTAGCAGCGTCTGGTCGTCTGCGATGAGGAGGCGGGTCACGCCCGCAGGCGTTGTGGCAGTCATGTCGCTCCAGCCCTTTGCTCTTTTTTTCTCAGCGTATCACAAATGCAGGGGTTCGGGCAGAGGATCGAAGGAAGAAATGACGGGTGTCGGCCGCTTATGACAAAAGACATGACACGCTGTAACTATCGGGCATACAAGTTCTGGAATTATGCTAAGGATGCAAGGAATCAAGGGAGTCATGTGAAGGAAAAGTTGTAGGATACGGACGGGAGGAGAATGAAGGATGGCAAGGGCTTGGCAGTGGAAAAAAGCGACGGCGAAGCTGACGGCGGGACTGCTGGCGGCGTCGCTGCTCATTCCGGCTTGGACGCCGGGAGTATCGGAGGTGCAGGGGGCTTCGATCCGGGAGCTGACGGTTTATAAGGACTCGATCTCGAGCGAGTTCGTCAATTACAGCTGGATGCCGATGAACGACGCCAGCACGGAGCAGGTGCATTCGGGAACGGCGGCGATGCAGCTTGATCCGGATGAAGGCAAAGCGATGTATTTGTACAAAGACCGCGTGATGAACGTGGACGAGTATGATGCGTTCCGGTTCTGGATTCATGGCGGCACGAAAGGCGGACAGTCGCTGAAGCTGGTGTTCTCGCTTGGAGGCGGGACGTTGGTGGAGCGCCAGGTGGAAAGCTTCCTCCCAGGCGGCGTTGTACCGGCCGGGAAGTGGACGGAGGTAAACGTCGGGTTAAAAGACATCGGGCTGCAAGGGCTGGTTGACGGCATCTGGCTGTGGGGCGCGGGGGATCAGGAGCCGATATATCTCGACGACATGGCGTTCGTAACCGTCAGCGGGGAAGGCACGCCAAGCGGCTCACCGCCACCGACGGCAACGCCGATCGGCACGCCGGCTGGTACGCCGACAGCTGCTCCGACGGCAACACCTGGCGCGACTCCAACCGTAACGCCAACCCCGACGCCGACTCCGAGCTCGCAGCCTCGCTTGCCGATTGAGCCGATGGACGGGCGTTATGTATACGCGGATGCGATAGGAGAAGGGTTCTCCGATTTCGGCTGGGCCACTCACTCGCTGGATGAGAGCGGCACGGTGCATACCGGAGGGACAGCGATCCGATTCGAGACTCGCGGCGACGATGCGTTGTATTTCTACAGCGACCGCTTCATGACCTCGAAGGAGTACGAGAAGCTGACGTTGTGGCTGAATGGCGGCGCGACAGGCGGGCAGCAGCTGAAGCTGGTGTTTATGCTCGGCGGGCAGCCGGTGAAGGAAGTGTCGCTGAACGGGGCGATTGTGGGCGACAGCGGTGACGTGATTCCAGCGGACACGTGGGTGAAGGCGGTGATTATGCTGCCGGAGCTCGAGTTGCCGAACCAGCTGTTCGACGGCTTGCTCATTGCCGGTGTAGGTGCGACGCAAGGCACGGTGTATTTGGATGACATCGCCCTTGTACGCAAATATGTAGCTCCTCCTGCGGTAGTCGAAGTGCGCATGGACCGTCCGCAAGCGGTGCTGCTTCCCGGAGAAGCGCATAGCCTGACGGCGGAGTCGTTCCTGGAGACGGGTGTGACGGCCGATGTAACGCAGGATGCGGTATGGGTTTCAGATCGTCCGGACGTTGTCCGGGTCGAGAAGGGGCAATTGACGGCGGCGACGGTGGGGATCGCCAAGATCACCGCGACGTTCAAAGGGCATACTGCGGTCGCGTATGTGCAGGTGGCTGAGATTGCGCTGGAGACGGTGTATGACGATGCTTTGAAGAACGGGTTCCGTAATTTCAGCTGGCATGACAAAGATTTGGCGAATGCGGAGCAACGGCACGGCGGTTCGTATGCCGTGAAGTTCGAGCCGGACGGCTGGGACGGAGTGTGGTTCTCTTCGAGCGACAAGCGCACGGTGTCCGAGTATTACGGCGTGGAGTTCTGGCTGCATGGCGGGACAACCGGCGGTCAGGAGCTAATGCTACATGTGTACAACGGAGGTTCGGCGCAAGGGACAGTGGATTTAAGCCGGTATGTCCCGAATGGTTCGATACCCGCCGGGCAGTGGACGCAATTTGTCGTGAACTTCGCCGACATGGGGTTGCACAACGAGTCGTTTGACGGACTTATTTTCCAAGCGGCGACGGAAGCGAATCAAGCGGCGGTGTACATCGACGATGTCAGCCTGCTGCGCAATACGGCCGCCGGACAGCTGCCGCAGCCGGAACTGCCGTCTGTTCAAGTGACCGTCGACAAAAATGCGGACCGCCGGGCGATTAATCCGGACATCTATGGCATCAACTTTGACGATACGCATCCAACGGAGTCCAAGCTGGCCTTCCCGGTTCAACGCTGGGGCGGCAACAACACGACTCGCTACAACTGGGAGCTGGACGTGGCGAACCGGGCATCCGACTGGTATTTCATGAATTACCCGTATGAGCACGACAAACCGTCGCAGCTGCCGAACGGCTCGATGGCGGACCGCTTCATGGACAACGTGCTGAGCAAGCAGGGCAAGGTGCTGCTGACGATCCCGACGATCGGCTGGACGCCGAAGTCGAGGGAGATCACATACGGCTTCTCGCAGAACAAATACGGCCTGCAATCGAGCTGGGCGACCGAGCTGCCGGATGCCGGCAACGGCGTGGTGCGCGGCACGTATGACACGCTCATTACGAACAACGATCCGTTCGACACGTCCAAGCGGGTCGGCGTCGATTTCGCCACCCGCTGGATCGACCATATCGCCGACCGCACGGGCAACCTCGTGCACGACTATGCGCTCGACAACGAGCCTGAAATTTGGCATGTAACGCATCGCGACGTACATCCGAATCCGCCGACGTACGATGAGATTTGGGGTTTTACAGAGAAATATGGCGCTGCTATTAAGGCAAAGGATAGCCAGGCACGTGTGTATGGGCCCACTTCTTGGGGCTGGTGCGCCTACTTCTACTCCTCCGCGGACAATTGTGCGGAAGGTCCGGACCGTGCGGCACACGGCGGCGTGCCTTTCCTTGAGTGGTACCTGCAGAAGATTGCAGCCTACAAGCAGCAGACCGGCGTGACACTGGTCGACTACTTGGACATTCACTACTATTCGCAGGAGAACAATGTGCCTACGGACGACGAGGGACCGGCAGCCGTGAAGCGCCGCTTCCAGGCATTGAAATCTCTGTATGATCCGAACTTCGTGGATCAGTCGTGGATTCAAGAGCCGATCCGCCTCATTCCGCGGATGAAGGAAATGATCGCTCGTCATATGCCGAGCACGAAGCTGGCCATTACCGAGTACAACTTCGGCAATGGCAACGGGGTTAGCGCCGGCTTGGCGCAAGCCGAGGCGCTCGCGATTTTCGGCCGCGAGGGCGTCGACTTGGCGACGCGGTTCGGCACGCTGCCGGCGGGCACTCCGCTCGAGGACGCGTTCAAGCTGTACCTCGACTACGACGGCAAGGGCAGCCGCATTACCGGCCAGAGCGTCCGCACGACGAGCACCCTCCCGGATGCGGTCGGCGCCTACACGATCGTGGGTACGGACGGCCGGACGTATGTGCTGCTGTTCAACAAAGACACCGCGGCGCGCTCCATCGATGTCGCCGGCACGTTCACCGCGACAGACCGCGCGGAGGTGTACCGCTTCGACGCCAGCAGCCGCCTGGCGTTCTCGGAGCACCTGACCGCGACGGCTAATGGCTTCACCGCGAAGCTGAAGCCGATGTCGGCTGCGCTGGTGGTGCTGCCATAATGTGAATAGAACCGTCCGATCCCCTTACGGGTGTGGGACGGTTCTTTGGTTTGGGCGGGGAGTGGGGTTAGCGTTGGTGGACAATAGATTCGCTATTCGGGCGGAATGGCGCCATTTCGCGAGTTTGGCGGACACAGGAGACGCTATTGGGCTCGAAAACGTTGATTGGATCGCCGAAAGAGGCAAATAAGGTCAGCTGTGTCCGCCAACAGGTGCAAATGGCCTGGTTTTGGCGAAATAAGGTCAGCTGTGTCCGGTGTCGTGCATCTGGAGTAACAACTCCGTGCACGGACGTCCGTTCCAGCAGAACCAGGTGGTTTGGAGTACCAACTCGGTGCGCAGACGTCTGTTTCACAGAAATAGGTGGTTTGGAGTACAACTCGGTGCGTGGACGTCGGTTTCCGAAAATTAGATGGTTTGGAGTAACAATTCGGTGCACAGACGCCCGTTTCAGCAGAGATAGATGGTTTGGAGTAACAACTCCGTGCACGGACGTCCGTTCCAGCAGAACCAGGTGGTTTGGAGTAACAACTCGGTGCGCGGGCCCTGTCTTCGCCTACCGCCTAAGCCGGCTGCTCGCCCGGCTTCTCGCGCGTCGCCTCGATGCGCCGGCGCCGCTCTTCCCGCTCCTCGGGCAGCATCATCGGGCAATTGTAACACTTCTCGCCGTTCTCGCGGCGGTCGTACATGCAGCAAGCCGAGCGCATCATCAGCTTCTTGCCCGCATCGTACGGGCTGTCGATGTAGCGCGGCTTGTGGTCGAACGGATTGCGCCGGCGTCCGAACAGCTCCGGCGGCAGCACCCGCGCGAGCGTCTCGTAGTCGGCACGGAACCGCACAAGCACCTCCGGCCGCTTCTCGACGCCTTCCATATAGTCGACGGCATACGCCATACGTGCGCCGTATTGGCTCCACACCAGGTCCGGCTTCACACCGGCGCTTACAGCCGCCATCTCGATCACCGGGCGGACCGTGTCGCGATAGAACGCAGTCAGCTCCTCCACGAGCCAGGCTTGACGCTCCTCCGGATCGGTCGGCGCCTCCTTGTACTTCAGTTCGTTGATTCGGAAGCAGCTATGCACATGATCATCATGCGGCTGCACCTGGAATGTCAGATTGCTCAGCGACAAGTCCAGCAGCCGGTTGTAAGTGGCCAGGACGAGCTGCACGCTCGCGCTCACGCCGAAGAACCCCATCCCGACGAAGGAGGCGGGCAGCTCCGTGCCGATCGCCTTCATCAGGTCGCCGCTCACCTGAATCACTTCGTCCATGCGTTCTTTCTTCAGAAGATCCGTGGCCGGCATCTCCAGCACCACATGCTCCGTCTCACCCGTTAACGAGATATGGAAAAAGTAGTTGAGCAGCGACAAGTCCATTTGTTGCGAATTCGGGTCCATCTAGTTCCCCCTGGAAATCGTTATGCAATAATGATAATCATTATCATGACCGACAGTCAAGAAGGGATTTGGATTTGCTCACCGACACCCTCCGATTGCCCCCAACCTCTCCGCGCAGCATTGGAATACGCAGCGAAACCGAACTCACGCAAAATGGATCTTTCTTCCGCTTTTCCCCGCTAATTGAAGAAATCCCCGCAACTTGCAGTACACGAACGATTCCAACGTCGGTTACTCTACAGGTACATACCACGAGAACACGGTCAGCCGCGAGTATATGCAAACGGAGGAGGTGTTTTTTTATTTGCTTGGGGGGTAGAGAGAGCTTGCTGCACGAAAGGACGGAAGGCTGGGAAGCGCGTAACCGCCATGCTGAAATTCAAAACGGGTGAGGAGAATGATGATGGACAACGCCGGCGCAATACGGAATAACAGATGGATGGTAAAGTTAACGATTCTATTAGGATTCTTGGCAATCGCTTGGTTATGCAGCACCACGACGTCTCATGCGGCGACACAGGCGACCTATTATGTCTCGCCTACCGGCAACGACAGCAATCCGGGGACACTCGCGCAGCCATTCAAGACAATCGCGAAAGCCCGTAATGTCGTACGTACGATCAACAGCAGTATGACCGGCGATATTATCGTGAACCTGCGCGCAGGCGACTATTTCCAGAGCAGCACGATTGAATTCAACGAGTCCGATTCAGGCACGAACGGGTATCAAGTCATTTACCGAAACTACGACGCTCCCGGAAGCGCCCGTATAATAGGAGGCGAGAAGCTGACCGGTTGGACGCTGGACTCGGGCAACATCTACAAGACGTACGTCGGCACGAGCTGGAGCTTCGACGCGCTGTTCGAGAACGGGGAATCGTCCCGCATCGCGCGCCATCCGAACACCGGTTACAAGAAGATCAAGGAGGCGGACAGCAGCCAGCCGAAAAAAGCGTTCTACTACTTCGCCGGCGACATCCCGTCGATCTCGGACATCAGCAACCTGCAGGTGTACGTCTGGCCGGGCGCGCATAACTGGGCGAACGAAATCCTGCCGATTACGGCGATCAATACGACGACCCGAAAAATCACCCTCTCGCAGAACCAACGGTGGGATTACCTGGACACCCTCAAGAAGGGGTCCCGCTATTTTATCCAGGGAGCCAGGGAACTGCTTGATCAGCCGGGCGAATTTTACCTCGACAAAGCCGCGGGCTATCTGTACTACTATCCGGTCAACGCCAACATCAACAGCCAGGAGATCATCGCCCCCAGGGTGAGCAGAACGATTCTGCTTAACGGCAGCTCCAACACCAACCGCGTAAAGAACATTACGTTCGACGGCGTGACCGTCATGGTGTCCAACAGCACGTATGCGGAAATGAACTCGGGCAGAACAGGGAACATCGTCATCATCAACGCGGAGAACATTACGGTCAAAAACTCCAGAATTCTCAACTCTGCGTCCAACGGGATTTCCTACCCCTCCATGGACCTGCAGTCCACTCCCGTGAAGTCCAGAGGGATGAACGGGCTCATCTACGGCAACTACATCCACAACATCGGGGAAAGCGGCGTCAAAATATACGGCATCGCCAATACCCTGAACTATATGCAGACGGATCACCTGGTCTCGAACAATGAAGTGAGCGATATCGCGCGCATTTCCACAAACGGGGCGGGCATTCAATTTTCCAATACGACGGCGAGCGAAGCGTCCTACAACAAGATCACGAACGCCACGCACTACGGAATCGAAGTGAAGGGCAGCAAATGGACCCAAATGCCGAACGTGATCGAAGGGGTCACCGTTACGACGGCGAACCGCTACAATTTCAACCCGGGGCGCTACAACGTCATTCAGTTCAACGATGTGTCCAAAGTGAACATGGATGCACAGGACACCGGGATGATCAAGACGGGCGGCGTGTACAAAACGACGATCCACAACAACCTGCTGCACGACAGCGGAAGCTTCGGCGCTCAGAAGGGGTTGTATCTGGACGATGTGTCGGACTACAACACGGTGACGAACAATATCGTCTATGGCACGAAGCTGAACACTACCTACAATGTCAAAGGAACCGGCAACCTCATCCAAAACAACATCGCGGACGGAACGGGCGGCGCGGCGGCGGTCAGCATGAACGTCATCAGCGGTCAGCCTACGTTGAACAATACGTTTCTGAATAACATTTTCTACAAGTACAAGGTGTTCTACAATTTCTTGTCCTGGAGCGCCAACATGGTGTCGTCCTCCAACTACAATACGTTCTATAGTCCTTCAGGCACTCGCACGATGAACAATATTCCCGGCAGCGATACGTACGCCCATTGGAAACAGCTGTTCAGCAACAAGTACGACCAGAACTCGACGACGGCCGATCCGCAGTTCGTGAATGCCGCCGCGCACAACTACACTTTGCAACCTACATCCCCTATGCTGGCCAAAGGATTTAACCAAATCGACACGAGCGCGATCGGGTTGAAAAGCGACTATATTTATGCCGACTCGATGGCTGACTTGAGTCTCGAAACGAGTGTGGTGGAGCCTGATCCGGAACCGGCGTTCTATGAGGGCTTCGAGAACGGCTTCGGAGAATGGCAGACGCTGTACGGGACGCCGACAGCTTCTACGACACAGGCTCACACGGACGTCACGAGCTTCATTCCCGATGAGGGACAGGACGAAATTTACCATGTGATGGATGGCGAAACGTTCGGAGTGCTCACGATCTGGTTTTACGACAACGCTTCGGATACATCGATGAAGACGAGGGCGCGCATTACGGATACGTGGACGGATGAAAATGCGATGATCGGCGTGGTCACCTACAACTCGACGACGAAATATTCTTATATGGTTGATAATCTGCTCTTCAAGACTTCCTCCGTGAACCGGACGACAGGCTGGCATGAGTTCAAATTCGACGTGTCTTCCGGCATCGATTGCAAGCTGTACATTGACGGAACGCTGATCGCCACCACCGATGTACTGACCTCATTCAACCAGATTCACCTGGGTGATAATGCGGATGACGGGAACACGGGGAATGTGTACTTCGATGATGTGACGCTGTACGATACATTTGAGTTGACGGATTGAGGGTGTGACTACGGCAGGCACTCGCCTTTATTCTGGAAACGGGATATACTGGGGTTGAAAAGTGGGGAAACCATGATTATCCAATTCCGAAAAAGGTGAGCGTTTTAATGAGTCTGGTAAGTCAATTGTCCTCTCGGACGGGGGATCGTACAGAAGAATCGAATCGCCTGGTGGCACAGGCGTGTCTGGCTGAGCCAGCGCTGCTCGAGGAGCTGGCCGAGGCGCTGACGGGCAAGGACGCCGCACTGCTGGGCGATTGCGCGGAAGTGTTCACCAAGGTGGCCGAGGCGAAGCCGGAGCTCAGCCTGCCGTACTTCGAGCGCCTCGTGCCGCTGCTGGCGCACAAGACGACGCGTGTGCGCTGGGAGGCGATGCACGCGATCGCGCTGCTCGCGGAGCACGCGCCGACGGAGCGGATGCTCGCGCTCGTGCCGCAGCTGGCGGGGCTGCTGTGCGCCGACGGCAGCACGATCGTCCGCGATTACGCGGTCGACGCGCTCGGCGGCATGGCGAAGGCCGGCGAGGCGTCGGCGCAAGCCGCGTACCCGGTGCTGGTCGAGGCGCTGAGCGTCTGGGACGGCAAGCATCTCGGCCGCGCGCTAACTGCGCTGAGCCGTGTAGTCGTGTCCGCGCCGGGGATGGCGATTGAGGCGCTGCAGTACGGCTACGACTATGCCGATCACAGCAAAGGCGTGGTGAAGAAAGCGGCCAAAGCGCTTATCAAGGCGGCTGAGCGGTAATGTAGGTTGATGGTAACCGGTACTCTCTCTTAGGAGAAAGGGCCGGTTTCTTTTTACTTGGAGGAAGAGAAGGTTTGAACCGTTCTCTCCCTGTTAACATTGGGTTTAAAAAAGTATGATAAGGTGGTGTACATACTGGAGAACCTGTCTGGAAAGGAGACTTTATATTGTTACGACTATTTCGATTTTTGAAGCCGTATAAGCTTGCGCTCGCTGGCGTGCTGTTCCTGACGCTGCTGCAGTCGTTGTCTGAGCTGTATTTGCCGACGCTGATGGCGGACATTGTAAACATCGGGATCGTGGGGGGCGACAACTCGTACATTTGGAAAATAGGAGGGATCATGCTGCTGATCGCGGCGGTCGGCGTCGGGTTCTCGATCTGGGCGAGCGACCTGTCCGCCAAAATCTCGGCCGGTCTCGGCCGGATCATTCGCGGCAAGCTCTTCGCCCATGCGGAGAAATTCTCGTTGCAGGAATTCGATCGCATCGGCACCGCCTCGATGATCACCCGGACGACGAACGACGTCACGCAAGTTCAGATGGTCATGATGATGATGCTGCGGATGATGGTCATGGCCCCGATGATGTGCATCGGCGGTCTCGTCATGGCGATCTCCAAGGACGCCAAGCTGTCGCTCGTCATTGCGGTCGTCATCCCGATTCTAGTGGCGACGATCTTCGGAATCGCCTGGAAGGGCATTCCGCTCTTCAAAGTGATGCAGACGAAGCTCGACAAGCTGAACCTCGTGCTGCGCGAGTCGTTGACCGGGATCCGCGTCATCCGCTCGTTCAACCGGGTGGACTATGAGACGAAGCGGTTCGCCGAGGCGAACCGGGATCTCACCGATACGGCGATCCGCGCCAATCAGATTATGGCGGCGATGATGCCGGCGATGATCCTGGTGATGAACTTCGCCTCGATCGCTATCATCTGGTTCGGCGGACTGCGCATCGAGGCCGGCGGAATGCAGGTCGGCGACCTGATGGCGTTCATCCAATACGCGATGCAGATCATGTTCTCGCTCGTCATGGTGTCGATGATGTTCGTCATGCTGCCGCGGGCTTCCGCTTCGGCCGTGCGCATCAACGAGGTGCTCGACATCAAGCCTGAGATCGAGGATGCCGTGCAGACGAAGGAGCCTGCGATGCAGCGGAGCGGCCACGTTCGGTTCGAGAACGTGACGTTCCATTACCCAGGCGCCGAAGCGCCGGCGGTCGGGGGCATCAGCTTCACCGCCGAGCCGGGCGAAGTGACCGCCATCATCGGCGGTACCGGAGCCGGCAAGTCGACGCTCGTCAGCCTGATCCCGCGCTTCTATGACGTGGGCGAAGGCCGGGTGCTGATCGACGGAATGGACGTCCGCGAGATGAAGCAGGAGACGCTGCGCGCGAAGATCGGCTTCGTGCCGCAGAAGGCCGTGTTGTTCACCGGCACGATCGCGGAGAACATTCGCTATGGCAAAGAGGACGCCACGGAGGAAGAACTTCGGCATGCGGCGGATATCGCGCAAGCGACGGAGTTTATCTCCGGCATGAAGGAAGGCTACGACTCGGTGCTCGCCCAAGGCGGCAAGAATGTCTCCGGCGGCCAGAAGCAAAGGCTGTCGATCGCTCGTGCGCTCGTGCGGCGGCCGGATATCTACATCTTCGACGACAGCTTCTCGGCGCTCGACTTCAAGACCGACGCCAAGCTGCGTGCGGCGCTTAAGCCCGAGACGTCGGAGGCGACCGTGCTCATCGTCGCGCAGCGCGTCAGCACCATTATGGACGCCGACCGCATCATCGTGCTCGAGGACGGACGAATTGCCGGCAACGGCAATCATGACGAGCTCATGGCCACTTGCGAAGTATACCGGGAAATCGTGCTTTCCCAGCTGTCAGAGGAGGAGATCGCATGAGTGACCACCAGCGCAGAGAAGCACCGTCCCGTCCCGGCGGCCCCGGTCAAGGCGGTCCCGGCATGGGGCCCGGCGCCTGGAGACCCGGCGGCGGCCCGCCCGGATTCGGCATGCCGGCGCAGAAAGCCAAAAATTTCAAAGGCACGTTCCGTCGCCTGATCGGCTATCTCCGGCCATACCGGTTCCGCCTGATGACCGTCCTGTTGACGGCTATCGCAAGCACCGTATTCGGCATCGTCAGCCCGAAGCTGATGGGCCACGCGACGACCAAAATGTTCGAAGGCGTCATGGCTCGTCTGAACAAAGTGCCCGGCGCGGAGATCGACTTCACTTACATTTGGAACATTGTCTCGATATTATCGCTGTTATATGTATTAAGCGCGATTTTCGGCTTTATCATGCAATACTTGATGGCGGGCGTCGCCCAGAACACGGTGTACGAGCTGCGCCGCGAAGTAAGCGCCAAGCTCACGCGCCTGCCGCTCTCTTACTTCGACTCCAAGACGCACGGGGAAATCATGAGCCGCGCCGTCAACGACGTCGATACGATCAGCGGCACGCTGCAGCAGAGCTTGACCCAGCTCATCACCTCGATCGTGACGATCCTAGGGGTTATCGTAATGATGCTGACGATCAGTCCGCTGCTCACCGTGATCGTAGTGCTGACCATCCCGCTAAGCGGCGTCGTTGTGGCGCGGATCGCGAAGCAGTCGCAGAAGCATTTTATGGGGCAGCAAAAAGAGCTCGGCGAGTTGAACGGCCACGTGGAGGAAATGTACACCGGTCACCGCATCGTGAAAGCGTTCGGGCATGAGGCGAAGTCGATCGCCAAGTTCGACGCCATCAACGCGAAGCTCTACGAGTCCGGCCGCAAGGCGCAGTTCATATCCGGCGTTATGATGCCGCTCATTAACTTTGTGAACAATATCGGCTATGTGCTCATCTGTATCGTCGGCGGGCTGCTCGTAACCCGGAATTCCATTGCCATCGGGGATATTCAAGCGTTTATCCAGTATGCCCGGCAGTTCTCGATGCCGATCGCCCAGACGGCTCAGATCGCTAACGTCATCCAATCGACGATTGCGGCGGCGGAACGGGTGTTCGAGCTGCTCGATGAGCCGGAGGAAGTGCCGGAGGCGGCTCAGCCGACAGCGTTGGCCTACCCTCGCGGCAAAGTGAAGTTCCAGAATGTGAAGTTCGGCTACACCGAGGACGCGCCGCTGATGGAGAACATGAGCATCGACGTGGAGCAAGGACAGACGATTGCGATCGTAGGTCCGACGGGAGCGGGGAAAACGACGCTGATCAACCTGCTCATGCGGTTTTACGAGGTGAACGGCGGCTCGATCACAATCGACGGTGTAGACATCACGGCGATGAAGCGCAGCCACCTGCACGGCCTGTTCGGGATGGTGCTGCAGGATACGTGGCTGTTCAACGGGACGATTCGCGACAACATCGGATATGGGCGGGCTGGCGCTACCGAGGACGAAATCGTGCAGGCGGCCGTTGCGGCGCATGCCGACCATTTTATCCGCACGCTGCCTGACGGTTACGATACGGTTCTGAATGAAGAGGCGTCGAACATCTCGCAAGGGCAAAAGCAGCTGCTGACGATCGCCCGCGCGATTCTCGCCGATCCGGCCATCTTGATCCTGGACGAAGCGACGAGCAGCGTCGACACGCGGACGGAGATCTACATCCAGAAGGCGATGCAGCGGTTGATGGAAGGCCGTACGAGCTTCGTCATCGCGCACCGGCTGTCGACGATTCGGGACGCCAATCTCATCCTGGTCATGAATCAAGGCAGCGTCATCGAGCAAGGTACCCACCAAGAGCTTCTGGAGCAAAACGGCTTCTACGCCGAGCTGTACAATAGCCAATTTACCGAGAAAGGCTTAAGTCCTATCGCCGGGTAAAAGAAGAAGGAGACGCTTTATGAGTGCCAACCAAGCAACGCTAGATCCGAACCGAAATCCGGCTGAATTCCGCATCGGCAGCATCATAGTCCCGCTGCTCGCTATTATCGCCGGCGTGTTCATGGTTATTCTCGACGCGACGGCGATGAACGTGGCGCTGTCCAGCCTCGTGCACGACTTCGACGCGCCTTTGTCTCGCCTGCAATGGACCGTGACCGGCTACATGCTGGCGCAGGCTTCGGTCATTCCGCTGTCCGGTTGGCTGTCGGACCGCTTCGGGGCGAAACGCGTATTCCTCGTGTCCGTCGTTCTGTTCACCGTCGGCTCGGCGCTCTGCGCCTTGCCGAACAGCGCGGAGTGGCTCATCCTGTTCCGCGTCATCCAGGGGCTGGGCGGCGGCTGCGTGCTGCCGGTCGCCATGGCTTATGTGTATCGCCTCAGCCCGCCGGAGAAAGTCGGCGTAGTCATGGGCATGATGGGCGTGCCGATCCTGTTCGCTCCGGCGATCGGACCGGTGCTGTCCGGGTGGCTCGTCGAGTTCCACTCGTGGCGCTGGATATTCCTGATCAACATTCCGATCGGGCTGATCTGTCTGTGGGTCGGCCTGCGCCGCTTGCCGAAGATTGACAAGCAGCGAGTGGCGACGATCGATGTGCCGGGCATTATTCTCGGGCCGCTGGCGTTCGCGGCGCTGTCCTACGGCGTGAGCGAAGGCGCGCACGGCTGGTCCTCGGCGAAGACGCTGACCGGCTTGATCGTCGGCGGCATCGCCTTGATCTTGTTCATCTTCGTCGAGCTGCGGTCGAAGACGCCGCTGCTCGAGCTGCGCGTGTTCCGCTCGCTGGACTTCTCGGCCGGCATCATCGTACAGTGGATTGCGCAGTTCGCGCTGTACGGCGCGTTGTTCCTGATGCCGCAGTTCCTGCAGCAGGCGCGGGGCTTCGAGCCGTTCGATACGGGCTTGACGCTGCTGCCGCAGGCGCTCGCCTCGGGGCTCATGATGCCGATCGCCGGCATGCTGTTCGACAAGATCGGCGTGCGCTGGCTCGTCGTGGCCGGGCTCGGCCTTGTGTCGGGCGCGCTGTACCAGTACTCGCATGTCGACCTGACGACGCAGCGAGTGGACTTGATTCTGCCGCTGCTCATGTGCGGCGCGGGGATGGGCATGATGATGATGCCGATGAACTCGCATCTGATCAGCAAGGCGCCGCGCGACCTCGTGAGTCGCGTCACGTCGCTCACCAACGCGATGCAGCAGGTGATCAGCTCGCTGGCGGTCGCGACGCTCGTCACGATCTTGACGTCGCGGACGGCGACCAAGCTGACCGAGTTGCAATCGGCAGCAGGCGGTGCGGGGGCGGCGGCAGGTGGCGGTGCCAGCTCTGCAGGCTCTGCGGGTGCAGGTGCCGCGGCGGGAGCCGCAAAAGGCACAGCCGCAACGCCCGAGGCGCAGGCCGCGTTCATGGAGGCGATGGTGCATGGCTTCCGCGAGACGTTCCATGTCATGATCTTCATCGCCATCGCCGGAGCGCTGCTCGGCCTCGTTCTGCGGCGCGGCAAGAAGCCTGGCGCCCAAGAGGCGCGCGACGGCAAGGGCAAAGGCGAGGAAGCCGTCCTGATGCACGGTTAGTTTCTGGCACAACGAAAGGCCGTTCCCTGATCGCTTACTGAGCGATAGAGGGAACGGCCTTTTCGATTGCGCTGCGATATAATAAGGTGATGCCATAACGCTATTTTGCCTAACTCGGCATTCCGGAGAGAAATAAGATGATGCCATAATGCTATTCGCCCCGAAATGCCCCGTAGGGAGCGGCTAGACCCGAAATAAGGTGATGCCATAACGCTATTTTGCTCGGAATCGGAGTGTGGAGCGAAATAAGGTGATTTCATAACGTTATTCTGCTAAGCCACCGCAACCTGAGACTAACCGTCGCTACTTGCCGCCCGCACTCGCGCCGACTTCCTTGCCGGCCGCACCGGCTGCGCCAGCCCCCCGCTGCGCCGCGGACGCCCGCGCCTCCGCCCCAGCTGGCGCGCAGAACGCGCTCATCGCGCGGTCGAACCGTTCCGCCAACTGCGCGTAGCGGAACTGCGAACGCGCCCGCTCGTAGCCGGCGCTCGCCAGCTCCTCGCGCAGCGCTTCATCGCGCGCGAGCCGCACGACGGCGTCTGCGATAGCCGTCGGCGATTGCGGGTCGACGAGCACGCCCGTCTCCCCGTCGAGCACGGCTTCGCCCACTCCGCCGGACTTCCCGGCAATGACCGGGATCCCCGTCATCGCCGCCTCCAAGTACACGATGCCGAACCCTTCGGCATCGCCCTGCTCGAGCTCCCGCGACACCATCAGGAACTGGTCGCATGTATTGTAGAAGGCGTTCATCGCCGCCAAATCCTTCACATAACCGGTGAACACGACCTGCTCGGCGACACCGCGGTCGCGGGCAAGCTGCTCGAGCCGCTTGCGCTCGGGCCCGTCCCCCGCGATCACATACACCGCGTTCGGGATCGCCTCCAGGATGGCCGGCATCGACTCGATCACCTTGTCGTGGCCTTTGCGCCGAACGAGCCGCCCGACCGTGAGCAGCTTGTATTTACCGGCAAGGCCGTACTCGTCGATCAGCGTCTGGCTCGGCTGCTGCTTCTCGTACACGTCCTCAACGCCAGGGTACACAAGCTGAATCCGAGCCGGGTTAACCCCATAGTCGAGGACGAGCGCCTTCGTGAACTCGCTGTTTGTCAGCACGCCGTCGGCCTTTTGCAATATAAGCGAAACGAGCTTGTTCAGCCCCCAGATTTTACGGAATTGCAGCATATCCATGCCGTGCGTAGAGATGGCGTACTTGCAGCCCTTCCATTTTTTCAAGATCAACCCGATAATGCCGATCAGGATATAGCCATATAGCGTCACATCCGCCTTCTCTTCCCGCACCGTGCGCTTCACCATCCGGAACAGGCGCGGCCAACTGCTCAAGTGAACGGTCTCCTGCTGAAGAAAATCGCCCCGTACGGTCTGATAGGGCTGCTCGGCGTCGAATGCGGCGTCACCTGGGTAATGAGGGGCTACAACGGTCATTTTATGCTTAGAGTATTTGCTTAAATTGTAGTAGTATTTCTGCATGCCCCCGACACCGGGAGGGAAGACGCCCGCAACGAGAACGACACTTTTACGCTTCATAGACCTTCATCCTCTTTCTCGTAAAATGGACGGCTTGCATGACGGCAAAGAACAGAGCCTCGCTCAGAATATTCCAAATGCGCGAGATGATCGATATATGCAGCGCGGTGGCGGCATCCATGTGAAAGGATAGGAAATAGACGAGAAATCCTTCCCGGATCCCCAGTCCGCCTGGAAGCGGGCTCAGCAGACCGAGCAGCCATGCACAAGCGAATGTGCCCGCAGCGTACATCAGGCCGACCGACGGGACATCGAAGCTGCGGATCAGCAGCCAGAAGGCGACCCCCATGACCATATGGCTGAGCAAGTAATAGCCGAGGTACAAGAAAAAGCTTTTGCGTGTCATCAGCTTGGCCGGGGCGGAAAAATTCTTGATTTTGAATTTGCGGATGAACCAGCCGGCCCCTCGAGCGATGCCCTTCGACACTTGAGGGTAGAACCCGTAAACAAGCCCCATGGCGATCACAAATAAGACAAGCCCATACCAAGGGAGCACCTTCAGTATCAGCAGCAAGATCAATGAATAGATCGCCGCGGCTAGAATGAGCAGGACATGCTCGTAGAAAATAGCGGACAGCTGCGGAGCCATCCCGACGCCTTCCCGGCTTGCCATAACGATGCGCCCGGCGTAGTTCCAGAACCCGCCTGGAATGTATTTGCCGAATTGCGAGCGGTTATAAATGTATAGCCCCTTGAACATCGAAAGCTGGCGCCCTCCGTCGTTCAAGATCGCGAGCCAGATGGCGGACTGGAACATGAGGAAGCATGTGAACAGCGCGAGCGACGTATAGAACACGGGACCGGTATGGAGCAAATACCGCCAAATCTCGCCCGGCTTCATATCGACGCTGCGGACGATGAAGAATACGAGGACTGCCGCCAACAGAACCTTAAGACATGTGGAAATGACTTTTTTCCAAGACAATCCCGGTTTCACCTGCCTATGTCATCCTTACTATTATATCGCTACCGCCAGGACGTAACCATCCGTTTACAGTAACTACAGAAAATAAACCCTGGTCAAGTCTTCCAGCTTCAGCAAAAGTGAAGGACCTCGCAAGCTTGGAGTTGCTTGAGGTCCTTCTCCGTAAAATGCTATTCCTTCTGCACCCGATCCGGCAGCTGTAGCACGTAGCTGTCCGACAAGTTGAGCAGCTTGAGAGCTCGGGCGAAATCCTCTTCCGTCGCTACTTCGCCGTTCTCGTTCAGCAACGGGAACTGGGTGCCGTCCTGGAAGCCGCTGCCCGACAGGAACAGCGAGCTGTCGCTCAGGAACGAGCCGGACGGCAAGTAGTAGCGCTGCGGGATCAGATTGCTCGTGTTGTTCAGCAAATCCTGCCCGAAATGCAGGTAGTAGTCCAGCGAAATCCCCAGCAGGTTGGCGATTGTCGGCATCGTGTCGACTTGGCCGCCGATCTGCGGGAATGTCTTCGGCTCCGTCACGCCAGGTGCGGCGATAATCAGAGGCACATTGATCATGTCCTTGTAATTGTACTCATGGCCAAAAATCTCAAGCATCAGCTTCTTCTCTTCGTGATCGAGCTGGTTCATCGGGACGCCGCGGTGATCGCCGTACAGCACGATCAGGCTGTTGTCCCACAGCCCTTTCTCTTTCAAGTCGTCGATAAATTTGCCTAGCGCGTAGTCGGCGTAGTTCTGCGAACGGAGATAGTCGCCTACGATGTTGTCCTGGTATTTCTCCGGCATCTGCATCCGGTTCTTCTCCGGTGGCAGATCGAACGGATGATGGGCCGACATCGAGATGAGCTGTGCGTAGAACGGTTTCCCATCTCGGCGCTGCTCAATCTTCTTCAGCTCCTCTACCGTCTTGTCGTAGAGAATCTCGTCGGAGGAACCGAAGGCAATCGCGTCATCGGCACCGAAGAACGCCTGATCGTAATAGCGCTGGAAGCCGAGCGCCGAGTACAATTCGCCGCGATTCCAGAATTCCACGACATTCGTATGGAATGTCTGCGTAGAGTAGCCTTGGTTCTCCAGCAGTCTCGGCAAGCTTGGCAGCACTTTGTCGGCGTATTCCTGGGATGCCGGGCCTCTTGGCGGGATATAGTAAGACGTGTTCGTAATAAACTCCGCATCGGACGTATTCCCTTGCCCTACTTGCTGATAGAAGTTCGGAAAATAGAAGTGGTTCCTGACCAGACGGTTCAGGTTGGGCGTTACTTCCTTGCCTCCGACCTTATAGTCGATCAGGAAGCTCTGGAACGATTCCATCTGGATGATGATCAAGTTACGACCCTTCGCCGCTCCCCAGTAAGCCGGAGATTCCGATGCGGGCTGCAGCTTTTTGAGCTCGTTGATCCGCGATTGAGTCAGCTCCGAAGGATCGGCCAGCTCGATTTCGTCCTTTTTGAACAAAGTATAAAACTCGTAATTCAGAATGCCCATCTGCTCGGCCTTCACATGCTCGTTCAGGCTGGCCCGGTTCGGCAAGACATCCAGCAGCGCCAGCAGCACGGAAGCTGTGAACATAATCGCCACCGCTTTTTTGGAGATGCGGACCGAACTGATCGAATTCCAGACCATCTTGGTTTTTTTCCGGAACATGAGAATGCCGAAAACCACAATATCCATGAAAATCGGCAAATAATACGGGTCGACCAGCTTAAGGACGCTTTTCTTCACAGCGGTCACTTGGTTGACTTGTTTGAGAGAATGATAGGTTGCGATGACGCCATAATATTTGTAATACATAATAATAGAGAAGAAGAGTAACGTAAAAAACAGATTGACCCACAAATAGACCGCCAGCTTGCGCTTGGACGAAAACCATTCGATCAAGCAGAATACAATCCAGATTACCGGAAGCTCCTTGAGTAAGGTTGACCACGATGGGCCGTTATCGAACAGGATAGTCCAGGCCACATAGCTTTTGAGCAGCAACAGCACGGAGAAAAACACAAACAGCCGGGCCCGCAGCAAACGGTCGGAAGAGAACCATGATTTCATATTTAGGACGCCTTCCTTACTAAGTGGTTTAGCTATTAAAGTATTAAGATTTTATGTTTATTATGCTCCTAATAGGCCGTCCATGTCAAAAGGAGTACCCTGCCATTCTGGAGGGGCTCGGCGGAAAAGCTTGTCGCATCAAGGGTTGTCTCGAAAAAAGGAACTGTAAGCGTGTAAAAATTCCTAAAGACAACCTAGCATTCGCCCGATAAATGGTATGAAAACGGTTCAAAAGACGCTAGATTGGGCCGGAATAACGGACTAGTAGAGTGGATGGAGGGAGCAGGTGTATGAGAGAGGGGCAAGCTACATACACTGGGCACATACGAAATGTTGAAACGGAAAGGTTCGGGGGCCAGCTTGAATAGAGTCGAGAAATCCGTGTGGATGCAAGAAGGGCTCGGCGCCGTCCAATGGATGGTGTTCCTGCTCGCCAACTCGATCGCCGTGCCGATCGTCTTGAGCGGGATGCTGCATTCGACCGTCGAGGAGACGGTGGGGCTAATGCAGCGGACGCTGCTCGTGGTGGGCGTCACCACCTTCCTGCAGGTGCGGTTCGGGCATCGGCTGCCGATCGCCGACGGGCCGGCCGGTATTTGGACGGCAGTCGTGTTCCTGGTGGTGGAGACGACGGTCAGGCAAGGCGCCGCAGCGGGTGAAGCTTTGCGGCTGTTCGAAGGCGGGATGCTGACCGCCGGGCTTGTGCTTCTGGGGTTGAACGTAACGGGGCTGATCCGGCGCATGCTCGCTTTGTTCAGCTCGGCGGTGACCGGCACGTATATGCTGCTGCTTGGCGTTCAATTGAGCAGCATCTTCCTCAAAGGAATGCTGGGGGTCAGCGCGGCATCGCCAGGGATTGATGTGTCGGCGTCCGGCGTCTCGATCGGCGTGTTCGCGGTGATCCTCGTGCTCTCGATGCGGGGAGCGAGCTGGCTGCGCGGCTACTCGGTTATTGTGGGCATCGCCGTTGGCTGGGTCGCTTATACGCTTCTGGCCGGCTCAGGCAGGGCGGAAGGCGGCGGAGGCATCGGCGCGGACGCTGTGGCAATGGCGGAGTTGCCGCTATTCGAGCTACCGCAGCTGTTCGCTTGGGGATGGCCGGCGTGGAACGCGGGCATGACAGCGACCGCCGTACTGATCGCGTTCGTGCTCGTCTCGAACACGATCGCCTCTGCGGCTGCCGTCGGCCGGCTGGTCGATGAGCTGGAGCCTGGCGGCTCAGAGGTGGGTAGAGGCGATGGTACGAGTGATGGCGTGAAGGCCGGTGCGGGAACCGATGCAGGTGCAGGAGTTGGCAGAGGCGATGGTGCGAGGGCTGGAGCCGGAAGTGCAGGTGCAGAAGTTGACGGAGACGGGGCTGGAGCCGGAAGTGCAGGTGCAGGAGCTGTCGGAGACGCTAGTGCGAGGGCTGGAGCCGTTGGTACAGGTGCAGGAGTTGGTGGAGGCGATGGTGCGAGGGCTGGAGCCGGAAGTGCAGGTGCAGAAGTTGACGGAGACGTTAGTACGAGGGCTGGAGCCGGTGGTGCCGATGCAGGTGCAGGGGCTGAAGCCGGTTTGGGTGCAAGTGCAGGCGTGAGCGCGGGAGCTGTCGGAGGTACTGGTGCGAGAGCTGGTGTTAGTGCCTTGCCGCTTGGCGAGCGGCTCGTGGCCCGCAGCATCCTGGCAAGCGGCGTGAACCAGTGGATCTCGGCGCTTTTCTCTACGACGGGCATGGTGTCGATGGCATCGACGGCAGGTTTCGTCCGGCTGACGCGTGCCGCCGCGCTGCGCCCGCTGCTCGTCGCGTGCGTCCTGCTGGCGCTGCTCGCTTGCTTCCCGCTCTGGACCGGGTACCTCGGCGCCATCCCGGGCCCGGTCGCCAGCGCAGCCATTATGGCCACGCTCATCCAACTGCTCGGCGTGGGTCTGCAATCCATCGCCGCCGAGTCGTTCGACCAGCGTCGAGTGACGATCATAGGCGTGTCGCTGCTGTTTGGCGGCGGACTAATGTTCTTGCCGGCGGAGAGTCTGCAGGCGCTACCGAGCAACCTGCAATACGTGCTCGGCAATGGCCTGATCGTCGGCACCGCACTGTGTGCGGTGCTGGAGCGTGTTTGGCGCTTGCGGCGGGAAGGGGATCGAGGCGCTTGAGGCTGGCTTGTTTGTTGTAGTCCGAATTTTTTTCCGGACTACAGAGGTGGGGCATGGGCGGATATCCGCTGCAGTCCGATTTTGCCGATTTTGCCCACTTGGCGAGGTGGTTTCGCAAGGTGGGCTCGAAAAGTGGCGCTGCAATTGTGTGAAATCGGACTGCAGCGTCTTTCGAGGTAGTGCTGGCTCCTGTAGGTGGGGTGGGAAAAGTCCAACTGCGGGGAGGTTGGTTATTGAAGCTGGTACCCAGCAGCAGGTTTGATTTGACTGGGCTAGATGCAGCAACCCTTGTCAACTCAGCAGCCGCAGCAACCTGGCAACACAAACAATCCGAGCTACCTGAGAACCAGAACAATCGAAGTAACCCGAACAACCGAAGTAACTAGAGCTCAGCCAACCCGGCCAAGCCAGTCAACCCAGCCAACCCAGCCAAGCCCAGCAAGCCCAGCAAGCCCAGCAAGCCCAGCAAGCCCAGCAAGCCCAGCAAGCCCAGCAAGCCCAGCAAACCCAGCCACCCCAGCAAGCCCAGCAAGCCCAGCAAGCCCAGCAAGCCCAGCCAAGCCCGCCGCCCCAGCAAGCTCAGCCACCCCAGCAAACCCAGCACCCCAGCAAGCCCAGCCAACCTCAACCTCCAGTAACAAGTTGCTCAACTACTTACAGCTCCCCAATCCGACTATCCAACAGCCCCAGCACGATCGAGCACCGATTTCCCAGCAAACCAAGCTACTCCACCCCCCGTCCAATCCTCGCTCACCCCGCTCACATACATCCTCTGCACCTTCGTAACCTCGACGACCAAGTAACCTCCTCACCTAATCCAGTACGGATGGAATTAAAAAGCTCGGTAGAAAGGTCTACTTGGCAGATGGAGAGGTCGGCAAAGGTCGAAGTGGGGTAAAGTTTAGTCTACATGGCGAGTAGAGCGTCCCGTTCGGCAGCAATTCCTCCCGCTCCGAATCAGATGTATAACGATTCTACATCTGAAGCCGAAAATGCCCGGAAATCAGCTACAGATGTAGAGGATTTGTACAACTGTACGCTAAAACGGTCTATTTTCGCAGTCAAAGTATAAGAAATAGACATCTGAACGTCAAAAATTCTAGTCAGGCGTACAATTCTTATACATCTGAGCACCAACTTGGCCGATTTCGGCCCGCAGATGTACAAAGCTTGTACAACTGAGAACTGGGTCGTCACCACCCCTCAGACCTCCCCTTGCGAACAAAAAGGACCGTCCGGCGAAAAGCCGAACGGTCCTTTTTGTTCAATTTACTTCAAATTCGTGCTCTCGATCATAGCGGTGATTTCGACGTTTATGAACTTGTTGTACGTGGTGTTGGTCAGCTGCTGCTTCAACTGGTCCTTCACTTGATCCAGCGTCTGCACGGTACGCGACTCGACCTCGATGAGATGGTAGCCGTATTCCGTCTTGACCGGCTCGCTCAGCTGTTTGAGCGGCAAATCGGCGGCGGCTTTCTTGAACTCGGTCACGTAGCCGGCGATGACGGCGTCGGTGTAGCGGCCGCCGCTGTCCTTCGACCCAGGGTCGTCGGAGTATGTCTTGGCCAGTTCGTCGAAGCTGCCGCCCTTCACGAGCTTCTCCCGCACTTCCTTGATGCGGGCGAGCGCTTCGTCGGCCGTACGAGTCGGCTGCCCGGTGTTCGGATCGTTCAAGCCGACCAGAATGTGCCGCACGGTAGCCGTCACGAACGCAGCCGAATCTTCCTTGCGCTGGCGGTCGTACTCCGCTTGAATCGCGGCGGAGTCCACCATCTTGAGGAGCGCTTGCTGGGCAAGCACGTTGTACTGAATATATTGGCGCAGGTCTTGCAGGTTCAAGTTCAACCCTCTCAGCTGCGCCGCGAGCGTATCGGTCGAACCGAAATACTGGACGACTTGATTGAACTGCGCATCGACTGTAGCGCCAACCCCTTGCAGATCTTCCGCACTCGCACGCGACGACAACACCTTCAAGGCGATCAACTGCTTCAGCTGGTATTCCTTGTAAGCCGGATCGATGCCCGGATCGCCTTGGGAGCCATAGAAGCGGGAGGCTGAACTAAACGTATCCAGCTCGACCTTCGTCACTTGGCCGCCGCCTTGATAAGTGGCGACGACGGCTGCGCCGGCGCCGCCGTAATTTTTACCGATGTAGATGGAGCTCGTATCATTGTCGAAGTCCACCGGCTTGCCGAGCGATTCGGCTACCCAGCGGAGCGGGACGTAAGTAGTGTCATTGTAGATGAAGCCTTGACTCCCGCTCGGCGGCTGTTTGTCGACCCCGTCGAACGTGTACTTGAGCTCCCGAAAATAAACCTCGATCGAGGTGCTCATCGTCGCATATGTAAGCGTGCCTGTCATCATGGTGCCGATCGTCAGCCCGACCAGCAATCCTTTCAGCTTGTCCTTCATTAATGTCATCCTTCCGTCGATTAATGGCGTTTCTTCAGACTTCCTCGTATGTATTCCGCATCGAGATGCGGTTTTCCTGCTCAAGCTTCCCACCATTCGAGATTGATTGTGTTGGTCAGCACCCCGGCGACGGAAAGCGAGCCCGCAACTTGCACCGATAGCGTCTGTCCGGGGGGGACGACAATGCGACCGCTCTCGCTCAACTGGAAGGGGCCGCCGACGAGCGGGATCGCCTGTAGACTAGTTCCGGCGGAGACGGCGGATGTGGAGGAGCGGACGGTCATAACGCTGGTCTGCGCGCTGGTGAAGTTGCTGTTCGCCGGAGTAACGGTAGTCGGTCCGGTCAGAGTCCCTCCCTGGAGTAGCGTAACCGACCCGGTAAAGTTGGAGAGCAGGCTCAGGGAGATGCCGATGCCGCCCGTGAATCGGGCGACGTAGCAAGTTCGTCCGCTGCCGCCGGGATTCGCGAGCTGTATGGAGATGATGACATTGCCCCCAAGAATGCCAAGCGAGCTGGTATTAGTGGCGGTGCCGACAAACAGGAAGCCGCTTTTGCCTGCACTTGCCTCCGGCGGAGCCACGGTTCCTGGAGCTAAGTAGGTGTTGACCTGTTGCGTGTATATGGGTTGATTCGGGCTATCGAAAACAAATTCGTTCGTCATGCCGGCACCGCCCTCCTTATCAATATTCCCACCAGCTCAAGTTGATGGAGGAGCTCGAGGCTGTCGTACCGAGCGTGATGCTGATCGTCTGGCCTGGGGGTACGATCAGACCGCCGCGAAACTCGACGCTGAACAACCCCGCGCTTAGCTGAGCCGTCCAGAAGACGGTCGGTGAGCCGCCGAGCGTGCCGGTATTCCGCCGGCCGGTCATCACGCTCGTATTGGCGCTGCCGAACCGTGTATTGAACGGGGTAGGCGTAACGCCGCCTGTGATCGTGCCGCTGGAGTTGATGGTGAGCACTACAGCTGCTGTCGTCCCGCCGACGATGCGGGAGATGTACATCGTTTTGCCGCTGCCTCCGGCATTCGCCGCTTGCAGCAGCAAGCTGCTGCCTCCGCCCACGCTGATATTTCCCGAGCTGAGAATATAGAAAGCGCCGGCCTTGGCCGCGTCGCCCTCCGGCGTATTGCCGATCTCGGGGGCTACATACGTGTTGGTGGAATAGGTGTAGAGGGGAAGGTTTGAGCTATTGAAAATGGAGTGATTGGTCATGGTGATCGTGCCCCCTTGCATGGTTCTTACTTACTATATGTCGCCGCAGACAGGCTTGGCTGGGTACAACCCTCGATTTCGACGAGAAATGCGCAGAAGCCGTGACCAATCAGGATGCGCGTCATATATTGTCGAAGCACAACTAACAAGGAGAGCCGACATGGGAACTCGATCAAAATGTGCCGGAACCAAGCCTAAGGGGAAGAGAAGCGCCAGCAGCAGCTGCAGCTGCAAGCTCGTATGCAAGCCGCACAAAGAGAAGCAGAAGTGCAGCAAACCTTTTCTAGCACCCAAGGGGACTGCGCTGAATTGTCGACCGATCCGGTCCGCATGCGGCAAGTCCGGCCGTTATTGCGGGCAGAGCGAGCGCTCGATACAGGTGACCGATGTATGGAAGCCGCACATGCTCATGGACGTATCCCGATTCTCGGTGTACTCTTACGGCATCGTGAACCGGGGCAGCGATCCTGTAGTTGTAAAAGCCCAAATCGGGCCGAATGCAAACGATTTTGCCGATGACAGCGAAGGGGTTGTAAAGGGCGGAGAGACGCTTGCGCTCGTGCCTTCCCGGTTTTTGCGCTTCGCGAGAATTCAAGTGCGGGCCCAAGCTCCGGGAACCGAGCCGGTTATTGATGTGTACTTCCAAGCCCAGACCGCAGGATAAGGGGGAGAGCTATGCCTAACTTTGCGTCCTTCAACACGAATCCCGAAAATTTGCGTACGCTTATTTTTGGACAAGACGCTACCGAAACGCCGAGAGCCGTAGCAACAGATTCCGCAGGAAACGTAAAAACGATTATCATGGATGGGACGATTTCCGGGATCTCGATCTCCGGAGCGACGATCACCAATATTTTGGACGGTACGAT
>NZ_BIMA01000043.1 GCF_004000845.1 Paenibacillus koleovorans NBRC 103111
GCGGCCAAGCCGCGCGCCCGCAACCAAGCCGCTGCCCGCACGCTGTCGGGCAGCGCCAGCCCCGCCTGCCGCAGGACGGCAGGCGCCGCCAACAGCGCCTCGCGGCTCATCGCCGCCGCGAGACGCCCGCGGACGAGGACGAGCACCTCGTCCGCCAGCGGCAGGAAGGCCGCCAAGTCGTGCGTCGCCAGCACGACGCCGCGGCCTTCCTGCCGCGACCACCGCCGCAGCTGCGCGGCCATGCGGCGGAGCCCCTCCGCGTCCTGCCCGGCGGACGCTTCATCCAAGAGCAGCCACGCGGGCTCGGTCGCCAGCGTGGAGGCTACGGCGACGCGGCGCTGCTCGCCGCCGCTAAGCCCGAACGGGTGGAGGCTGAGCGCCCCCCCGTCAAGCCCGACCTCGCGCAGCGCCTCCGCCGTGCGCCGCTCGGCCTCCCGCTTCGACACGCGCAGCGGGCGCAACGAATAATCGAACTCGCCCTTCACCGTGCGAGCGAACAGCTGCTGCTCCGGGAACTGAAACACCATCCCGACACCGGCGGTTTTTAGCCCGCGTAAACCGCCTTCAGCAGGCCTCTCATATTCGCCCCGGTCCCGACTTTCTCTCTCATCGGCCGCTACGAATTGCACCTGCCCCTCATCAGGCACGATTAACCCGCCAAGCACATCGAGCAGCGTAGATTTCCCCGAGCCGTTCGCCCCGATCAGCAGCGTGACCCGCCCAGGCTGAAGCGTGCATGTAATGCCGCTAAGCCTTCTGTCCTCCCCCGGCCGGCCCACCCCAATACTATCCAGTCGAATTGCTCCGCTTGACTCCTTCAACGGAGCATCACCTCCAGCTGAGCGAGCAGCTCGGCACCCGTCAACGGCTGTTCAGGCAGCTCTACACCTTGTGCGCCCAGCTCTGCAACCGCTTCGATCGCGAACGGTAACGCTAATCCCAGCCGCTCGCAGGCGCTCTCCCCTCGCCTTCCCGTTGCATCGGCATAGAAAAATCGCCGCACATTCCCTTCATACTCCACTCTACCTTGATCCAGAGCGATCACGCGATCCGCTCCGGCGAGCTCCTCCATCTCATGCGTCACCCAAACGATCGCGACCCCGCTGGCATGAAGCTGCGAAGCCGTCTCCAGCAGCCGCTCGCGAGCAAGCGGATCGAGCATCGAGGTCGCCTCGTCGAAGACGATCAACTGCGCCTCGGAGGCGATGCAGCCGGCGATCGCGAGCAGCTGCTTTTGCCCGCCGGACAGCTCCGCAACCGCCGCATAGCGCAACCTTTCCAATCCGACCGCCTGCAACGCCACTCCCAGCCGCCTCTCCAATTCCGCACCCGTCAGCCCGATGATCTCCAGCGTAAACGTCAAATCTTCCTCAACCGTCTCGCCGATCAGCTGCGCTTCCGGATTTTGCAGCACCATACGCACTGTCGCCTGTTCGACCCAACCGAGCTCAATTCGGCCGGCGGAAATAGGCAGCAAACCCGCCGCCACTTTCGCCAGCGTGCTCTTCCCGCTGCCGTTCCGGCCGACGAGCGCCAGCCACTCGCCGCGCCGAAGCACAAGATCGATTTGGTCCAATATTAGGCGAATACCGTCCACCGTTGAATAAGCGACAGATACCCGCTCCCATTCATAGTCTCGCAAATTCATCGATTCTCCCACTAGTCAGTTCCCCATTTGTGTGCTACAATCCGAATTGTTAACCAAACCACCTTCATCTAGGTTAACAAATAAAAGGAGGTCTGGCAATGAATCCATCATCTGCATGGAGCATCAAAGGAATTACATATAGCGCTTTGTTCGGCGCTTTGCTCGTCGCGCTCAGCTTCGTGCAAATCCATCTCGGCTTCTCGCCGGTCCCGATCAGCATGGCCAATTTCGCAATTATGCTGGCCGGAGCGTTACTCGGCGCCCGTTACGGCTTTATCAGCATCGGTGCCGTCGTCGTCTTGACCGCTATCGGCTTGCCTCTGCTGCACGGTGCGGGAGGGATCGGCTTCATAACCGGAAGGACCGGCGGATTCGTGTGGGCTTATCCATTCATGGCACTATTCATCGGCTATTTCGCCTCCAGGATCCAAGGCAAGGGCTGGACTTCCTTCATCCTTCTGTTCCTGGTCATCGAGGTCGGCTCGCTCTTGCTCTACTTGACCGGCGTGCCGTGGCTCGCTCATGTAGCCCATTACACCACTTATAAGGCATTGACAGCCGGGTGCTTCCCCTTTTTGCCAGGCGATGCCATCAAAGCGCTAGTAGCCGCCATCGTCGTTCATCAGGTTCGCGTCTATTACCCCGCCGGGCTGCTCGGCTCTTCCAACCGTCCTGTGGCGAAGCTTCAATCCTAATCCTACAATAATAATCGGAAGCAGCTCCCGAACTCGTCCGGCACCGGACATCGAGAGCTGCTTTCTCCATCCTAACGCTTCATTCCCCGTCTTCCCCGCTAAGCTTCTTCTCGATCCGCTCGAGCAGCTCCCGAACCGACTGTTCGTCGGACCTCCCCTTCGATTTGAACGCCTTCAGCATCCCGAACGCTTCCTCCGCCCGGCGCTCCTGCTCCGCTTCCGGCTCCAGCTCGCCTGGATCAAACCAGACATATGTGCCGTCCGGACCGTTGCGCAGAAAAGGTTTGCTCCAATGCTCCGGATACGTATAAAGCTGCTCGCCGAACATAACGGCCAGCACATCGTCGCTGTCGAGCGGCAGCAGTTGATGGAAAAATTCCTCGTTGCCGTCGCCGACATGCAAATGCCGATACGAATAGTGCAAATAATGATCGCCGGTTTCCCGATCCTTTACAATTTCATATAGCTCGTTCTCGCTGCCGTTCAGCGCCTTGATCATCTCAATTCGTTCCTGCAGCGTATCTTGGGATACATGCTTCTCTTGTTTCCACGATTGTGCCATCGTCAACCCCGCCTTTGCTTACTGTCGCTCCTATCCTACCAAAATCCAGGGCGGAAGGAAACCCTGTCAGGCCACCCCGACGGCTAGGCGATGATGGGGAATGGTGGTCTGTTGGGTAGCTGAAGGATTGGAATTGGGGGATTCGGGGATTGGGTAGGTTTTGGTCAACCGCTTGATAAAGGACCCCAGTTCACGTTGTACAAGTACTCCAGCTGCTTTTCCATTAATCGGCCGGGGAGACACGGAAGCAGCATGTTGCGAAGCTTCATGGGCAATCCGCGCTCCAACTGCGCCATTCGACCGATCCGATTCGACATACGCGTGATCGCCGCCGTCCGTCCGACTCGATCGTGGTCATACGCTTGTAAGGCGTCGTCGATTCGATTGCTGCCGAATTGCTGCAGGCGAATGGCCAAGACTAGAGCGTCCTCGAGCGCTTGGCCTGCGCCTTGCCCCATGTTCGGCGTCGTCGCGTGGGCCGCATCTCCTAGCAGCACGGCTCGTCCGTATGCGAATCGTTTGAGCGGCGGCAAGTAGTGAATGTCGTGGTGCAGCAAGGTGGAGTTTCGGGAACGTTCCAGCAAAGCCGGGATCGGATCGTGATAGGCGGCGAACCTTGCAGCCAGCTGATCTGCTTTGACGAACTTCATGGCCGAATCGGCTTCCGGTGCATTGAGGCAGGCGAACCAGTAGATACGATTGTCCGTCAACGGCACGATGCCGAGTCTGCCATGACGTCCCCATGTTTCCGTGAACAGCTCCGGGTCCCAGCCTTTCAGCCGCTCCCCGTCTTCCAGTTTGATGACCGAGCGCCAGCATGTATATCCGGCATAACGCGGATTCGCTTCAGGGAGCAGCATCCTCCGCACGGTCGAATGAATTCCGTCCGCCCCGATCAACAAGTCCCCTTCATCGCTTGACCCGTCGGCAAACCACACCTTCACCTTGTTGGCTCCTTGCTCGAATCGGACTAATGTTTTGCCGGTGTGAACGATTGCTCCGTCCTCGTCCCCGATGGCACTCAATAGCATCTGCAGCAAATCGCCACGGTGAACCGTCACATTGTCAGCCCCGAATTTGGAGCTCACCGCGGCTGTTATCGTGCGCTGCAGCTGCCGACCGTCTTCCGTGCATATGCGCAGCTCGTTCAGTTGTTTGCCGTACCGGCGCAGCTCCTCCGTCAACCCCAACGTCTCCAGCACACGTACCGCATTCGCTCCGATACCAAGTCCCGCTCCGGCAAATCGCACCTCCGCCTTGCTTTCATAGACGGCTGCCTCCACTCCCGTCCTTCGCAATGCGATAGCCGTACCAAGCCCGCCAATTCCCGCTCCGATCACGATCGCTTTCATCCCGATCCTCCCCTTTGCTTCGACTGCCTTATTCTCGCTTGCTTGTTAGGTGCCGACCTTCTTCTGACAAGCTGCCTTCCATAATGACGGAGAAAACAAGCTCGAACATTTGATTGAATGTGTAACCCGTCTCTGCCATGTACTGCGGATGCTCCATTCTGGCTAACGCCTCCAGGAGGATGTTGGCGATAAGCTGCGGAGGAATGTCGCTGCGAATGATGCCCTCATCCGCCCCTTCCCGGAACAAACGAGCCAGATGACCGTTGATTACTTTTTTGCGGCGCTCTTCGAGCATCGAGTATGCTTCCGGGACCGCCAATCGCAAATCCTCCACAGCCGACACTTGCATTGCCGCGAACTTTTGCCGAACGAGCGCGGTGAACCTGGCGATCTTCTCGATCGTCGGGAGGCTGCTATCATCCGCAAAGCTGTCGATCTCCTGCTCGAACTTGTTATAGAACGCGTCGATGACGGCCAGCACGAGCTCTTCCTTACTCTTGAAAAATTTATAGAACGTCGCTTTGCTCATCTTGAGCTCCGCGGCGAATTGAGCGATGGAAACGTTCGTGTAGCCCGTCGATGAAAATTGTTCGGCGGCATACTTTAAAATGCGAAGTCTTGTTTTCGTTTCTCTGGCGCTTAGGCTATCGATGATGTTCACCTCGCTTCTTTTCAAAATAATACTTACAGTACTATTTTAGTACTATAAGTACTATAGTAAGTCAGTTTGATCTCTTTTTCAATAGGTTTCAACAACAATAACAGCATAAACGCACAAAACCGACCCGTCGGCCGGTTTTGCTCATCGCACTATATTTGCACCAAATAGGATTGAATCCGGGAAGTGAGCACCTCAATGGCGATTTCGTTGCGGCCGCCCTCGGGGATGATCAGATCGGCGAACCGTTTCGACGGCTCCACGAATGCATCGTGCATCGGCTTCACCGTTTCGATATATTGCTTGAACACCGAATCGACGCTGCGGCCGCGCTCCTTCATGTCCCTAACGAGTCGGCGCAGCACTCGCACATCGGCGTCCGTGTCGACGAACACCTTGATGTCCATTTCCTTACGCAGCTGTACGTCCGCCAGAATAAGAATGCCCTCCAGTACGATGACCGATTTAGGGGCGACGGAAACGGTATTCGCCTTCCGGCCGTGCGAGGAAAAATCGTATTGCGGCATGTCAATCGTCTGACCCGCCCGCAGCTGACGCAGATGCGCGAGCAGCAGCTCGCCGTCCATCGAGTCCGGATGATCGTAGTTGATCTGTTCTCGTTCCGCCGTGGTGAGATGAGCGTTGTTCTTATAGTAGGAATCCTGGGACAGCTGGACGACGCTATGCGTGCCGAGCTCTTGCACGAGCCTTTCGGCTACGGTTGTCTTGCCGGATCCCGTTCCTCCGGCGATGCCGATGATGAGCATGCTGATGGCCTCCGATATGTGATAGCTATTGAGAAAAAGCGTGTCGCTTAGGAATGAGAATGAGGAAAATAATCCTTTTGCAGTTGAGCTAGCTCCTCCAAGGAGCGCTCCGCCCATCGGCGCGTCTTCTCCAGGTGGCGCTGTTCGGCTTCGAGCGCTTGCCGCAGCGAATCCGTGTATTCCGGTACGGTGCCGCGATAAGGATGAACGCTTTGAACAGGAATCCAGGTTTTCTCCCGGTGGGACAGCGCTCTGCGCTGATGGAACAGCGCGACCTCCGTCTCGAGCGGCCGGTGCAGATCGCCTTGATCCGGGTGCTTCACAACGGCGGCAATTTGCACGAGCGCCCGCGGAGGCGACCATTCCAGCAATTGTCCGATATATTGTCCCGTTTTGTACTCCACCAGCACATGTGCGCCTGGGAACAACGTCATTTCCGCCATATTTTCCGTCCTCCTCTAGTCTTTCTCAAGTTTGTGCCTGCTTTCTACATAGGTTATCCCGGATCAGGTTCCATAAACCGGAAAACATGGTCGATCGCCTGCATCGCATACAACCTATTGATCGGAACTCCGTCCTCCAGCTTCAGCAAGCAAGGTACGCTTGTGATTTGCCACTGCTCGGTCAAACGCGGCATATACAGAATATTCGCCGCCGCCAGCGGCATATTCGGTCTCATCTGCTCGAGCACCTCGAGCATCCGACGGGCAACGCCGCATGTTCCGCAGAACGGCGTGTAGATGAAGACGAACAGCCGCTTTTCTTCTGTTATTCGTTCTAACAATTCGCTTTCGGTCAGCTCAATCATCCGGTTTCACCCGCATAATGATGAGGCTCCAATATTTCCAGGCTGTCCACCATCACATCCAGCAGCTCGGGGAAATCGCTCCAATGGCCTTCATCGATTTTTCGGTTGAACGTGCAGCGGATTTCATTCATGTAGGTAAGCTGGCGTGTGCCTTCCTGGTATGTGTACGAAACGGTCTGACGAATGTCCGGTCGGCCGTCCCAGATCGCTTCGAGCTCTCTCTGGATTGCGTAGCAGGACGCGGCAGCATCCTTGACTTCCATCAGGAAGCGGATTTCGACCGTGCAGCCCGGGGAAGCGTTTCGCCACTCGAGCTTCTCGCCGGCCAGATCGGCTAGCGATGCAGTCAATCGGATCTCCGCTGTGCAGCGGCCCTCCTTCAGGCGGAATCGTATGACGAACGAGCGGGACATCTCCGCCAGGTCGACGAGATCCTGCCGTCCCGTTACCAGTATGAGACCATCCAGATCGAGATCATAGACTGCTCCTTCCATGACTACCTTCAAGTTCTCATAGATTGTAGGATCGAACATCGCCTCGCCGCCCTCCCGTATTCATTTTTTCATACTCGGGTGCCTTCTTGCCTAAATTATACCAAACGTATCCGGAAAATTAAAAGATCGCATGCGAAAAAGCCGGGACAGCGGCGTTCGCTTCCCGGCTTTCGGTTGAGTTAAGCGTACATCGACTCGCGCAGCTTCTTGATATCCTCGCTCGCCAAGTACTCGTCGAATGTGGTCATCCGGTCGATCACGCCGTTCGGCGTAATCTCGAGAATTCGGTTCGCGATCGTCTGCATGAACTGATGGTCATGCGAGACGAACAGCATCGTGCAGTCCGTATCGATCAAGCCGTTGTTCAGCGCGGTAATCGACTCGAGGTCCAAGTGATTCGTCGGCTCGTCGAACAGCAGGACATTGCCGCCGGACAGCATCATTTTGGACAGCATACAACGTACCTTTTCGCCCCCGGAAAGAACCGACGCTTTTTTCTGCGACTCCTCACCGGAGAACAGCATCCGACCCAGGAAGCCGCGGATGAACGTCTCGTCCTGCTCCTTCGAATATTGGCGCAGCCAATCGACCAGGTTCTTGTCGACTCCTTCGAAGTAAGGAGCATTGTCTTTCGGGAAGTACGTATGCGTCGTCGTGACGCCCCATTCGTAGGTGCCGGAATCGGCAGCCGCTTCGCCCGTGATGATCTGGAACAGCAGCGTCTTAGGCGCTCCGTTCGGACCGACCAAGGCGATCTTGTCGCCTTTGTTCACGACGAGGGTGAAATCGTTCAGCAGCTTCTCGCCGTCCACGGTTTTCGTAATCCGATCGATGGACAAGATGTTTTTCCCGGCTTCGCGATCCGGCTTGAAGTTGATAAACGGATATTTCCGGTTGGACGGACGAATGTCCTCCAGCGTAAGCTTCTCGAGCTGTCGCTTTCGGGAAGTCGCTTGTTTGGACTTGGACGCGTTCGCGCTAAACCGGGCGATGAATGCCTCGAGTTCCTTGCGCTTCTCATCGGTCTTCTTGTTCTGATCGCGGACGAGCTTGAGCGCCAACTGGCTGGACTCGTACCAGAAATCGTAGTTGCCGACGTACATCTGAATTTTGCCATAGTCGATATCCGCAATATGGGTGCACACTTGGTTCAGGAAGTGGCGATCATGGGATACGACGATAACGGTGCCTTCGAATTTGGCGAGGAAGTTCTCCAGCCAGTTGATCGACTCCAAGTTCAAATGGTTCGTAGGCTCGTCGAGCAGCAGGTTTTGCGGATTGCCGAACAGCGCCTGCGCCAGCAGGACGCGAACCTTCTCGTTGCCTTCCAGCTCCTTCATCTTGCGGTCATGCCATTCCGTACCGATGCCGAGTCCAATCAAGAGCTCCGCCGCATCGGATTCGGCCTGCCAGCCGTCAAGATCCTGGAACTCGCCTTCCAGCTCGGCGGCGCGCATGCCGTCGTCCTCGGAGAAGTCCGACTTTGCATACAAAGCATCCTTCTCCTCCATAATAGAAAATAGTTTCTTATGGCCCATAATGACCGTCTTCAGCACGTCGATTTCATCGAATTCGAAGTGGTTCTGCTTCAGAACGGCGAGCCGCTCGCCAGGCGTAATATGCACTTCTCCGCTGTTCGGATCGATTTCGCCGGACAATATTTTAAGAAACGTAGATTTCCCTGCGCCGTTCGCCCCGATCAACCCATAGCAATTGCCAGGCGTAAACTTTATGTTGACGTCTTCGAATAGGGCGCGTTTGCCGTATCGCAGCGTCACGTTGTTGGTTGAGATCATTTTGGCCTTCCTTTCCGTTCCTAAAGGGTTTCACACATTCAAATATTGTATCACAAATCCAGTGCCGTTCCTAGTCGAGCTAATTCCCATTGCGTTTATCGGTTTAAAGCGTCGCGGTTCTCAATTTGATCAGGATCGTTTACACTGTAGGGGCAAGCCAAGAGGACTTGTACATACTTGATTTCATTACGCCACTATTTTGAAGGGGATGTCGTTATGGAGCAGCCAACCAAATCTCGAACTTCCGGCAAAAGCTTTATTTTGCGACTGGAAATTCAGACGAACCAAATCAAATTCAGCGAGATTGTAACCGTAATAATCGAACTGGGCGGGGACTTGGTCGCGATCGACGTCATCCAGACGAAGCGCGATATGACGATTCGCGATTTGACGGTTACCGTGACGGATTCCGCACATGTCCAGGACATTGTCGACCGCATCAAGGAAATTCCCGGCGTCAAGCTGATCAACATTTCCGATCGTACGTTCCTGATGCATCTGGGAGGCAAAATCGAAACCAAGCTCAAAGTGCCGATTCAAAACCGGGACGACCTGTCCCGTGTATATACGCCTGACGTCGCGCGCGTCTGTCTGGCTATCCACGAGGAGCAGCGCAAAGCGTTTACGCTGACGATCAAACGCAACACTGTCGCCGTCGTCTCGGATGGCAGCGCCGTGCTCGGGCTCGGCAACATCGGACCGTATGCCGCCATGCCGGTTATGGAGGGTAAGGCGATGCTGTTCAAGCAGATGGCCGACGTGGATGCGTTCCCGATCTGTCTGGATACGCAGGATACGGAAGAAATTATCCGCACGGTCAAAGCGATCGCCCCAGCCTTCGGAGGGATCAACCTGGAGGACATTTCGTCGCCGCGCTGCTTCGAGATCGAGGAGCGGCTGAAGGCCGAGCTCGACATTCCGGTGTTCCACGACGATCAGCACGGCACGGCCGTTGTGCTGTACGCCGGCTTGATCAGCGCGTTGAAGCTGGTCGGCAAGTCGATCCGCGATGCCCGCGTCGTCGTGTGCGGCATCGGGGCGGCCGGTATCGCCTGCAGCAAAATTTTGCTCGCGGCCGGCGTCAAGGAACTGATCGGCGTGGACCGAGAGGGCGCCTTGGTCAGCGGGCGGGAGTACAGCAACAAGATGTGGAACTGGTATGCGGAAAACACGAACCCGAATCGCGTCACCGGCTCGCTTCAAGAAGTTATCGTCGGAGCGGATGTGTTCATCGGGCTGTCCGCCGGCGGCATTCTGAAGCGCGCGTATGTAGAGTCGATGGCGGCGGATCCGATCGTGTTCGCGATGGCGAATCCAACACCGGAAATTATGCCCGAGGAAATCGAGGACATCGTCGGCGTCGTTGCCACCGGTCGGTCCGATTACCCGAACCAGATCAACAACGTGCTTTGCTTCCCTGGCATGTTCCGCGGCGCCTTGGATTGCCGGGCGACCATCATCAACGAGGAGATGAAGCTCGCCGCCGCCGAAGCGATCGCCTCCGTCATCACTGAGGAAGAGCGCAACAAGTTCTACATCATCCCAAGCGTGTTCAACGACAAAATATCCAAGCTGATCCGCGAGCGTGTCGTGGAGGCGGCCATCGCCACCGGCGTGGCGCGCCGGATTCCGCGGGAATATCGCTAAATCGCGAAAGTAAACCCCTTCTTCGTCAGAGACGACTGAAGGGGTTTTTCTTTGTGTATAAGCTCAACCTTTGTTTTTCTCAATCTGCTCCACGAGCTCCGCCAGTACGCCCCACCGCTCCATCGTCCGCTCCAGCTCATCATTCAGCTTCTGTTCTTCCGCGTACAAGTCGCGTACCGCGTCATAGTCGCTGCCGGCCTGCTCGATCTTACGCTTCGTCTCCTCGAGCTTGCCCTCGAGCTCGGCGATCCGTTCCTCGATGCCGTCCCATTCCTTCTGGTCCTTGAAGCTCAGCTTGCGAAGCGGCTGAGCTGTGGCGGTGGCTGCGCTTGAATCCGAAGCTTTCGAAACTCCGGCGGTTGATGCAGCGGACGTCGGGCTCTGAGCATTCCGCTCCGCCAACAGCGCGGCTTGACGTCCCTCGAGATAGTCCGAATAGCTGCCGAAAAACGGCTTGACGCTGCCTTCGCCTTCAAAACAGAGCAGGATGTCCGCGGTCCGGTCCAAAAAATAGCGATCATGGGATACCGAGATGACCGTTCCCGGGAAGTGCTCGAGATATTCTTCCAGAATCGTCAGTGTCTGAATATCGAGATCGTTCGTAGGCTCGTCAAGGAGCAGGACATTCGGTTCCGTCATCAGAATGCGGAGCAAATACAAGCGTCTGCGTTCGCCTCCGGATAGTCGATCGATCGTCGTCCATTGCTGATGCGGCGGGAACAAAAACCGCTCCAGCATTTGCGAGGCCGTGATCGCTTCCCCGTCCGTCGTACGGATTACCTCGGCGCCTTCCTTCACATAATCGATGACGCGAAGCCTCGGGTTCATATCCGTGCTTTCTTGCGTGTAGTACCCGGTCTTAACCGTTTGTCCGATCTCGATCTCTCCGGAGTCCGGCTCCAATCGGCCGGCCAGCATATTCAACAGCGTCGACTTGCCGCTGCCGTTCGGGCCGATAATCCCGATACGGGCACCGGGCTGCACCAAATAGCTGAACCGGTCGAGCAGCTTCCAGCCCGGATATCCCTTCGAGACGTCCTTCAGCTCGAAGACGCGTTTGCCGAGCCGGGTCGAGCCGAGCACAAGCTCGATCTGCTCGCGCGGCCCATCCTGCTTCTGGTCGCGTAAGGCTTCGGCGCGGTCAATGCGCGCCTTCTGCTTCGTCGTCCGCGCCTTCGCGCCGCGGCGCAGCCAGGCGAGCTCGCGCCTCAGCAGGTTTTGGCGTTTGCTTTCGCTCGCCGCCTCCTGCTCTTCGCGCTCGGCTTTCTTTTCAAGGAACACGCCATAGTTGCCCTCATAAGCGAATAGCTTGCCGCGGTCCAGCTCCAGGATGCGGTTCGTTACCCGATCAAGGAAATAACGATCATGCGTCACGAGCAGCAGCGCTCCCGGAAAACGCAGCAATACCCCTTCCAGCCATTCGATCGTCTCGTTGTCCAGGTGGTTGGTCGGCTCGTCCATGATGAGCAGGTCGGCCGGCCGGATGAGCGCTCTCGCCATCGCCACCCGCTTGCGCTGCCCGCCGGACAGCTGCCCGACGTCCTGCGTCACGTCGCGAATGCCGAGCCGGTTCAGCACCGTCTTCGCTTCCGTCTCCGCCCCCCAAGCGTCGGCGGCGTCCATTGCTTGCTGCGCATCGAACAGCTTGCGCTGCAGCTTCTCATCGGTCGCATCCCGCTCCAACGCGGTCAACGCCGACTCATACTGCCGCAGCGCCCGCATGAGCGGCGAGTCGCCGAAGAACACCTGCTCCAACACCGTGCCGCCAGCCTCGAATACCGGATTTTGCGGCAAATATTCCACGCGCATTGATTTGGCGGTCAGCACCTCGCCCGCGTCCGGCGACTCCAGTCCGGCTACGATATGCAGCAGACTCGATTTGCCGGTGCCGTTTAATCCGATCAGTCCCGCCCTCATCTTCTCGCCGATCGTAAAGGAGATGCGGTCGAACAACACCTTTTCTCCATAGCTCTTGCTTAGCTGCTCCACACGGATGACAGACAACAGAACCACCCCTGACGTTCATCTTCTTATGCTATTGTAGCGCTTGACGGCAAAAAAGCAACGACCGGAACGAACGTTCCGCCGTTGCTTCCTTAAGAAACTCACCATTAGTTCGGGAAATGAGCCAGCTCCGACCAGTTGATAACCAGGACCGCAAGCGACAATAGAAGCAGGATGACGGAAGGCATCGTATCCTTCGCTCCGTCCCGGACTCGTAGATGAGTCAAGATCGCTCCCAGCATCGTAACGCTCATAATAAGCCCGCCGACGGCCGCCCAGCTGTCGATCCAGATGCCTGCGATGAGGGCGATGGCGCCGGCTGTCTCGACCAACCCGGTTACAGCCCGAAACCATTGCGGCAGCCTCCACTTGTTGAAATTGTCGACATGCATTTTGATCCCTGCAAGCTTGGTAACGCCCCCTCCAATAAACATGAGGCCGAGTAAAGTTTGCAATACGAGCGATACGATATTCATTTGGGCATCTCCTTTGGACAATAATGTGGTATTATTTACTGATACTCATATAGTTGCAGTAAAATCAAAAGAAAAGCAGCTAAAGCCTTTTTAACTGCAATCATCTCAAGCACATTATAAAATAGAGAGACACGGCATGCAACTACATTTTTCACCCAACCTACAAGTCATTCATCAACTGAGCGATCGTATAGTTTTTCAGCGTCTCAACCGTAACACGTTCGGCTTCAGCCATAATCGCTTCCAAAGTGCGATCCAGCTTCTCCGAGCCTTTGTTGCCGCACTCCACTGAAGCGTCGGCAGATTCCAGCATCTCGGTTCTTACCGCCATATAAACGTCGCCGAGCGTAATTTCGGAAGCGGGCCGCTTGAGCGAGTAGCCGCCGTCGCGGCCTTCCCGGGCTTCTACCAGATCCGCCTGCGATAGCAAGGCAAGCACGCGCCTTAGAAAGGTCGCATGGGAATTCACCTGACAGGCGATCGAAGCGCTCGACAGCAAGCTGCCGCTCTTCGCCAGCCAAACTAGAATATGCACGGCAATGCTGAATTTCGGAGGGCCGATCTGCTGATTTCGATTGGATGAGCTCATTAGACGAACCTCCTTGTTCCCATTCCGAGCCGATGGCGTCGGTAGCCCATATTGTACCTTATGCGGCAGCGTCTCTTCAACTTCCGGACTGCTCCGACGACTCAAACTTCGTGATAAGTTGGCTTCATTGTATCACAACCCGCTCGTCTTAAATACGAAGGAGGATCGCACAATGTCAATCCGATCGCCGTCTTTCATTAAATACTCCTTGTATGGCGACATTCGCTCCCCGTTCAGTCTGGTCCCATTCGTAGACCCCAGATCTTTGGCGTAAAAAGCATCGTCTTCACGAGTCATCTCCATGTGGTGTTTGGAAACCCCGCTCTCTTCCAGCACATAACTCGGATTGCCGTCCTTTCTTCCGATCAAAAAAGGTGTCGGCAGCAGCTCAAGTCTTTCCGATGCCGGACCCGTGCCTACAATCAACCAAGCGCGATGCGATCTCAGATTTTCCGCGTAAGTGAGGAACACAGTCGGCTCGGCAGCCGATAGCAACACCGTCTGCAACGGTTCATGCTTCGGACTCGGCGTCCGCTCATCGGGTACAGCGATATCCTCTACATAAGCCGTGGACGATGCTGGGGCAATGGCAAACCGGCTCCAGACGGATTCCTGCGGCTCCACGGTTTCCGTCTGCTTTTCCAAATCCGATGTGCCATCTTCTCTATCAAATCCCGACAATGATCTATGCCGCTTCCGATAATAGAAGGCCGCGCTGCCACCAGCCAGAAAAAGTCCAATTGAGATCAGGAACTTGGGACTCCCGGATACGCTCGGGCCGCTATCGAGCAGAAAACTCCCTGACATCAGCCCCATTGCAGCAACAAGTCCAACGATCAACAAACGCCGAAGTCTAGACGGTTTGTTAGTTGGAGTCTTTGCCTCTCCCTCAGAAAAAACTTCCCGCTCCTCCGGAAGAAGTCCGGTTTCATTGGACGCATCAACCTCATCCTTCAAATCTCGCAACCGATTGATCCAGGAGGCACCGCCTGAAGCTGAAAGCAGACCGGCCGAAGGCTGCGGCACTTCCACTTTCATCGGGACTTCATCCATTGTCGCAACTGAAACCGGTTCTTCCTTCCGTTCGACCGCAACCTCCAGATAAGCTCGCAACAGATCGGCCAGCTCCGTAAAGGAATAAACCGGCTCCTTCATCAACTGAAGCAGCTTCGGGATCGAGCTCCCCTCCATCGTCTCTATATACGCTAACATTCGATTGCAAAAGGCGCGTAGCCTGGCATGGATCGTAATTTCATCGATTGGATCGGCGAGAGGGACGTAAGTGAACCACAGGTCTGTCAAATCTGTCCCCGTAAAGATCAGCTCCTCATCGAGCATGATGTTTTCCCTGTTAAGCATCATTTCACGGCACTCCGCAATGACGGTTACCGTATTCAGGAGGAGCTCCAGAAACCGCTGTTGAGTCAGCTTCTCCCTCCGCAGTCGGTCGGCCAGCATTTTTTTGCCGCCAATCCGATAAATCAACCTGGCTTGACGATTCACCTCTTCAACGCCGACAGCCAAGATGCCTGGGATTTCATTGTATTGCAGCATCCGAACTTCGATCGTCTGCAGCTCCTCGCAGCGTATCGCCGGTGTCCGGCTTGCCGCCAACGACCCAACGGGATCGGACAAAAACTCAAACTGCAGCCCCCGCACCTTTAAGCTCATCATTTCTTGACGCCCCTCCTTCCTGGACTAGAGTCGGATTTGAAACCAAGTGATTCCAATGGCCGGCAGCACCGCGTACATAAATGGAAATTTCATCGGGCGAAGCTGACCGATCGTTCGAATGTAGCGGATATCCCGCCAAATCCAAACCCCGAATATTACAGCCGCCATGTTCCGAAGCCGTCGGACTGCTTCTCCCCGCCATAACCAAATGGCAATCGCAACAACCGCAGCGCAAACAATCGCATTCATCATGCCATACATCACGAACTGGACGCCGGTAAGGGCACCGATTGCGCCGAACAGCTTCACATCCCCGGCACCGACCGCTCCGATCGCATACAACACGAGCATCCCGGCGAAGCCGACCACCAACCCGCCTGCCGCATCCGCCAAGCTTCCGACTTCGTTTAGCGCCGCCAACCCGATGCCGATGGCAGCCGCCGGAACCGTCATCAGATTGCCAATCTTCGATTGCAGCGCATCCTGTATGAAAGCCGCAACAAGCAGCACCCACAGTACGGCGATCGATGCTTCGTTCATCTCCCAGCCCCTCCTCATCTGTTAAGCGCCTACCCAAAGCCGTTCATACGCTTGCTTGCGCAATGTTACGGTTCTCTGAAAAAAGGGAATCGGCAATCGCACATCATATTCCGCTGCAAGACCGATGAAAGCATGCTCTCGATCGGCTAGCTTCGGCAATTCAACATCGACAACCCTCAACCTTGCTCCAGCTATCACGGTCGAGTCCGCCGCTTGCAGCACCAGTTTTTTGAACGCTTCCCGCACGATAGGTTGGAGCACCGAAGCTTGAAGCTCCTTCACCCGCTCAGTCGATTCCGTTTCCAGCCAAACGCGCTTTTGCCGTTCCCACTCGATCCAATCGAGCATAAAATCCGGGATAAACGCCTCAAACCGATCCGTCCATTGCTCGCCTCGCACAAGCATTTCCCTGGCCGCTTTCGTCCTCGCGATCACCTCGTTCACCTCGCTGCCCACCTCGCTCCGGTCATAAGCCTGCTTCACTTCGAGCGCCGCCAGCTCCACGGGATACGCATAAGCGGCAATTGGCTTCACAGTCTCGGACAAGGCGCGCTGCAAGGCGAGATCGGCCATCCCAAGCTTGAGCAGCACAGCCAAGGCGAGTACGAATGCAAGGAAAAAGGGCATGACCAAGGCTGCCTCCAGGGCGATGCCGCCATCTTCGCGGACTAGCTGTTTGGTCCAGTTGCGTCTCACCGATCCTGCTTCACTCCTCTGTCAGTAAGATAAAAAGGCCGTTTTCGGCAAAATCGCCATATTCCGCTTCACATCATAGGAGAACAGCTCCGCGAAATAAGGAAAAAACCAAAGTCTCTCCGTCGCCGTAATCGTGCCTTGGATATAGGTAGCCTTCCGCATCAAATCCGCACCGGTGTTGATCTCGATCAGCGCCTGCATCCGCGACATCATCATCCGATCGTTGCTGTGAAGCAAATAAAAGAGGCGTAAATAATCCTTGTAATTCATCGTGATAGCATTGCCCGCGAACTTCTCGGAGAGTGGCACTTCGTGGCCTTGAACCAGCTCGCCCATATCGCGGTACGCTTGAACGGCGCCTTCCGCCGCAGACCAGAGCAGCATCGCTAATGGACCTCCGACCGCGGCTGCCTTGGCCCCCGGGCCGGTGAGCGCCTCAGCCGTTCGAACCGCCATACGAGCGGCGAACATCTCTGAGTAGGCAAATGTTTGGTTTAGCATGCAGGACGACCCGCCGTACAAGATGTACTCGGCTTCCTGATTGATCAAAGGATGCGACCCCGGTGCCGATAGAGCGATAGCGCTTCGGGTTCCAGAAGGTGGAGGCTGCTGCTTCCCATAGGTCCGGAAGTTGAATTTATCTAAGGCGTACTCGTTCAAATACAGCTCATCCCGCATACTGCGGGCCGCATCCGCCAGCTTGGAGCCGATTCCGTCCATAAACCGGAAGGCGCCTGAAAAAGCCTGCTCGCCTTGCTGTACCGCTACCGCGCTTGCCTTATCCGGCTGGGCGGGGACACGGTTAAATGCCGCGTACTTGTCCGCAAGACCCACTTGACCGGTCGACTCATCGGACTTTTCCAGAAGTGTGTAGATCTCATTCCCTCCAAGAATGCCGCCACACTCTCCCACCAGCTTCTTGATCTCGTCGACAATGGCATCCAATCGTCCTGATAATTCCTTTTTACGCACTGAATTTTGATTCGTCTGCTGCCGCCGCCGAGCCTCCTCCGCTTCTCGCTCTCGAACCGATTGCAAGGCGCGGGCTGCATAGGCTTCGTTGGAGCCGGCAAGCGTTCCATATCTCTCTGGAGTCCATCGGTGCTCTCCGGCAAAAGGAGTAGTAGCCTGGACCGCTGCGTCGAAGCCGTTCAGTAAACCGGCGACTGCCCCTGCTTCAATTTTATAGCGAGCATAGTAAGCGTCCGGCAGCACGAACTGCTCCATAACCCCCGGGTCCATGTAAGCTGCCGACACCCGGCTGCTTCCTTTTTCACGGATTTGTCCGTCGATAGCTTGCGCTTCCTCCAGCTTGCTCTGCAAGGTTTGCTGCATGCTCATCACGCTCATCGAATCGCGAGAAGTCTCCGCTTGCGTGACTTGGAGCAGAAGGATGTACGGAGGGACGAGCCGCAGCAAGCTCTCCCAATCGCCGATTTGGGTTACAATCGTAGTCAAGCTGCTCTCCAATATTTGAATTTCATTTTGAATCTCCGCAATAAGCGCTGCATTTTGTCTCGCTTGTTTCATCAACTCACCGAGCGTCCCATTCCGTTCCGCTAACGAACGGCTTATTTGCTCGCTTTGCCCTCTAAGCGTTCGCAGCGTAGTTTCGATATCGGAAAGATCATTTACCCCGATCCGGGAGGCTAAAGAATCGAGTTCAGCCAGGCGGATTGCATAGTAGCTTCTGAGGATCGCCGTCTTGGATTGGATGTTATGCAGTGCGGTCCATGCTTCGTCCAGCAAGGCTTCGCGCCGTTCGATGAGAGCTTCGATCTCCTCCGCTTGCTTATGGAATGCAGACGCACCGGACAGTGCACTCGCCGTGTTCGAGCCCGCTCCGAACTTATCCAGCAGTTGAACGGTCAGCTCGGCAGGCGCCCTATATTTCATCTCTTCCAATATTTGCGTTCGGAGGATGGAATGGTTGCCTAACGTGTACAAGGACTGCAGCTTCATTGACTCGACATCGACCTGCGGCTTCACCAGGTGAAGGAGCCGGGCATCTTCTCGAGAGCCTTGTCGGGTGCCTTGTCGGGTGCCATTCGGTACCGTTTGTATCACGCCATTGCGTTCCATCACGTTCCGAAACAGCTGCTCCGCCTCCTCATCGCTCAAGCCGAGCGCATACAAGCCGTATGTCTGCAGCATCGTGTCATAGGCGGACAACGTGGAGCGCAGAGCGGCTTTGAGCGCCGTTTCCGCCTGTTGATCGGCAAGCCGGATGCGGATGAAATCGATCAGCACCGCATGGAATACGAACAATGGCGCGACGATCAACATCAGAAACACCGATGCGGATCCTTGGCGAGACTTCCATAACTTCCGCACCCCCTTCAACAACAGACCTCCTTCCGACTTAGGAATGAATAATAACCAGAATACCTCGTTTCTCCAGCTCTTTGCGGAGCGGCTTGGAAGGCCCCAGCTTGCCGTTACGGCTGTCTCGAAAAAAATGCCAGACGACTCCTTTGATCGGCCCCGCCGTCTCCAGCAGCTCCAAATCTTTGGCGAGCTGCCGTTCGACCGCTTCCGATTTCGAGATGTACCCGAATTTCGCTTCGTGGAACAAGCCATCGGGATCCAGCGCATCCAGCTTGCGCAGTTGGCCGGAAGGGGTTTTGATGTCGATTGAAGCGGTATTGCCGAGCAGCGAACGCAAATAGGCAGCCGCTTCTTTCTCCGATGTCAGCTTGACCTGCCTATCCGTCCACTCTGGCAGCGGATCGGAAACCGGCAGCGCTTGCTTGCGACCCGTCAGCAAATCCTTGAGCCTCCCTGCAAACGTCCTGGCGAGATCGACCGTTCGGATCAGCTCCACCGGTTCGATTACCCCCGATTTCACAGCTACTGCATGGGATGGCGCAAACCACCCCTCGGAGGCTATCGGCAGTATGGGCTTTCGCTCGAATATCGCTTCTACTTGACGGCTATACAGTTTGTTCGAATAACTTAGCTCGCCTTTAACACCAGACGGAAGTATCGTCGCTGCCTTCTGAAGCTTTTTAAGAGGAACACTCCCAGGGAGCCCCGAGTCGCTGAGCGGTAAATGAAGCCTAGTAGCCTCATTCCGCACGAGAAACGAGAACATGTCCGAGACGCTGTCGCTGCTCGACCGCCAGTACAGGCTGTCCCTTTGCCCCGGCGGGTAAGCTCCTGTCTCCATGTCCTTGGCGCTGTTGTCCCAAACATACGAGGCACGGTCCGCTGTTTGGGAAGCCATCACGTACAGGTCGGTGCGGTTGAACAGCATATAGCTGAAAGCGAGCAAGACAAAGACCGCGAGCAAGAGTATCGGGAAAGCAAGCGATGCCTCGAGCGTAAAGCTGCCTGCTTGCGAGCGCCAAATCGGCTGCCGCCACGCGTCCCTTCTCACCCTCGGGTGTTTCAAGCAGACGATCACGAAGCGACTGGTGTCGAGCAGGTGCTCGGATTATGCAAACAATCCTTCGTTCCCGCATCGTTCAGCTCTTCATTCGCCTGCCCGAACAACGACTTGATAAAGCTCAAGATCCATTTGCGAAAAGCGACGGCGACAATGACGAGCACCGCAACGATCAATAACAGCTCCAGCGTACCGAGCCCGTCCTCCTCTCGCCAAACCTTCACCAACATCGATTTGAAAATACGCATTCCTTACCTCTCCTCCTTCTTTCGTTTCTTAAGGCTGATTCATCAGCAGTACCGCCGGAGCGGCCACAATGGTCATCACTACGACAAAAATGAGCAGCATCGGAAAAATGAGCTTGGACGAAGCTTCCTCGCCGATCGTACGGGTCAGCGCCTTGCGCCGCTCCCACATCTCGGAGGAAAGCGCCTTAAGCGCCAGCACGAAGGAATCGCCTCCGCGCTTGTAGTTCATCAAGACGGTCGTCGTGAAGACGGACACCTCTTGTACCGCACATCGCACGCTAAACCGCTCCATCAGAATAGGAAACGGCTCCCGGTTCCGAAGCCCGGCTGCCAACAGCATCAGCTCTCGTTGCAGAGGTCCATCGGAAGACCCGCCACCCGCACATCGTAAAATCGCCCCCTGCACAGTTTCTCCTGCCCCGAGCAGCAGCGTCATGCGGCTGAGAAGCTCCGGCAGCTCGAGCACGATGGTTTGTTTCTTCCGGCGAATATGACGATCCAATTCCCTGAACAGAACAAACGGAATCGCGCCTGTAAACGCCAACCCGACGAGCAGCAGCATCGGATCCCCAACCGCCCAAAAAAGCGAGACCACCAGCAGCATTCCAGCCATGACGGCGATCAGGGATCGAGCTACGAATAGCTTTGAATGCGCCAGCTCTTTATTGTCGCCGTACAAGGCTGTCATTTTCGGTTGTAGCAATAATTTGACGCTATGCAGCCGATCTAACAATCGATAACGTTCGACAGCCCCTAGAGCAAGTGCTAGGATCCCGTTCATACCACGAACACTCCTTATCCCGTTAGGCTCGAAAGTGCATCAGCTTCCGGATTAGCAGTAAACATAGTCCGAGAAGGAATAGCGCTGCCGTCATTACAAGTCTGCCGCCTCCCGAGTAAAGCGGCTCCATATAATCATGCGAGCCCCAGGCGAGGAAAGCTACAATGCCGAACGGAACAATGCCGATCGCTCGCGCCTCGAACCGCTTCTGCGCCAGCAGGACGGCGATGTCCTGCTCGATCTCCAGCTTCTCGCCGATCATCTGCGCGGTCCGCCTCATCACCTCTACTAGATCGCCGCCCGTACGCTTGCAGGTGGAGAACACTTCAGCAAACTGAACGATATCCGGAATGCCCGACCGTTCGCCGAAATCCCGAATCGCCGCTTCCAGCGGCTCCCCAAGCTCCACTCTCCGGTTGATAATGTCCAGCTCGCAAATGATCATCGTCCGGTCGTCCGAGTACAGCAGCCGCAAATCCGGAATGCATTCGCGAAAGGCGCTCTCCACCGATTTGCCGGCGCCTAGCGCTGTGGAAAGTGCATATAAAGCTTGCTTGAATTGCAGCTTCAGCTTGTCTCTGCGTTTCGCCGCGAGCTGCTCCTTACGGATCGGAGGCGTCCACAAAGCAGCTAAACTCAGTACGAGCGACATGAAAGCATGGTTATAAAACAGCATGCCAACACTGAACAAAACGAGGGCCGAAACCGCCAAGCACAGAACCAGCTCGGATTGCGACAATGAATAGGTTCTATAATTCGGGAGCTTTCGCTCGGCTGAAGGCGGTAAAACTCCCGCGAACACATCAAGCCTGACCCATCGTTTCCTCCACGATTTGGCCGCTGCGGCTATCGTTCTCAAGCGCCTCTCCCCCCTCCGCGATACCGGCTTGAATCAGCTTTTGCCGCCGCTGCATAACTTGACCGGTCGATTGCAGTCTGCCTGCGATCCCGCCATCCTCGTTTTCCCCCTGATTCTCGAATCGGTAGAGCGGGTTCAATCGATAGTCCCCGTTCTCTAGCCCGGCCATCTCCGTGATCTCGGCTACTTTGCGGCTCCCATCCCGGTAGCGGGACAAATGCACCCAAATATCGACTGCGGAAGCGATTTGTTTGCGAACTACCGCAAGAGGCAGCTCCGTTCCGCTTAAAACCATCGATTCCAGTCGGCTGAGCATGTCGATCACCGAGTTCGCATGGCCCGTACTGAGCGACCCCTCATGCCCAGTATTCATTGCCATCAACATATCGAGCGCCTCCGCCCCGCGCACTTCGCCGACAATAATCCGGTTCGGCCTCATGCGGAGAGAGCTACGGATCAGCTCCCGGATGGAAATATGCCCTTTGCCTTCCGTGTTCGCATTGCGAGTCTCCAGCCGGACCCAATTCGGAACGGACGTCAGCTGCAGCTCCGCCGAATCCTCGATCGTGATGACTCTTTCGTCGTTCGGGATGTAGCCGCACAAGGCATTGAGAAACGTTGTTTTGCCGGAGCCGGTGCCGCCGCTGATGAAAATGTTGTACTTCGCGCGCACGAGCTGCCGCAGCAGCTGATCGGCTTCTTCATGGAGCGCGCCCTTCGCAATTAAATTTTCCATTCGCAGCGGCTCTCCAGGGAATTTGCGGATCGTCACGGTCGGTCCCTTGAGCGCCACAGGCGGCAAGACGACATGCACCCTGGAGCCGTCGGGCAACCTGGCGTCCACGATCGGATTCGCTTCGTTCACGACCCGATTTACTTTGGCAACTATGCTCTGTATCAAATCCTCCAGCTTTTCCCGCGACTCGAAGCGCCCTTCGTGTGGCTGAATGCGTCCCGCCTGCTCCACGAAAATTTCGCAATCCGAATTGACCATGATCTCTGTCACCTCGGGATTGTCCAGCAAAGGCTGCAGCACGTCCATCCCCCGGAACGAATGATAGACGAGTTGGATCATCTCATGCAGCTTCGCGGAAGTCCATTCAAGCCCCTGGTCAACCGTGCCTTGGAACACTGCTTCTTCGATACGCTCCATTAGCTCCGCGTCGGAGGCGGCATGATTCCATTGCAGATGCTCCCGGATTTGCTCCCTTACCGCCCGGATAAAAGTTTCATGCGGTTGTGGCATGACCTGTTTCCTTTAGCGGCAGCTGCTGCTCCGCAAGCTGAAGCAAAACCTTCTCATAGGCAGGCGCAGGCGAGTCTTGCTCCCATGGCGACGATTGTTGGAAAGACTGAACATAGGGAAGCTTGGCCGCTACGGAAACCGCGAACGGTCGGGATTCCAGACTAGGCTCCCCCCTCCAGCGATTCAGTACGAGGCTTAGCTTGGCGCGGATTGGCTCCGGTTCCGTATCGAGCCATCGCGGACACGCGTTCAGGAAGTCGGCGGTTTTGCGGATCGACGCGGCATCCTCCGTCACCAAACAGAGCAGCTTGTCGCTGGATGCGATTGCGCCTCTCGCGGCGGAGGCCGAGCTGCTGCCCGTGTCCACTAATATCGCCCGGTAGAGGTCCATCTCTCGTAAATGCGCCAGCATGTTCGCGATATCTTCCGCCGTCAGTTGCTCCATTTCCTTCAGAGAGCCGGATCCGCCCAACCAGTCCATGGGGTGCCGAGGGTGACGCCGAATGAGCTTTTTGAGTGTCTCTACAGCCTTCGAGGAGCCGTTGCGGCTGAAATACAAGTATTGGCCGAACAGTCTCGAATGCTCCGCCCCATCCGTCTGCGGCGAGCTGACCGAATCCAGAAGAACGAGCAGCGTTCGGATGCCATGCCCGTTCAGCAGCCTCGCCATGTGGTAAGAGGCGGTCGTTTTCCCCGCTCCGCCTGACGCCGACAAAAACGAGACGACCACACTTCCTTGCAAAACACCTCGCCCAGCTTGAAATCGGTTTGGCCTGTGCAGCTCCGCTTGTTCAACGGCCCCCGCCAGCAACCGCTCAAGCGGCTGATACTTGAATAACCGCCTTGCTTCGGCTACCCGCTCCTCGTCAAGCATAAGCCAACCTTCTCCTCCCTCTGTATCGAACCAATCCTTGTGCACCAAGTACAACCTGGCGCTTCGCTCCTTCAGCTCCTGGAGAAAGGAAGCTAGATCCGAATACCATCTGACATTCCACTTATCCGCCCAATGCGAGCTGCGAATATAAGCCGCAAGCAGCTGCAAATAGCCAGCATCAGGGTCGGCTATAACGACTTCCCACTGATCCTTCAACAACCATCCTCCTTTTCAGAACATGAAAAAAAGCAACAAAAAAAGCACGCTCAAACGCTCGTTCCTCGACGGCGTAGGCGGTGCTTCCGCTGTTGCTTGATCCAATTAACACCTAGTATATGGGAAAAGATGATCGTTTGACAAGCTCTTTTTTCAAAAAAAAGTCCATAGTGCCTTTCGCTTGGGGCGTGTAGTCCATGTTTCGGAAGGTGCAACCGCTTCAAGGAGCGGCATAAGAGCCGAGTCCAGCTTATCCCGCAAAGGATACCGATCCTGGATCAACATCCGCTTGTCCAGCGCCTCCAGCCGCTCTTCCGCCGATATATAGGGCAAAATGCAACGCGGGGAACCGGGCAAACTGTCCATTCGATCCTTCCGACCAGCGTGAGCAGCGTCTTTGTTCAATACCCAGTGTATGTCCAGCCCGCTCTCGGTCCATCTCAGAAGCTGCTGCAGCGATCGCCTGGTGCTCACTTGCTCCCATTTGAAAGGGTATGCGTCGAGGACTACAACAAGAGCAGCGGACTCTTCGCAAAGCGGCTTCAAACGAGGCTCCAACCAACCATCCGCAATATCGACTAGAACGAGGGAGGGTTCTGCTCCAAGAATCGCCTGTTGGAGACGCTCCGAATCGATTGACCGCGCAGTAGGGTCTTCATGGAGCCAATAAGCTGGAACCGGATTTCTGGGCAGCCAGCTTGTTTCCGCTTTCCCGGAGGAAGCAGCTTTGCTTTTGTGGGGCCGCTCCGTCTTCGTTTCAACTTCATCGTCGTAATAGCCATCGCTAAACGCCGGCTCGCTGATTCCACTCAACCTTAGCAACGCCGCCAGCTCCGGTTCCTTCGCTCCCGCCTCCACAACAGCAGTAGTAACCCGGGATCGTCTCCATGCACGCGCCATAGCGATCGTGACAAACGTCGCCCCCGCACCGGGATAGAGCGACCCTACCACAACTACCGTTTTCTTCGGCGCTGCGTTTCGCTTCTCGACAGCTTTGGAACCAACCGGGTATTGGGATACCTCTTCTCCGATCAACGCGTCATTGCGAACCGGAGCATCTTCTTCCCCGCCGAAACAGGCTTGCAGCGCCCTTCGAGCTTCCAGTGCCGACTGGTATCGGTCCTCCGGCTCCTGCTCCAGCAACCGTTGAATCGTTTCTTCCACAACAAGCGGGAGCGTATGCCGGTACCGCCGAAGGGGCTTCCTATCCACTGAATACAACCCGCCTCCGGTGATCAAATAAAACAAAAGCGTCCCAAGCGAATACAAATCGGAGCGAGTATCCGTCTTCTTCCGTTTCAGCTGCTCCGGGGCGGCGAAGGCGAGCGTGCCGAGCGGGATCGTATCCGTCTGTGAATCCGGCTTAAAGTTGCGGGCGATGCCAAAATCGATCAAGCGGATATGGCCTTGGCGGTCCAGCATAATATTCGACGGCTTCAAGTCGCGGTAGATGATCGGGGCAGGCTTGAGATGGTGCAAATAGTGCAGCAGTTCACAAATTTGCATACCGATCGTCAAGCTGCGTTCGAGTGGGATACGTCCTTTGCGCTGCTCCAACCAGTTGTCCAATGTCACGCCATCGATCCATTCCATGACCAAATAGCCGGAATCCGATTCTACATCTGACGAGTAGCTTGGCGGGAAAAAGTCAACCACATGCGGCAGCAGCGGGTGGTTCAATTGAAGCAGCGTCGCCACTTCGCTCTCTGGAATCGAAAACTGTCGCCCCATCCCGCGATATTGCTTCACCGCCCATAGCTTGCCCGGCAGCCTCGTATCTTCGGCCAAGTAGACCGTGCTCATGCCTCCGAACCCGATCGGCTTCAACAGCCGATATCGGCCGCCAACCAACCGATGGTTCCCATAATACTCCGACTCCGTCCTTTCGATAAAAGAATCCCTCCATTCTCTTACGTATTGTTGATCATGAAAAAGGGACAGCTTCTGCCGTCCTCCTCAATCTATCATCGATTCCATTTTTTCTCAATACATCTTTTGGAAGCTGACTGGTTTATCCAAGGGATTGTACCATCGGTATCGGAGCTTCGATGACCGGCTGTGACGTGTAGAGCTCCGCCAATTTGGACAAATCAACGTTGCCGCCGCTTACGACAAGTGCCACTCGTTTCCCAGCCAATGGCAGCACACCGCTCAATAAAGCGGCAACCGATGCAGCGCCCGCGCCTTCCACCAACAGCTTATTGCGCTCGAGCAGCAGAAACATCGCCTCGGCAATTTGTTTCTCGCTCACGGTGACGAACTCGTCTACGACACGCCGCATCCAGGCGAGAGGCAAGGCGCCCGGCTGTTTCACCGCCAATCCGTCCGCAATCGAAAGCGGTTTTTCAACTCTCTGCAGTTGACCGGTCTTCCAGGACCGATAGCCAGAAGCCGCTTGCTCGGGCTGCACGCCGATGATCATTGTCTCCGGACGAATCGACTTGACGGCTAGGCCGATGCCGCTGATCAAGCCGCCGCCGCCAACCGGCACCACAATGGCATCCAGGTGGGGCAATTCATCCAATATTTCCGAGCCGATCGTCCCTTGCCCCGCGATCACGTAAGAATCATTAAACGCATGCACGAAAATCGCTCCGGTTCGTTCCGCCACTTCATTCGCATAAGTGAAAGCTTCGTCATAGTTGGCTCCATGAAGCACCACTTCAGAGCCATAGCTGCGGGTGGCGGCGATTTTGGCAGCCGTGGCGCCGATTGGCATAACAATCGTGGAGCGGATGCCCGCTTGGGCAGCCGACAAGGCGACGCCTTGCGCATGATTGCCTGCGGAAGCCGTAATGACGCCGCGTTGCCGCTCTTCAGGGCTGAGGTGAGCGATCCGATTCCATGCCCCCCGCACTTTGAAGGCACCGGTTTTTTGCAAATTTTCCAGCTTCAGATACACGTCCGAGCCGGATTTTTCGCTCAGCGTCTTGGAATGGGCTAGCGGCGTGCGGTGGATATGCCCTTCCAGCTTGTATTTCGCCCGCATGATGTCTTGGTATTGCACGGAATAATCCCCAACTGAAACACCTCTTTTTTGGAATGGAATAGATGGTGAAAAAACAAAAAAACCCGATCCCAAAAGGGACGAGTTTGTACTCGCGTTACCACCCTTGTTCCGGATGCCGCTCAGCACGTCAAATATGCTGAAGCCTTCCGGCGCTCGACTCGCATGCCATCACATGCGGTTCCCTGTAACGGTGGAACTCCGTTGTCCCCTATCCGGCAGCCGGATCGTTCGGGTCACGTCTCGGAGGTGATTTTCCATACGGTTCGAACATCGGCTCGCAGCGACCGCCGACTCTCTGGGAACGAACTGGCATGTACTCTTCCTCTTCATTGACTTTATAAGCATGAATATAGCAGAAGTCTCGCACTTTTTCAACGTTTCAGCAAAAATAATGTGACTTCGTCCCGGTTGTGGAACAGCTGCTTGGCTCTTACGAGCTCGAGCTGAGCAGCGAATTCCCGCGACGTGTCCTTGACCGTCTGGAACGGTTTGCCGTGCATCAGCTTGAGCGTGACGATCGCCGTCCCGCCAGTGCGCAGCGAATCGAGGAGCGGCATCAGCAGCTTGGCCATTTGGCGCGGACTCCAGCTCATATCGCACACGAGCAAATCAAATGCGCCTGCCGGGAAGCTTACGTCGCCTGCATTTTTGCGCAAAATCGTCAGCTGGGGGTTATGGAGTAGGCTCGGATGCATTTCGCCGGGATCGACTGCGGTCACCCGCATCCCCCGCTCCAGCAGCAGCGAAGTCCAGCCTCCCGGTGCCGCGCCGATATCGAGCGCAAACTCGTAAGCTTCGAAGTGAAGCTCAAACTCTTGCTCCGCCTCCAGCAGCTTGAACTTCGCCCGTGAAATTTGGTTCTCCTCGCGCTGGAAACGGATCGCCCCGCCCGACCAGTCGGACAAGTTGTGCTCGGGTGCCGAAACGCCTGCATAGAGCGAGTCTGCCGTCCAGAACATAGACAAAATCAAGTCGGAATCGCGGGCTACAGAAACGATGCCATCTCGTGCATTCAATCGATCGGCAGCCGTTTGCCGCAGCTCGCTAAGCTCCGCGGAGAGCTCCAGCCCCTCTTGCTTGCGAAGCTGCAGGGCAAGCTTGGCTCCATGCCGGAACCGAGGCAGCGCCTCAAGTGCATCCTGCATGGTGTCATCCGCTTGCTCGCCTGACTGGATGTTGTTCCTTTCGAAATCAACCGGCTGGAGATGTCTTACGAAAATCGGCTCCTGCAAGCCCGTCATTCGGGCAATGGCAGCTTCCCTGGCTATCGGCAGGCGCACTAGAAACACTTCGTCCCGGGACAGCTCGGTGCATTTCGCCCCCGGGAACAGACGACGTATTTCGTCCTGCGCATACAAGGAAAATCCGCGATTGGACGTAGCTATGAAGCTGGAGGTTGAGCTCGCGGCTTCCATGGTCCGCCTCCTTCCGTTAGTATCGGGTTCGAATTAGATGACCCGAATCCAAGGCCGATCGTTCACCCAGTCGATCGTAACCGGCACATCGTACACGTCTTTTAGCAGCTCCGGGGTGAGCACTTGCTTCTTAGGTCCATGCGCGGGAATTCGCCCTTGATGAATAAGAGCGATATGAGTAAATACAGGAACGATTTCTTCGATATGATGGGTTACATAGATCATGGTAAGATCTCGTTTGCCCAGCAGGCTGATGCTCTCCAGCAGCTGCTCGCGCTCAAACAGATCGAGTCCGGAGCAAGGCTCGTCCAATATCAGAATTGATGGGTCGGTCATCATGGCGCGAGCCAGCATTACTTTTTTGCGTTCCCCTTGGGAAAGCGTTCCTAGAGGCTGATCCGCTACGTGCGACATTCGGAGCTCCGCCAGCATCGCCCTTGCCTTGTCCTCCGTCTCCCGGGGAATCACTTGATAAAATCGCAAATACCCATATTCGCCGGTAGCGACCACTTCCCACACCGGATCGCGCAGCGTCAGCTTCTCGAGCAGCGACTGACTAATGTAGCCGATATGCTGCCGCGCCTCGCGCAAATCGACGGAGCCATACTTGTAGCTGAGCACTTCGACTTGACCGCTGCTCGGGAATAAATACCCGTTGATCATCTCCAGAATCGTCGTTTTGCCGGAACCGTTGCGCCCCAGAACGACCCATTGCTCGCCTTTGTTCACCTGGAGCTGCACATCGGTCAAGATGTTCCGCTCTCCGCGGGTAAATGTAATGTCCTTCAAGTGAATGACGCTCATAAGTCACCTTCGCTTCCTCGTATCTCTGTCGGAATAGAATAGACTTATTGTAGCTCTAATGCCCGACGTTTGCCACCTGCAATTTCGTTTTCAGGAAGCCCCTCCTGCGGCGCGGGCGAGAACAGCCGGCGGCATGGAGCCATTATGAAGCTTAGTTCCAGCAGGCATATGAGGATACAACATTTGATACATGATTAATCGCCCATAATCGCTGGACGTATGTAAATAAATTTCTTGCGGAAACGATCGCACATTCAGCTCGGCGGCTAGAAATCGAGCCACTTCGTCTCCAGTAGGTTCCATGTAGCCTAGATCGAAATCTAGCGACAAGATGTTTACCTCGCATTCCGACAGCAACTGCTTGCATTCCTCGGCCGTTTTGGCCAAAACAAATCCCTCCGGACACGGCCGGCGATCGTCCAAATACAAATGAATGCGCGGTTTTCCGCTGCTCCCCATTATTACCGGCTCCTCTCCCGTTCAAATCAGACTATTCGCTCATCCACTGCTGCAACAAACGGATTTCTTGTTCATGCGTGCCGGGCTCGGGAGTCGGCGTTTCCAGTACGATCGGGATGCCTTGCAGCATGGGTGTATGCAGCAGCTCGAGTAAGCCGGCGCGACCGATTTCGCCTTGGCCGATGTTGGCGTGGCGGTCTTTGAACGATCGGGTCGGGTAGACCGAGTCGTTCAGATGGACGGCTTTCAGCTGAGGCCAATAACCCAACTGATGCCCTTTGTCCACAACCTCCTGCCAATTATGGCCGTCCCATAACCCGCTCGCCAGCATATGGCAGCTATCCAGGCAAAACCCAATGCGCTCCGGGGCCGCCGTCAAGCTGCGAATTTGGGTAAGCTCCTCAAGCGTCATCCCCATGCGGGCATGCTCTCCCGATTGATTCTCAATAAGAATCATAGCATTTCCATCCCATTGGTGCAGCACAACGTTTAGCGTATTCACGATACGGATGTAGCCTTGAAGCGGATCCGGCCCTTTGTACACGCCGAAATGCACGATCAGCCCGACGGAGCCGCATGCATCTGCGATTGCAAGATCGTTCAGAATCGAACGAATGACCGTTTCACGTTTCTCTCCATCGTCAGTTGCCAGATTAGTTGGGTAAGGCGCGTGTGCGATCGAAAGCAGCCGGTTGTCGCGGCAGTAAGCGGCGCATGCTTCCGCGTCGCGACGGTCGAACGATTTGACGGCGAGGCTGCGGGGATTTTTGGGGAAATATTGGAAGGACCGGCCGCCCATGCGCTCCGCGGTCTTCGCTGCCTCCAAATACCCTCCGCGGATGCTGACATGGCTACCGATGTGTAGACTCATCGCGGTCAACGCTGGCAATTCGAGCAATAAAACAGCTTGCGCGAATTGAGCTCCTCCTGCACGATTGGCTGGCCGCATTGCAGGCAAGGCTCTCCGCCGCGGTCGTACACCCTGCAGCTGTCGTTGTACCCGCCTGTGAGCGTATCACCTGGGTAGAGTGGACTCTCCATATAACCGCCAAGCCGCATCGCATCCGTCAGCACATATCGCATCGAATGAAGAAGTCGGGCGGTATCCTCCGTGGACAAGTCGCCAGTTCGCCGCTTCGGGTTGATGCCGGCGTGGAAACAGAATTCATCTGCGTAACAATTGCCGATCCCGGCCAGCTCCTTCTGATCGACAAGCAGCGGCTTCAGCACGGAGCGCTTGCGGCGAAGCAGCCGATCGAAAGCCGCCTCGTCCAAGGCGGGGTCGAACGGCTCGGGTCCGTAGGCCGCCATTCGTTCGCGGAGCTCGTCCGGACCCAACCAGTGCAAGTAACCGAGTCGCAGGCCAATGAAATAAAGATGACGGTCCCCGAACGAGAGTGTCACTTGTGATGTGCGATCCGGCTTTTCTTCCTCGGTGCCGTAGAACATCCAGCCGCCCAGCATTAAGTGGACGATCAGCGTGTGGCCGTCGTCCAAGTGGAACAGCACATGCTTCGCCCTCCGGCTTAACCCGGTTACGATACGATTCTGGACATTCAAGATAAGCTCGTCAGCCGGCACGTTGAGCGATTTTTCCCGCTCCACCTCTACTTTGGTGATGCGTTTCCCCGTCAAACGTTCTTGCAGCAGCTTCTTGTACGTTTCCATTTCCGGCAGCTCAGGCATGGCGTTTCCCCCTTCACGATTCGGATCCAATTGTTACTTGTATGTCCGGTTCGCAGCGGAAATAAACTAGCCGAACGTCTCGAACAGCTTGAGCAGGTTGGCGGCGATACGATCCGGCTTGACGCCGGACTGCTCCAGCTGCGACTGCAAATTGTCGGCGGTCGCGAGGCCGGTCAGGACGAGCGCCGTGCGCAGCCCGCTCGCTTCGCCCGAGGCGATATCGGTCCACAGGTTGTCGCCGACGACCCATACTTCCTCAGCGGGCTGCAGCCGGCCGAGGGCGAAGCGGACGATCGGCTCATTAGGTTTGCCGATGACGACGGGCTCGACCTCCGAAGCCATGCGGATGGACGCAGCCAGCGAGCCGGCGCCCGGCAGGAATGTGTCGTCCGAGGGGATCGCTCGGTCCGGGTTCGTAAGCACATAGCGGGCACCGGCCCTGAGATAGGTGGCGGCGCGATGCAGCTTCGCGTAGTGGAAATCGCGGTCAATGCCTTGCACGACGAAATCAGGCGGCGCTTGTGTAGCGGAATAGTCATCAGAGAGCAGATGTAGACCTGCTTCCTGCAGAGCCGTGCGGAGGCCGACCTCGCCGATTGCATAGACGGTAGCACGGCCACCGCTCTGCTGAATCACGTATTCCGCTGCCGCTTGCGCGGAGGTTACGACCTCCTCGACGGCAGCATCGATGCCCATGTGCCGCAAATGGTCGGCGACAGCTTCCGGCGTACGTGATGAGTTGTTCGTCACGAACAGAAACGGCCATCCCCGCTCCCGAAGATGCTTGATGAACGGCGCCGCATCGGGAATTTCCCGATGGCCCGCATACATCGTGCCGTCAAGATCGATTAGGAATCCATATTTGCTTTTATTGTCGCTTGGCACTGCTGTATCTCCTTTGTGAGGATAAGTGGTATTGAGAATGAGTATGAAAAATCATGCAAAATGAGTTACTGTAGCTGCTCTGAGCCACAATTTGTACTAAAAATCAAACAAAATGGGTCGAGGTTGCTGATCTGGGTCTCCGTTTATATGAAAAATCGTACAAATGGTGGCTCAGACCGGCTGTGGCGTCCCATTTTGTACGATATTTCGTACAAACGGTGGCTCCAACCAGCTGCGCCGCCCCGTTTTGTGCGATTTTTCGAACAAATTGGGTTGTTGACGCTGATAGGAGTCTCCATTTATATGATAAATCGTACAAATTATGCGCAACGCTCGACTCACAGCAACAGCTCGATCGTAGCAGACGCAGCCTTAGCGCCGGATCGGCGGCCCTTGCTGCCGGCCGCTGCGGCTGCACGCTGCGGCGGACGGGCGTCTGCCCGCACGGTCGCGACTTCCGCCTGGCTGCCACCAGTCGCGCCCGCCCTCTCCGCTTCGGCTGCTACGCGGCTGGCCGCCGAAGCGCTCGGCGCGGCCGCATGGCTGGCCGCCGGCACGCTCGGCGCGGCAGCCTTCTTGCGCAGCCGCGCGATTCGCTGCTGCAGCTGCTCGCACAGCTGCGCGTGCTTGCCGCCGCCCCGCGCCAGCGCCATGCGGCTGCGCGTGCGAGCCAGCGCCTCCTCCGCCAGGCGGAGCGCCGCCGGCAAATCGCGCTCGCGATGCTCATAGTGCATCGCGAGCTCCAACCACGGCTCGACGTTCGCCAATGTCGAACGGCTCCCCTCCTCCACGAGCCGCTGCCAAATGGCCGCGGCTCGGCTCACCTGCTGGCGCCGCTTGTAGAACGCGGCGCACAGTAAAGCATTGTCCGCGCTCAGCTCGTCCAAACGCGCAACCAGCGCGTCGACGGCGGCAACCGCCTTCGACTCCTCGCCGAGCTTCTCGAACCAGAGCGCGAGACGCATCGCCTCATCCTCCTCCAGCGCCTCTACCGGGATTGACCCTTCGAGCAGCTTCGTGAAATGAATGGCGAGCGTGGCAAGCGTGAGCACATCGCGCTCATTATGCTCGAAGACGCCGGCCATCACGCCGGGATCGCCTTCGGCCAAATATTGAAAGTACAAAGTCGGCGCGAGCGAACCCGGCACATCATCGACTCGGTTCAAGCCGAGCCGAGCCTGCTCCAGCATCGTCAGCCGGCACGAAGGCAACGAACGCTTCCAGACACTGCGGGACGGAAATAGCAAATCCAGATGAATCGGTTCCGGACCGCTCCTACGGAGCCGGTTCAGGATGAACCGATTTTTGATGATCGGCCAGTCGAAGCATTTGCCATTAAAAGTAACGAGCCGGTCACGGGTCTGCATCGTCTCCTGCAAGTAGGCGAGCATCGCCGTTTCCTCGGCCGGATTGCGGATGAACAGCTGCCGCACGACGAACTGCCCCGCTTCATACAAACCGATGCCGATCATAAACGACACGTTGCCGGCTCCCACACCGAGCCCGGTCGTCTCCGTGTCGAGGAACAGCAGCCGCTCCAGCAACGAGCTGATCTCCGTCTCCCCGCCTCCAAACCCTCGCTCGATAGCTTCCTCGTTCGTCATCCTGCGCAGCAATCCCGTCCGTCGCTCGTCCAGCTCCGACAAGCGATGGGTGCCATGCGCGAATTCCGCCTCATAACGGCACTCCCGCAGCAAAAAAGCAGCCGCCTCGTCTCCCTGCAGACGCACTCCGAGCCGCTCCCAACGCGCATCGAGCAAGGGCAAGGGAGCCGACAGAGCCGCCACAACGGCCCGATCCGCCGAGTCCGCAGCCTTGCCAGACCCGCCACCAAGTTCACCGGCGTTTTCCACATCCGCTTCTCGCTCCAGCCCCTCGTCCGCCCGCTTGGCATCCGTTCGTTTGAATCGCGCCAACCGATCCTTCAATCCGCTCATCGGCTCGCCGTCGCCCCCTTATCCACAGAATCAGCTTCTCCGCCAGCTGCTATATGGCGCCTAACAGCTCCAAACTCTTGTGTTTACCGCTTATCCCTTCTATTTCCGTACCGATACACGAAGGGCAGCCATCTTCACAGGGGCATTTCTTAATCAGGTTTCTTGCAGCCGCCTTGATTTCGTCAAATCGCTTATAGACATCTTCGGCCAGTCCAATTCCACCAGGGTAATGGTCATATATAAACAGGGTCGGCAATTGCGTATGCTCCGCCCTAATTTGCGAGACGACGTGTATATCGCTTCGGTCGCACATCACATGAATCGGCACGATATGCCTCAGCACATTTGAAATTCCAATCAGCAGCTGTTCCAGCGTTTTCGTTCCTAGGCTCGGATCGATCTCCTTTAACTCGATCCAAGTTGCGCTCGTATGCAGCTCTTCTTCCGGGAGGTTAATGGGGCCATATCCGATATTCTCAAAACTGGACAAGCGAATTTTCTTGAAAATGGTCGGCATCGCATTAACACGAACCTCGCCCTGATTAATTGTGCTAAATCGTCTACTTTCCGTCCGGTCCTTTTCTAAGACCACCAGCTTTACCGCCAGATTCGCATCGGTGTAATATTCTACATTTACTTCCCGCACATAAGCCTTTTTATGGTCCCAGTCCAACTTTTCGACTTGATACTGGACACCTTCATGCAAATAAATGGCTTCATCATGGAGTAAGGTCATGGCGCTAAAGCGGTCCATTTCCCCTATTATCTTAACGTTCGCAAGGTCCGACTGATCCACAATCACTACATTTTCTTGCGCTGCCGAACGAAGGCTTATCTCACTTGCCGGAAAGGATTGATTCGCCCAGTAGAACGTATCGCCGGCCTGGTGCAGCACCTTCTCGTCCACCAAGTATTCTAAAATTTCGGTTATTTCCAACGGCCCGAATTGTTCCCCTTTTGTTAAAGGCAGTTCATACGCGGCACAGCGCAGATGATCCACGAGTATAATTAAATTTTCCGGGTTGATTCTTGCGGACTCTGGGGAGCGATCGAAAAAATACTCGGGATTCTGAACGATATACTGGTCGATCGGCGTATTGCTGGCTACCATCACGACCAAGGCTTCCCCATGCCGCCTTCCTGCTCGGCCTGCCTGCTGCCATGTACTAGCGACGCTTCCGGGGTAGCCTGTCATAATACAGACCTGCAGCTGGCCTATGTCTACGCCTAATTCCAAAGCATTCGTACTTACAACGCCTAAAATATCCCCATTCCTTAAACCGCGCTCGATCTCCCGTCGCTGGTTTGGCAAATACCCGCCTCGGTAGCCCCTAATGGATTTCGAGCCTATATCATTCTTAATCAGCTCCTGTAAATGGCTTAAAATGATTTCCACTCTTACCCGGCTTCGGGCAAATACGATGGTTTGTACTTTATTCGTTAAAAAGTCCCTCGCCAGGCGGTTCACTTCTACAACAGCACTTTTCCGTATATTCAGTGCCTTGTTCACAATCGGCGGGTTGTAAAAAACAAAATGTTTTCGTCCTCTTGGAGCGCCGTTATCGTCAATAAGTCGCATTGGTTGTCCCGTTAGCTGCTCGGCCAGCTCCTTCGGATTCGCGATAGTCGCTGAAGTGCAAATAAACAGGGGATTGCTCCCGTAAAATTTGCAAATTCTTTTTAAACGTCGGACAACGTTGGCAACATGACTGCCGAATACGCCCCTGTATGTATGTAGCTCGTCTATTACGATGTACTTCAAATTGCTAAACAAGCTGATCCATTTGGTATGGTGGGGAAGAATCGCCGAATGCAGCATATCGGGGTTCGTTATGACTATATGCCCTGCTGTCCTTACAAGCTGCCGAATGGCTGGTGCCGTATCGCCGTCATAGGTGAAGCTTTTTATGTCGATCCCCATTTCAGCTATGATTTCGTTCAGTTCGCTTTTTTGGTCTTGTGCCAGTGCTTTCGTAGGGAATAAGTATAGTGCCCGGCTGCCGTCGTCTTCCGCTATTGCCTGTAGTACGGGAAGGTTGTAGCAAAGCGTTTTCCCCGATGCGGTCGGAGTTACAGCTACGATATTTTCACCTATACGGATCGTTTCGTACGCTGTGTGCTGATGCGTGTACAGCTGCTCAATTCCTCGATTTGCTAACGCCAGTCTTATCCTTGGGTCCACGCTTTCGGGAATGGCTCTCGTTTGGGCTTCCTGCGGCGCGACTTCGTGCCAATTGATAATGTTTTCATTCCCTCTCAATTCCATGATTAGCTGGGAAAGGTCTTTTTTTCTGAACATGCCTGCACCTACTCGACTTTTAAATATGCGACCGTATAAGAATTCATGAAAAAATACCCCTTGCCAAACCAGTTTTCGGCGATTATGATTTCATTGTACAGAATATACGTTCGCATGACAATAATGCAGCTACGAAATCCCTTCAAGCCTTCGTCCGGGAGAGATTGCATATAGTCGAATTTTAGTCTTGCCCGCTCCCGCTGTGCGATGATACAGTCATAGGAGAAGTGTGAAAAGGAACGAGGAAGGAGACTGAATGCGATGCATTTTCCTATATATATATTTCGGGTTAACCCAAACCACAGAGCGTCGATCCGAATACGCCAATTACTCCGACTAAGCGATACGGCAATCCCGTTGCGAACGCCTGCCCTCAGGCCGCCCCGCACGAATCTCCGCAGCTTACGGCTGCGGCTTTTTTTGTTTCCGACCCCATAGGCACTAGTCAGCAATCAGGAGGTTTCCATCATGAAAATCATGCTGCGCATTTTGAAATACACCATACCTTACAAAGGTTGGACCGCCGTCGCCCTGCTCATGCTCGCGCTGGGGGTCGCCTTCGATCTGCTCGCCCCTTGGTTTCTGAAGCAGACGATTGACGTAGGTATTGCGGAGAGCCGCATGTCCGCGGTCATTCTGTTCGCGCTGCTGCTGTTCTTCGGTCAAATTCTGAAGAGCATCGGCATGTACTACCAAGGCGTCGCCCAGGAACGTGTCGGCCAGAACGTCGTGTTCGACATTCGCCAGCAAGTGTACGCCCATCTCCAGCGTCTATCGTTCGGCTATTACGACAAGGCTCAAACCGGCCAAATCATGTCCCGGATGACGGGCGACATCGAAGCGATCAAGAACTTCGTCGGATTCGGCGCCATGCTGCTCGTAACCGGCTTGCTGACGTTCGTCGGAACGTTCATCGTCATGCTCATGCTGCATTGGCAAGTAACCGTCATCAGCATGGTGACGATCCCGTTCCTGCTTATCGTGCTGCGCCAGTTTAATCGTAAGGTAGGTCCCGCTTGGTCGGATATCCGCGAGCAGATGGGCCGATTGACAACGACGCTGCAAGAGAACATTTCCGGAATCCGGGTCGTCAAGGCGTTCGCCAGGGAAAAAACAGAGAAAGAGAAATTCAGCTGGCGCAACGACACCAACTTTCAATCCAATGTGAAGCGCGCCAAAATCGAGGCGGGAGCGTTTCCGCTGATGGGCTTTTACGGCGGGGTTGTGTTCCTTCTCATGATCTGGGCGGGCGGCACATACGTCATTAAGGATGAAATGAGCATCGGGACGCTGATGGCGTTCCAATGGTACGCATGGGGGCTGCTGTGGCCGCTGCAGATGCTCGGCTGGCTGATCAACATTATGCAGCAGGCGCTGAAGGCCGCTCCGCGCGTGTTCGAGATCGTAGATACGCCGGCCGCTATTCATACCCCGGAAGACGGAGGACGTACCGCGGAGTCGATCCGAGGGCATGTCGTGTTCGATCAAGTGGATTTTCGTTTCCCGACGATCCAACCGTTCGCCAAAACCGGCGGAGATTCCGAGTCCAAGGCGGAGCAGCCGATCGAGCCGCAGGTTTCTCCCGTTGTGTTGGACGCCCTGTCCCTCGATATACGCCCAGGTGAAGTAATCGCCATCCTGGGTGCTACTGGTTCCGGGAAAACTAGCCTGATTAATTTGCTGCCCCGATTTTATGATGTAACGGGCGGAAGGCTGCTGATCGACGGCGTGGACGTAAAAGAGTACACCCTGGAAGGGCTGCGACGCAAAATCGGCATCGTTCCGCAGGAGACCTTCCTATTCTCCGCCACGATCCGCGAGAACATCGCCTACGGAGTCCCGGATGCTACTCAAGAGCGTATCGAGTGGGCGGCGGCCAAAGCTCAAATTCACGAGTTCATCCAAACGCTTCAGGACGGCTATGACACGATCATCGGCGAGCGGGGTGTCGGCTTGTCCGGCGGCCAACGCCAGCGGGTGGCTCTGGCGCGCGCGATTCTGATGGATCCGCCGATTCTTGTCCTCGATGAAGCGACGGCAAGCGTAGACACGGCCACAGAGTCGGCCATTCACGAGGCGCTGCACGACATTATGCAAGGACGCACGACGTTCATCGTCGCCCAGCGGCTCTCTTCGATCCAGCGGGCCGACCGCATAATCGTGCTGCAGGACGGTCGAATTTTGCAGATGGGCACTCATGCCGAGCTTGCTTCTCAAGACGGGTTCTTCCGCAACTTGTATGCGATGCAACAGACGCCCGCGGATGAACCGGCTTCGAGCCCGGCTCCTTCCCAACCGGCTATTCCCATTTTACAAGCAGAAAGCAGGTGATCCTTCATGAGCCAATGGGATATGGATTCCGAGGACCAGGAAGATAAACCGTTTAATAAGCAATACATGAAACGAATGATCGGCTATTTGAAGCCGCATAAGAAAGTAATGGTTGTGGTCGGCATCATCGTCGTGCTGAACATGCTGCTCAGCTTGGCCGAGCCGCTAGTGATCCGTTATGCAATCGACAAGGGCATGGTGGAGAAAAACATGACGGTGCTCCATATTGCAGGGTTCATGATGCTGGGGATCCGGTTGTTCTCCTGGCTGTTCAGCTTCCTGCATATCCGGATGATCAACAGCACCGGACAGCGCATTTTGTATGAGCTGCGGCAACAGCTGTTCAATCATCTGCAATCGTTGTCGTTCCGGTTTTTCGACGGCAGGCCAGCCGGCAAAATCATGTCGCGGATCACGAACGACACGAATGCGATCGGCGAGCTCATCAACGGCGGTCTCATTACGCTGATGATGGAGTCGACGCATCTGGTCGGCATCATCGTCATTTTGCTCTGGATGGACTGGAAGCTGGCGCTGATGGCGTTCACGACGTTCCCGTTCCTCTACTTGCTCGTCTCCCGCTTCCGCCCCAAGGTCGAAGGAGCTTGGACGCGCTCGCGCAAGACGATGTCCGCCATCAACGGCAACGTGAACGAAACGATTCAAGGCATTCGCGTCGTTCAAGCATTCTCCCGCGAGCAAGTGAACGATCGGAAATTCGAAAACATCAATAACCGCAACCGCGTCGCCTTTATGCGCGCCGTGTCGCTGGAATCGATGGTTTGGCCGCTCGTCGAGCTGATCGGGATGGTCGGCACTTGTCTCGTCGTCTGGTACGGAGCCGTAAGGGTCATAGACGAGGCGCTAACGATCGGCTTCATTATCGCCTTCATCAACTACTTGTGGCGGTTCTGGGGTCCGCTCAGCTCGCTGTCCAAGGTATACAGTCAGCTGCTATCGGCTATGGCTTCCGCGGAGCGTATCTACGAGATACTTGACACGGAACCGGAAGTTCAAGACAAAACCGGGGCAAAAGCGATGCCGACTATTCAAGGGCGAGTCGTCTTCAAGGACGTCTCCTTCCGTTACAAGCCGGATCAAGCCGATGTGATCCGCCGGCTCAATCTGGACGTGAGGCCGGGCGAGCGAATCGCCATCGTCGGACCTACCGGCGCAGGCAAGAGTACGATCGTCAATTTGCTCATGCGGTTCTATGATACGACTGACGGCTCGATCACGATTGACGGCGTGGACATCAAGGATGTGACGCTTGCCTCGCTGCGAAGCCAGATGGGCATCGTGCTGCAGGACTCGTTCATTTTCTCCGGGACGATCGAGGATAACCTGCGATACGGCAAACAGGACGCCACCGCGGAAGAGCTGGAGAACGCCGCGAGAAGCGTGCGAGTCGATCGATTCGTCGACAAGATGCCGGAGCGCTATGCTACACAGGTCGAGGAGCGCGGCTCCAAGCTGTCCGTCGGCCAGCGCCAGCTGCTCGCCTTCGGTCGAGTACTGCTCTCCGATCCCCGCATCCTCATCCTGGATGAGGCCACTTCCAGCGTCGATACGGAGACCGAGCAGCATATCCAGGAAGCGCTCAAACAGTTGCTTCACGGGCGAACCGCGTTCATCATCGCTCATCGACTCTCGACGATTCGAGACGCCGACCGCATCCTGGTCATTCGCGACGGCGAAATCGCCGAGAGCGGCAACCACGACGAGCTGATGCAAGTGAAAGGCTTGTACGCCAACCTGTATTACAATCAATTTTTGATGCAGCAAAGCTTGGCGCTCAAGGTAAACGGGGCTTCCTGACCGCTCTCGTCCAACTTAACGATAATAATTCCAATCTTGGTCGTATTGTTGTACAATGGAGGGAACATGATATAAAGAAGACGAACTTCGAGGTGACCCGCCATGCTAGAGAACTTATATAAGCAAATCGTGATGGACCATTATAAAAAGCCGCACAACAAAGGCAAGCTGACGGAAGAAGGAGCGCTCCAGCTCCCCTATAAAAATCCGACTTGCGGCGACGTCATGGTGTTGTACATGAATGTCGACGAGAATCGCAGGATCAAGGATATCAAATTCGAAGGCGAAGGCTGCTCGATCAGCATGGCTTCGTGCTCGATGATGACGGATCTGGTGAAAGGCAAAACGGTCGACGAAGCGAAAAAGATCATCGAAATGTTCAATGATATGATCAAAAAAGGCGAGATCCCCGAGGACGAAGACGCGCTCGGCGATGCGCTTGCTCTGTCCGGGGTGCACAAGCTGAAAGCCCGCCACAATTGCTCGCTGCTCGGCTGGAACGGCTTGGACAAAGCGCTCAAGCAGAACGAACTGCAGTAACGGATCGGCTCTTCTAATCCTAAAGATCCCAGCAGCAACTCCCGTGCTTCCAAGAGAAGCAGCCGGGAGTTTTTTACTGCTTCCGCTAAACGCAGATAGCCGCCGTTTATGACCAGATAAACAGCGGCTACCTCTTGCACTTGCTATTCATTTATTGACTTCCCTGTCCTTTCAGCCCAACATGCTTTCCACATGTCATCGGATATTATACCACAAGCGACATGTCCGGCATGCCTTTATTGCTCGGGGCCTCGCTCGCTTGCCGGTGAGTTCCCGCATGCCCACGAATTACAGAACAAGTCTTCACTCACTTGTCCTCCACGCAATCCGATTTCAGCATGCTTCGCTAACCTAAGTCATTGGACTATCCCCTCTCTGTGCTGGATAATTATGATTACCCAGCCACAGAGGTATTGAATCAGCCAGAAATCGTTTAAGAAATCAATTATTTTTTGTCCCATCCGATTTTCTCGCGTACTACGTTCAAATTCCGATCCAGAAAAATGTCTGCTCCAAAAGGCTGCTTCCGGTTATGGCGAAACCGGGAATCCCTCCACTGCACCTCGAAGCCGCCCTCATGCTCCGTGAAGCATACATGCACGAATTGTGTGAATTGGAGAAACGCCCGTACACCGTCCGTCCCTTTTGAAGCTTCGATAACCGAGTGGCTGGAATCTATCGAATACACCTGCTCGATCCGAACGTCCCGGCAGGCGATGGAGCCCGTGTAGAAATGACTGCCGGTCTCCAGAGAAAATTGCCACTTGAACCAATTCAAGCTTGGTGCGATGCGGCATATGCCTTGCAGGTCGAGCTGCTTGCTTACCATTCGCCGAATATAGAACTGCTGAATGAATCTCGCCGCGATGTATGTCAATGTAATCCCGTAGACGACCTCGAACACCCGATCGACCGGCAAATCAGTAGCGATCCACAGTAAAAGTCCGGCACCATGCACGACCCATAAGAAGGGCTCGAACAAGGCGAGTGAGTCCAGATGATGCCATTGGGCCGAAAACGGACGAAGCACTTGCACGCCATACACATTGAACAAATCCACGAGCACGTGAAATACGACCGCCGCACAAATCCAACCGTACAAGTGCAGGAAGTTCACGCCGCCTTCCATCCCGAAGCCCCAGGCCAGCGGAAGAGCGATCAGCAGCGGCCAGATGAACAATGCGGGTATCGAGTGCGTTACTCCTCTGTGGATGAGCACATATGCGGAAAAGCTCTTCAAGCGGGTCAGCGTATCGAAGTCCGGTGCATGCGATCCGATCAGGCATCCGACAAACACCGTCAAAGCTAATTCCGGGTTTGCCGCGACTACCGGATCCGTATAAGCGAGTCCTGCGAGCGTAGCGCCGAAGAGCAGGTGACTTCCCGTATCCATCGTTTATGCGCCTCCTTGAATGGGGTTGGATGGCGCCGGTTCGCACCAGCGTTCCTCGGCTTGGAACAAATAAAACCAGCTGTCCGGATGGCGCCGAATCGATTGCTCCATCCATTGGTTCAACAGGTCGGATGCGGCGCGAAGCTCATTTTTCCGAAATCGGTCCGACAACCGAATCGGGGGCTCGAATTGAAGCCGGTGGGCAAACCGCCCTATTCCGCGGCCCGTCATCGGAACGATCGGTACCTCATATTGCAGCGCGAGCATGGCCGCCCCTTGGGGCAAATGCGTCTTTCTGCCGAATAGCGTCGCCTCCGGGAAATTCGGCCGGTAAAAATCCCCCAGCAAGTAGACGACTCCGCCTTGCTTCAAATGATCCCGCAGCGAGCGCATCAGCTGAATCGGATTCGTCTCGTCATAATCGAACCCGCGGCAACCGAGCTCGGCGAAGCGCCTATATAGCGGCCGCAGCTCGTTGCTGCTTGCCGTCGCTACTGTCGTGCAGTTATACCGGCCCATCAAGTACCAGTAGTAGACGAAAAAATTTCCTACATGAGGCAAGTACACGATCGCGCCTTTGCCTTCGCTTAGAGCTTGCTCGAGATGCTCCTCGCCATGTGCTTCTCGGATCGGGTTCCACCCGTCCTCCCGTTTTCCGAGCTTGGCGGACAGGAACAAAATTTCGTACATCGCCACGGCCAGGTTCCGGCAATAATGCTTTACGATCCGTCGGTTCTCGCGGGGTGACGCCGGTTCGAACAGCTCCTGCGCATTCCTTAGCAGGCGGCGCCTTAGCGGCCGCTGCATCACGTACAGCATCCCAGCGGCCGCTGCGCAGAGCCAAAAGGCGGGTCCGGACGGCAGGTTGCTCATCATGCGGAAGAAGAACGGTTTCGTCTCCCCTGGACTTGAGCCGTCCATTCCCGTCCATCGGCCGATCCAATCATACATCCGCTGCTCCTCGATCCCCTAGAACGGCTGCGGTTGCTATTGGCTGGGAGAACAACCGTTTGTATCGTTTGGTGATCCGACCTCGATCGAGCACGATTAAGAAATCTACCGTGCGGAATACGCCGTCGAACGCAGGATCCGCCCCGATTTCCGCTCCGAGCCATTGGTAGCCTTTCATAAGCGGAGGCAGCCGGCGGAACAGCTCTTGGTCATCCGGTAACCCTTCTTTCAACAGCTGGAGTCCTTCGATCCGGTGAGTCTCGAGCGGTTCGGCCCCGTACCGGTCCGTTAAAATGTTTTTCCGCGATAAATAGCTGTAGATTTCATTCAATGGCTTCAATCCGCTCAGGTGCACACTTGCACAGCCGATCAGCATGTCGTACTCGTGCTTCTCGATATATTGCGCGATGCCGCCCCACAGCATTTGGATCGTTCTGCCGTCCCGATAAGCAGGGGCCACGCAGCTCCGACCGACTTCCAGGATGCGGTTCTTTATTCCTGCCAGCTCCCCGAGCTGGAATTCCGTCTCCGAGTAAAACCCGTACTGGTGGCCAATCCGTTTCCCCGGAAGCAAACGATACGTACCTACAACTGAGTTCGTCCGCTCTTCCGTCACAATCAAATGATCGCACAGGTCGTCGAACCAATCCCGTTCCAGCCGCTTCTCGTTCATCAGTTGGACGTTGTTCTCCTCCTCGGCGAATACTTCATAGCGAAGTCGCATCGCTTGTTTGATTTCGTCCTCAGTCGTTGCGATTTTGGCTGTCAATTCGTTTGCCGTAGCTGTAGCCTTGGTCTGGACCGCCACTTGGGCCATCTCGTCACAACCCTTCCTTGGCATCGGAAGAAGTACATCGTCTCCGTAATGTAAGCGTAACAGCGATAAGTTAACGAAGGATTTTCCTGTTTTAAAGATTTTATGAAGAGAAGAGCAAAAACCATCAGGTTCTATAACCCCTGATGGTTGTGGCGTGAGTGTTCAGTTTGGTGCGCTGGGAGGGCAGGCAGCTGGGTTCCGTTTGGTGCGTGGGGAGGGCGGAAAGAGGGGTTCCGATCGCTGTTGTAATCGTGGCCCTTTGATTGAATTGGAGCTAAGGTTGGGCCACGATTACAAAGGCGACCGCTTCGCTTCTCCACTCCCTCTTCCCGCCCTCCTCTGTGCTGCTTTTGTGGATAGTGGTACTTATATTAATTTCTTAGTTAGTTTAATAACCAATAGAGTGGGATGGAAGCGAATGTCGTGATCAATCCTGCCGCTCCCATGGCGAACCCGCCGGCGCTGCCCTTCAGCTCGGACTCGCGAATGATGCGGGACGTACCGATTCCATGCGCGGCCGTCCCCATCGCCGTACCGACTGCGATTGCATCGGAGACGCGGATCAGGCGCAGGAACAAAGGACCGAACATGCTGCCGAACAAACCGGTCAGGACGGTCAGCACGGCGGCTAGCTCGGGGATTCCGCCGAACAACCGGGCAACCTCCATCGAGATCGGCGAAGTAACGGATTTCGGCAAAATCGTCATCAACAGCTCCTGATTCGCCCCGGACAACCAGACGAATAAGGCGCTGCAGCCCATTCCGGTGAGCGAACCCGCTACGATGCCGGCCAACACTCCTTTCAAACGTTTCAGCAGCACGCCGGAGTGTTTGTACAAGGGAACGCCTAACGCAACGGTAGCCGGACCGAGCAGGAAGACAAGCACATCGCCGCCCACTTTGTAGGACTCATAAGGAATCCCCGTGACCAGTAACAGCATAATAATCGAGAGGCAGCAGACGAACATGGCGTTCATCCGAGGCCATTTTTTATTGACTTGCAGCGCTCCAATGTAGGCTAGCAACGTGACGGTAACTCCGAAAACCGGGCTGCTTGTCCAGGCCAACTCGCTCATCGCGCACCAGCATCCCCTTTCGTCGCTTCCGAACGTTCGACCTCACCCGGAACTTGATCTTTTCCAGCTCGGCCTTGCGTCACCAACCCGGTCACCGCAAGCGTAACCAAGCTGCTGAACACGAGCGTCAGCACGATCGGAAGGCCGTTCCGCAGGATGTCCGGCCAGAAGGCGATCGTCGCGACGATGATCGGCACGAAGAACAGCATCATATTTTTCAACAACAGCTGCGCGCTGTCTTCCACCCATTCCAGCTTAATAAGCTTCAAAAATAAGGCCGCAGTAAACAATGCAAGTCCGATAACATTCCCCGGCAGCGGTACCCCCGTCGTCCCCTGGATGATGGTGCCTGCCAACAGGAAGCCGAACAAAATGGCTATCCCTCTCACCGCGTTCGTTCCCCCACATTCCCCAATAAAATGACTGTTCAAGACCACTTGCAACTTTTACTTTTGCCTGTAACGCGAAAAGATCCGCTCATCCCGAGTTCTACCTGAAGGATGCAGCGGATCTTTTGTTTGCACCGCTTAGAGCACCGCCATCGTGTCTTCATACTTCTGCTGATACTTGTGCACATCCCCGGCACCCATAAACAGCAGCACGCAGTCGGAATAGTCCTTCAAGGCGTAATCGACGTTTTGCTCCGACAGCAATTTGGAGGAAGGAATCCGTTCCATCAGCTGCTCGATCGAAATATTCCCTTTGTTCTCGCGCGCCGATCCGAAAATCCCGCACAAGTACACTTGATCCGACGCTGACAACGAATGGGCGAAATCGTCCATAAATTTCTCCAGCCGTGAGTACGTATGGGGCTGGAACACGGATACAACTTGGCGATTCGGGTATTTCGTCCGCACGGCGTCCAGCGTCGCCCGGATTTCCGTCGGATGATGCGCATAATCGTCGATCAGTACATTGCCGGCCACCAGCTTTTCCGTAAAGCGTCGCTTCACGCCGCCGAATGTCATCATTTCAGCGCGAACTTGATCCAGGTTAAAATCCTCCAGCACGCAAATCCCGATGACCGCCAAGGCGTTCAGCACGTTGTGTCGGCCAAAGCCGGGAATCTGGAACCTCCCCAGCTTGTTGTCATGCAGCAGCGCCTCGAAGGAAAGACCTTCCTCCTCGACCCGGACATCGGCCGCACGAAGCGCATTATGCTCCCCGAAGCCGTATAGCAGTATCGGAACCGGCGGACGCAACGACCGCACTTGATCATCGTCGCCGAATGCGACAACATGCTTTTTCACCCGGTCGGTCATCTGCTGGAACGCCAGCGTAACATCGTCCAAGCCGGAGAAATAGTCGGGATGATCGAAATCGATGTTCGTGATGATCGCGTAGTCAGGCGCGTACGCCAGGAAATGTCTCCGGTATTCGCAGCTTTCGAAAATAAAATGGGTGCTGTCGGGTACCCCCGCTCCCGTTCCATCCCCGATCAAATAAGAAGTCGGTTTGATCGCTTTGCACACATGCGCCAGCATCCCGGTCGTCGACGTCTTGCCATGCGCCCCGGTAACTGCCACACTCGTATAGCGGCCGATCAAATCGCCTAAAAAAGTATGATAGCGGTAAAAAGGAAGCTCCGCGCGCAAGCTAGCCTCTACCTCGGGATGATCGTCCTTGAACGCATTCGACGCGACGATGACGCGGTCGTTCAGCTCGGCGACCCGATCCGCATCGAAGCTATAGAGCGGAATGCGCTTCTGCTCCAGCGGCGCCTGCGTGAAAAAATAAGTGTCCAGGTCCGAACCCTGCACCTCATGCCCCATATCGTGCAGCACTTGCGTCAAAGCGCTCATGCCCGCCCCTTTGATCCCGATCATATGAAACTTGGCCAATGAGGATCCCTCCAACCTTCTCTTGAATGTGAGTGGTGTTTCCGTATGTTCGCAGCTCCAGGCTGATTGCCCATTTCGTTCCAGTATATGAAAATGGCCCGAACTGTGCTTCTGCCTATAGACGATTACGTGAAAAGCGTTTTCTCATTCAAGCTTTCCCATAAATAGTAAGTGATATAGCTGGACCATGGCGACCAGTCGCGGCCGAGGTCGCGCACTTCGGCTTCCGTCGGCTGATGGTCCAATCCATACAACTGACGCAGCGCGTTACGCAGTCCGATATCCGCCGCCGGCAGCAAGTCGGGCCGTCCCAGGCCGAACATAAGGAAACATTCGACTGTCCAGCGGCCGATCCCGCGAAGCGGGGTCAGCTCCGTGAGAATTTGCTCATTCGTTTTCGCAGCCAGCTCGGCCGGCTTCATCGAGACTGTGCCTGCAACGACTTGCCGAGCGAAATCAATTACGTACTCAGCCTTGCGGACGCTGAATTGTAGCTCGCGCAGCTGCTCCGGTTGTAGCGAAGCGATTTGCTCCGGCGATGGGAAGACAGGGTACCCGGCCCCCTTGTACTCGAAAGGCGAGGACGCCTTCTCGATTAACCTGCGCGTTAGCGTCGCTGCGAATGAAAGATTGAGCTGCTGGCCGATGATCGTCTTCACCATACATTCGAACGGATCCGACTCCAGGATAAAGCGGAAGCCTTCGTAGCGCCGTCCGAGCAACGCCAGTCGGTCGTCCACGCCAAGCTTCTCTTGGAGACCCGCCAGCGAGATGTCGATGGACAACATGCGACGGAGATGCGCGCCCACCTCAGCTAAACATTCGGCATTCGGTCCCGAATTATGGGGATGCGGAATCGCTTCCACGGTTAGTTTCGGCGATGCCGTCTCTCCTTCCGAACGGATCAGGACGAGATACACTTGTCCCTGCACACGGATCGCCCGGATCAACGTGTTCTCATCATGCCGGTACAGCTCGTGGCCGACACCACGCAGCCTGCCGTGCATGCGAGCGAAATCGTAAGGCGGTTCAGGCTCGAACTGGAACTGGAGCGTCCTCATGACAGCTCCACCACAAACACGGCATGATCATGGGCCAGCTCCGTGTTCGGAAACCGGGTGCGCGCTTCGTCCAGCAGCGACTGCCCGCTGTCGTTAGAGTACCGGGAGCTGAGGTGCGTGAGAATGAGCTTCTTCGCCCCCGCCTCCTCGGCCACCTCGGCGGCGCCGAGCGAGGTCGTGTGATAGAACTGCTGCGCCATCGGCTCCAGCTCGCCGGCGAAAGTCGCCTCGTGCACGAGCACATCGGCGCCGCGAGACAGCCGGACCGCGGACGCGCAGCGCCGCGTGTCGCCCAGCACCACCACGGTGCGCCCGGGGACGGGCGCACCGACGAAGTCCGCGCCGCGCAGCACGCGGCCGTCCGGCAGCGCGACGTCTTCGCCGCGCTTAAGCCGGCCGTACAGCGGCCCGGCAGGCACCCCGTGCGCCCGAAGCTTGGCCTCGTCCAGCTTGCCTGGACGATCGCGTTCGCGGACGCGATACCCATAGCTGGCGATGCGGTGTTCCACCTCCGCCACCGTCACCTCAACCTGCTCGTCGGCGAACACGACGCGCCCCACACCATCAGCCGAAGCGCTGCCGGCTTCGGCACTAACGTCCTCCAGCTCCACGATATGGAGCTGGTAAGCCAGGTGCGCTGCGCTCAGCGTCAGCGCCTGCTCCACGAACGCGCGGATGCCGCGCGGCCCGAACAGCGTGAGCGGCGTCTCTCCGCCCTGGTACGAGCGGCTGGAGAGCAGCCCCGGCAAGCCGAAAATATGATCCCCATGCAGATGGGTGATGAAAATAAACTCCAGCTTCCCCAGCTTGAGCGGCGAATGCAGCACTTGATGCTGCGTCCCTTCGCCGCAGTCGAACAGCCAGAATGTGCCCCGCTCCTCGTAGAGGCGCAGAGCGATCGCCGTGACGTTGCGTTCCTTGGCAGGCATCCCCGCCCCCGTTCCGAGAAAATAAAGGTCCATTGCAGCCATTCCTTTGCTAAAGAGTCGTATCGATTCAACCTATGATTAAGCTTTGTCTACGTTGAAATAACGGGCCTCCGGATGCGCGAACACCATCGCGGTAACCGAAGCTTCCGGCTCCATCATGAACCCCTCGGTCAGCTCGACGCCGATATCCTCGGGCTGCATCAGACGGAACAGCGGCTCCTGGTCTTCAAGATTCGGACAAGCCGGATAGCCAAATGATACCCGTATCCCTTGGTAACGGGCACCCCAGCGCTGCTGCATCGTGAGCTCCGGCGAATCCGGATAACCCCACACATCGCGCATCATATGGTGCATGCGCTCTGCGAACCCTTCCGCCATCTCGAGCGCCAGCGCCTGCAGCGCGTGGGAGCGCAAGTAGTCGCCTTTGTCCTTCCACTCGTTCGCCAGCTCGCGAACGCCTTGCCCGGCGGTGACGACCAGGAACCCGACATAGTCCATCTCGCCGCTGTCCGTCGAACGGAGGAAGTCGGCTAGACACAGATACGGCTCCACTTCTTGACGCGGGAAGCTGAACCGATGCAGCACCCGACTGTGATCGGCCGGATCGTAGATCAGGATGTCATCGCCCTCCCCCTGCGCAGGGAAGAAACGGTACATTCCTTGCGCTTTCAGCGTGCCCTCCCGCTTGCCTTGCTGGAATAGCTCGTCGATCACTTCGCGCAGCTGGACGGCCTTCGGGTCCTTAGCGGCGAGCAGCTGCTCGACTTTGCCCTTCAAGCCGAGATGATGGCCGAGCAGCGTCTGCAGGTTGACGTAAGGGAAAATATGATCGAGCGGATAATCCCGCAGCACATGACGTTCGACATCCGGCGGGATGTACACCGGCACATCCTTCGCCACATTGGAGCGGAGGGCTCGGGTAAGCTTGACCTCTTCCACTTGCACGCGGTTAGCGGCTTCCATTACGTCGGACTGGATCGCCTCGCGCAGCTCCTGAATCATCCGCTGGCGCTGCTCCACATCGCTGATTTTATTAGCAATGTCCAGACCGTCCATCGCATCCTTCGCGTATACGACGAGCCCTTCGTACTCCGGCGCGATCCGCGTGCGCGTAAATTTGCGCGTCAGCGCGGCTCCGCCGACCAGAATCGGGATGTCGATGCCTGCCGCCCGCAAGTCCTGCGCCGTTGTGACCATTTGCTGCGCCGACTTCACGAGCAGTCCGGACAGTCCGATTGCATCCGGCTTTTCTTTTTTATAAGCTTCGATCAACTGCTCTGGCGGTACTTTGATGCCCAAATTGACTATGTGATACCCGTTGTTCGAGAGGATGATCTCGACGAGGTTTTTGCCGATGTCGTGCACGTCGCCTTTGACGGTCGCGAGCAGTATTTTGCCTTTCACTGCGCTCTCGTTCTTTTCCATGAATTGCTCGAGGAAAGCGACCGATGCTTTCATCACTTCCGCGCTCTGCAGCACCTCGGCGACGATCAGCTCGTTGTTGTTGAATAGACGGCCGACCTCCTCCATCCCGCGCATCAGAGGTCCGTTAATGATTTGCAACGGAGCATACTTGTTAAGCGCCTCCTGCAAATCCGGGATCAGCCCCTCCTTCGTCCCTTCGACAACATAGGAAGCCAGACGCTCTTCCAGCGTCAGGTTGCTGATTTTCTCCGTCTTCACGACCTTCTTTTCGCGGAAATGGGCGACGAACGCAGCGAGCGTCTCATCGTTCGTATTGTAGATGAGGTTCTCCGTCAGACGGCGCTCCTCTTCCGGAATCGATGCGTAGCGTTCCAGACGCTGCGTGTTGACGATCGCATAATCAAGGCCAGCCTTCGTGCAATGGTACAAGTAGATCGAGTTCAATACTTCGCGGCCCGCAGTCGGCAAGGCGAACGACACGTTGCTGACGCCCATGATCGTATGACTCTTCGGAAAAGCTTCCTTGATCTTGCGCACCGCTTCGATCGTCTCGCTGCCGGAACCGAGGTATTGGGCATCTCCCGTACCGACCGGGAACACCATCGGATCAAAAATAATGTCTTCCGGCGGAATCCCGTACTTCTGCGTCAACAGCTCATAGCCCCGCTTCGCAACCGCGAAACGTTTGTCGCTCGAGACCGCTTGTCCTTCCTCGTCGATACACATGAAGACGAGCGCCGCGCCGTACTTGTGCACGAGCGGTACGATTTTCTCGATACGCTCTTCGCCTTCCTCCAAATTTACGGAGTTGATGATCGCTTTGCCTTGCGAATATTTGAGCGCCGCTTCCACGGCGTGATGGTTCGTCGTATCGATAACGACCGGCGCCTTCACCTTCTTCACGAGCTCCTGCATAAACGCGACGACGTCGGTCACTTCGTCCCGCTCCGCATCCTGCAGGCTGACGTCGATGACATGAGCGCCGCCCTTCACTTGCGCGCGCGCCACTTCCGCGGCTTCCTCGTACTTGCCTTCCGCAATCAGCCGCTTGAACTTCGGGGACCCCAGAACATTCGTTCGCTCCCCTACCATGATCGGACGGTTGTCCGCTTCCAAGTATACGGTCTCGATCCCGGAAACAGCAGCCGGATGCGTACCGCTCTGCTCACGGGGCTTGTACTCCTTCATGATTTCCGCAATGGCGCGAATATGGTCCGGAGTCGTGCCGCAGCAGCCGCCGGCGATGTTAATCCACCCTTGATCGGCGAAACCGGACAGCTTCTTGGCTAGCGATGTCGGCGATTCATGATATTGCCCGTTCTCGTCCGGTAACCCGGCGTTCGGATAGCAGCTGACCGCCGTCTTGGCAATACCCGACAGCGTCCGGATATGATCCTTCATGAATTCAGGACCGGTTGCACAGTTCAGGCCGATCGAGATCGGATTCAAATGCTCAAGTGAAATGTAGAACGACTCGATGTTTTGTCCCGCGAGCGTGGTGCCCATCGGCTCGATCGTACCGGAAATCATAATCGGCAGCGACACGCCTGTCGACTCGTAAGCACGCCGAATCCCGATACTGCCGGCTTTGACGTTGAGCGTATCCTGCGACGTCTCCAGCAGCAGTGCATCGACCCCTGCGTCGATCAGCGCCACGGCCTGCTCATAGTAGCTGTCGATCAGTTCGTCGAACGTGACGCCGCCCGTGACGGACAAAGTTTTCGTCGTCGGCCCCATAGCACCTGCTACGTAGCGCGGCCATTCGGGAGTCGAATATTTATTGGCCGCTTCTACCGCGAGTCTGGCTGCAGCGAGGTTCAGCTCGCGAGCGCGTTCCGGTACATCATACTCGGCCAGAACGACAGAGGTCGAACCGAATGTGTTCGTTTCCAAAATGTCAGCCCCAGCCTCCAAGTACTGCTCATGGATCCGGGAAATAACGTCCGGCCTTGTGACGCAGAGCAACTCGTTGCAGCCCTCGAACTCCTCGCCCCCGAAATCGTCTGCATTCAAGTCGGCTTGTTGGATCATCGTCCCCATCGCGCCGTCGAGCACCATAATTTTGTTTTTCAATTGTTCCGCCAAAGCCAGTTTGTGCATACCGTCCACCCTTTCGTCAGTACCCATCTATATCTACGGATGGCTTCCGAGTGGAAAGCCGGACCGTGAAACCTTACAAGCATTTAACCTTTAGTGTACCAGAATCGCCATCATTCGGAAAGTCGGATTATATACACTTCTCTTATCGGAAATATAGGATTAACTTATACGTCCGCATCGACAACCCCCGGCCGATCGACTATAATACTCGGTAATGGCAATTAATTTGAATCGAGAGCGAGGGATGAACATGGCACAGATCCGCGTCCGCAACACGGGCGAGCGCATCCAGGGCGAAGAAAACGTCAAAGCTTTTCTCGACGGCCAAGAAGTACTGTACGAGCATTGGAACCCGTCCAAGCTGCCTGCTCAGTTGCAAGAGAAATTCGTGCTAAGCGATGAAGAAAAAGCGGAAATCCTGCAAACATTCGACGCTGAAATTCGCGATCTGGCTTCCCGCCGCGGGTACCTTACCTGGGACTTGATCGCACTCTCCGAAGCGACGCCTAACTTGCCGGAGCTGCTGAAAAAATTCGAGCAGGTGCATACGCATACCGAGGATGAAGTGCGCGCCATCACGGCCGGCAAAGGCATCTTCATCATTAAAGGAAGCGAAGAAGTCGGCTATTTCGATGTTGAGCTTGAAGCCGGCGACGTCATCTCCGTGCCGGAGCACAAGCCTCATTTCTTCACCCTGATGGAGAACAAGCAGATCGTGGCCGTTCGTCTGTTTATCGAAACCGAAGGCTGGATCGCACATCCGTACGCCGATCCGGAGTTCCAGAAAGCTTAATTCCCGCAGAAAACCCGCTGCACTCCCTGAGGAGTCGGCGGGTTTCTTTGTTCCTCTATTGAACTAGCAGCGTCAACAAACCTTTCAAATCTTCAATCTCATAAGCCGGTACAATTTCGTCCGTTCGGGTGACGCGGTGCCGATTGATCCAGACCGAAGCCATTCCCACCGTGTTCGCCCCCAAAATATCCGTTGTCAGCTTGTCGCCGACCATGACGCCTTCCTCCGCCGTAATGCCCAGCTTCTCCATCGCATGCTCGAATATGGCGCGTGCAGGCTTGCCTTGGCCGAACGTGCCGGAGATGATGATATGATCGAAGTAAGCCGCCAATTGCGGAACGCCGTCAATCTTCTCCTGCTGCAAGTCCGGAGCTCCGTTCGTCAGCAGCAGCAGCTTGTACTGTCCGCGAAGCGTTTCCAGCACCGGAAACGTCTCGTCGTATATGATCGGGCGAGCGCGTCGCTCCGCCGGGAACGTCTCCGCCAGCTTCGCGCCTAGAGCCGAATTGTCTACATGCAGAGCTAACAGTCCGTTCGTCCACGCCTGTACCTGATACCCAGGCGCCAGCGCCTCCAGCTTGCGGAATTCCTCCTGTACGCCGCCGGAGAAATTCGCCCAGAGCGCTTCGAACGGATTAATGCCGATATTTTTCGTAAACGGGAACGTCTCATACGATTCATACAGGGCTCTAGCTTCTCGGCGCACCGCTTGCTCCAACGCTTTCGGATCTACGCCCGATTCCCGCTCGGCCAGCTCGCAAGTCGCCCGGAACGCTTCCTCCACACTGCGCTCATCCCACAGCAGCGTGTCGTCCAAATCAAACAAAACTGCTTTTACCGGCATGCTTTAGTTTCCCCTTTTCCCCAATTGCTTGAAGTTTGGCTCGTTTAGCTCGTTTTACTCTTTTTCTCGGGAGCGGCCTCTTCCTGGAACGGAACTTGATGCTGGGCCGCAAACGTCTTCATCCGCTCGGCGATCGCCGGAATGTCGTACAAGTTCTGAAATTTGGTGAACACCCATCGTTTGTTCCCCGCCTTCAGCTTGATGACTACGCCGCCCGGCTGAACCGTGATGCTCTCCATCTCTTCCGCGCTTAAGAAACGCTCTACGCCCAAGCGGCGGGTCGCCACTTGCTTGCGCCCGATCTTGATATAAGGGCGACGCAGGAAGTACATGAGTCCAAGGAAAACATATGCGGCGGTCACGACCCACATCATCGTGCTGCTCTCACTGTATACGAGCGACGTGAAAGCGTAGAAGATCGACATGGCGACGAGCAGCGAAGGCAGAAACCAGCTCCGCCCCTTGTAGATGTTCATCGTTTCGCCGGATGTCGCCGTGATGACGGCTTGTCCGCTCTTCGCCCGGCGTTTGTTCGCCAGCTTGCTGTTTTTTCTTACCATTCTCTCCCATTGACGGGACATCAGTTACCCTCCTAAAGGTTCGACTTCCGTTAGTGAAGCGGCTTCCGCGGCTTCTTGTCCTTCGGATCGTCGTCTACCAATTCTATAGCATCAAGCTGCGCGCGCAGTGAGGTTTTGAACGCCTCAATATACTGCCGGCGCAGGACGTTGCGCTCATCGATCTCTTCGTCGGTCAATCCCACGGTATTCGCTTTATGGGCCAGCTCGTTGATGCGAGCGATCAATTGTTCGTGTGTCATTCGAATCGGGTCTCCTTGTAGCCAGTCTAATAAGTCTCTACTAATTTGACAACAATCGGTACGCATTGTCAAGCCGACACCCGCCCAGCCTGCTGTTGCACCTCGAATAAGCAGGAAAAACCTGATCGGAAGTTCACCGATCAGGTCCTCTGGCGTTGGTGTTCCGTTTGGCGCGCGGGAGGGTAGGAAGAGGGGTTCTGTGCCGGACACAGATGACCTAAACGTTACCATACAATTTTTGTTGGATAGCACGCATCAGGCGACCGTTATATCACGTTATCATACAAAAAAGGTTGGATAGCACGCTTGGAGGCGCCGTTCTACCTCGTTATCATACAAAACTTGTTGGATAGCATACATCTGGCGACCATTCAGCCTAAATATCAAACAAATCTTGTTGTATCACTCGCATTCCCGCAACCCGCTATACCCGCTTGAGGCGAAGAGCCTTATCGAGCGGCGTGGCGCCTGTACCCTTGCTCCCTAGTCGAATAAATCGGACTACCGCGCGCCTCTCCGCGCCGGCAACGCTATGTAGTCCGAATCGGCCGAATTAGAGCGGCGTTTTCCAGAGGGCGCGTGCGGAAACGGCTCTCTAAATGGGAAAATTCGGACTAGAGACCGCTTCACCCTTCGCTCCCCCTACGCTTTAGTTCTGTAAATCTGA
>NZ_BIMA01000044.1 GCF_004000845.1 Paenibacillus koleovorans NBRC 103111
GGGGGGCAGGGGCAGGGGCGGGCAGAGCAGGGGGCAGGGCAGGGAGTGTGGGGGACTTGGCAGAAAAGCATGGTTACTGGCTGGGTACACCGTAACCGAATCCAACCGAGGCACAAGTTTTCAGCGATCTGAACCCAGCTGGCCGCCCTCCCCTCGCACAAACTGGGCTCAACGACCAAGGACCATCAGGGTGATCTTCCCTGATGGTTTTTCTTTCATGGCGCAGAACGCCAAGAATGGCCCGTCTAACATCTACACTGTCCCCTTACGAAGCCTTTTTCGAGCACGTACTATAAAAAAGAAAGTCTTCCATTGGAAAGGAGGAACATCCATGTTAACCATGAGCCATACTTGGCGGGACTTCGAGCAAACACGGCCGCAGATCGCCGTACTGCCCGTCGGCGCCGTCGAACAGCATGGGAGCCATCTGCCGGTAGGCACAGACTGCTTCATCGCGGCCGAATTCGCCGAACGGTTGGCCCTGCACCTGGACGCCTATTTGCTGCCGACTTTGGCTATCACCTGCTCGATTGAGCATCGCAAAGCATTGGGGACCGTCTACCTCAGGGCAGACACCTTGGCGCTGGTCATCCGCGATATTGCCGACTCGCTCTGCGAATCGGGTTTCAAGCAGCTGTTGATCGTCAACGGTCACGGAGGCAATTACATTCTCAAGCCGGCGATCCGTGAGTTCAACCGGGATTACGAGGATCGGCAGGCGGAGATGGAGGTTGTGCTGTTGGCGGGGGCGATTGTGGGGGCTAATGCCGGCGGGCCGAATCAGCATCCCGCCTCGAGCGATGTGCATGCCGGCGAGAAGGAAACGTCGCTGATGCTGCACCTGCATCCGGAGCTTGTCCGCGAATCGGTGCCGGGCGGCAGCGTGCTGCCCGAGGTGGACCAGAGCATGCTGGATTATTTGGACATGACCGAGACCTGCGCGGATGGCTACTGGGGGTATCCCGAATCCGCATCGCCGGAGAAAGGACGGCTATTCGCCGAGCATTTCGTTGCGTGCGCCTTGGACTATCTGGATAAGCTGAAGCGGCTGAAGGCGAAGCTTCGGAATTAAGGGGATCGGGACCTCGCTGCCTGCCCTTCCCCACGCACACTGTACACCTACGCTAGAGCCGTCGCCCGTCTCTGAACGCTCGTGGGGGAGCCTGTGTTTTGCCCAATCATCCATTGGCCAGGTGGGGACCGTTTGACGACGGCTTATGCGGCAATTGAGTATTGGTGCAAATAGCGAATGGGATTCGGGAACAAGGAGGGACGAAGGTGCGGATGACGAGGGAGTCGGCTCCAGAGGAGCTGACGTGGAACCTGCAGGACTTGTATGCGGATCAAACGGCTTGGGAAGCGGCACGGGTCGAAATCGAGGGATTGCTGCCCGCACTGGAAGCCTTTCGCGGGAAGTTAGCAATGGAGTCGCGTACGCTTGCCGAATGTCTCCAGGCCCAGGAAACGCTGCAAGTCAAGCTGGTTCGGGTATCCACGTACGCCAGGCTTCAGCTGGCGCAGGACGGGACCGATTCGGAATTCCAAGCGAATTCCGCGCGAATGGGGGATTTGATCTCCCGCGTTAATTCCGCGCTGGCTTTTATTCGCTCGGAGCTGCTGAGTTTGCCGGACGGCTTGCTGGAGCGCTTTCTGGAGGAGGAGCCGGAGCTCGGCGTGTTTCGTAGAAGCTTGCTGAACCTGCTTCGAACGAAGCCGCACGCGTTATCCCCGGATACCGAAGCGGCGCTGGCAGCGCTCGGCGACGTTCTCGGCTCGCCGTATACGGTCTACCAGAGGAGCAAGCTGTCGGATATGACTTTCGCCTCGGTTAAGGACGGCACCGGAGCGGATAAGCCCGTATCGTTCGCCTTATTCGAGGCGGACTATGAGCAGTCTCCGGACCCCGTGCTTCGCCGGGCATCCTTTGAATCGTTTACGAACACGCTAACGACTTACCGTCATACGATTGCGGCTGCTTACGCAACGGAAGTGAAGAAGCAGATCGTATTGTCCCGACTGCGGGGGTATCCCTCGGTCACTCGTATGCTGCTGGAGCCGCAGGAGGTCGAGCAGGAGATTTACGAGAACGTCATTCATACGATTCGAATCGAGCTTGCTCCGGCGATGCGGCGATTTGTCAAGCTGAAGGAACGCGTCCTCGGGCTGGACCGAATCCGGTTTTGCGATTTGAAGGCTCCGCTTGATCCCGACTTCAGTCCCTCCGTCACCATAGAGGAAGCCGGCCGCTTGCTGAAGGAAGCCTTGGCTGTAATGGGCACGGAATATTCGGCCATCATCCATGCGGCGCTTACGGAGCGGTGGGTCGATTATGCGGACAATATCGGCAAATCGACAGGGGCGTTCTGTTCTAGCCCTTACGGCGCGCATGCCTACATTATGCTGACTTGGGCGAACACGATGCGAAGCGCCTTCTTCCTTGCGCATGAGCTGGGGCACGCGGGGCATCTGATGCTGGCGGCTCGGACGCAGCGCTACGTCAATTTCTTGCCTTCGATGTTTTTCATCGAGGCCCCGTCGACCTTAAACGAGCTGCTGCTGGCGCGCCACATCGTCAGGCAATCCGAGGAGCCGCGTCTGAAGCGCTGGGTGCTGCTTGAGCTGATGAATACATACTCCCACAACTTCGTGACCCACCTGCTGGAGGCGGATATGCAGCGCCGGGCATACGAGGCGGCCGAGCTCGGCACGCCGCTGACGGCGGCCAAGCTGACCGCCTTGAAGGAAGCGGTGCTGCGGGAGTTCTGGGGCGACGCCGTGGAGCTGGACACAGGCGCGGGATTGACCTGGATGCGGCAGCCCCATTACTACATGGGGCTGTACCCGTATACGTACGCAGCAGGCCTGACGATGTCCACGCAGGTTGCGGCGATGATTGAAGCGGAAGGCCAGCCGGCCGTGGACCGCTGGCTGCGCGTCCTCCAGGCGGGCGGCACGCTCGCCCCGCTGCAGCTGGCGAAGCTGGCCGGCGTCGACATGAGCAGCCCTGCGCCGATCCGGGCCGCGGTCCAGTATGTAAGCTCCATTGTGGAGGAGCTGGAGCGGATGTTTACAATGGTGACAGAAGTGAGAGAAAACATGGAGACGGAGGAATAACACACAATGAACGTACCCCCGAATGTTGACATCAGCATTTGCTCGTTCAGCTTTCACCGCCTGCTCGCGGCAGGCAAACAGGATATATTCCAATATATCCACGATTGCAAGTCGCTCGGCTGCACGCAGCTGGACCCGTGGAACGCGCACCTCTCTCAGCTGGAGAGCGGAAGCGAGGTGCTCCATGCGGGCAAAAACCCGGGCGAGTCTCATCACCTGACGGCTGCGGACGACGTCTATCTCGAGCGCGTCAAAGCCGAGGCGGACAAAGTCGGCCTGCCTTTCGGCTGCATCGCGGTCGACGGCGCGCACATCTATGAGGAGCAGGAGGATGCCCGCCGCACGAACCGCGAGAAAGCGTACCGCTGGATCGGTGTGGCCGCGAAGCTCGGCGCCAAGCAGATCCGCATCGATGCGGGCGGCCCGGCGGTGCTGACGGATGAGGTGCTCGCCGTCATCGCCGATGGCTACCGCGATCTAGTTGCCCGTGCGGAGGCCGTAGGCGTAGAAGTGCTGATGGAGAACCACTGGGGCCCTAGCCGCAATCCCGATCAGGTTGTCCGGATTATGGAAGCGGTACCGAGGCTTGGACTTCTTTTCGACTCGTACAACTGGGAGCCGGGCAAACAGGCGGAAGGCTGGATGAAATGCGCCAAGTACGCGAGACTCAGCCACATCAAGACCTTCGTCTTCAACGACGAAGGCGAAGAGCTGACCCAGAACATCGCCTCCTTCTGCCGGTTGCTGTTGAAGATTAACTACACCGGCAGCTGGGGTGTGGAAAGCGTCCCGCGCGACGGTGACGAGTTTGCGGCGGCACGCCGGACGGTCGAGCTGATCACGCGCTCAATCCGCTCCGCTGCTCCAAGCCGTGTAGGGGGTGGAATCCAATGACCCGATTGAGAGTAGGCATCATCGGCTGCGGCGGCATTGCAACGATCAAGCACTTGCCAAGCCTGGCCAAGCAGCCCCAAGTGGATATCGTCGCTTTCTGCGATCAGTCCCAGCGGAGCGCAGAGACGGCAGCTGAGAAATTCGGCGCCGCCGGCCGCCAAGTGTATACCGATTATCGCGAGCTCCTGAAGGATGAGTCCATCGATGTCATCCATGTGTGTACGCCGAACGATTCGCATGCCGAAATTTCCATCGCCGCGCTGGAAGCCGGCAAGCATGTCATGTGCGAGAAGCCTATGGCCAAGACGGCCGCCGACGCGAGACGCATGCTGGAGACGTCCAAACGTACAGGCAAAAAGCTGACGATCGGCTACAACGTTCGTTTCCGCGCGGATAGCCAGCAGCTATATAAGCTGTGCCGCAACGGCGACCTCGGCGAGATCTATTACGCCAAGGCGCATGCGATCCGAAGACGGGCCGTACCGACATGGGGCGTCTTCCTAGATGAGGAGAAGCAGGGTGGCGGACCGCTCGTCGACATCGGTACCCATGCGCTCGATCTAACGCTGTGGGTGATGGACAACTACAAACCAAAGGTTGTGCTAGGTACCTCCTACCACAAGCTGTCGCAGCGCGAGAACGCCGCCAACGCCTTCGGTTCTTGGGATCCTAAGAAGTTTACGGTAGAGGATTCGGCGTTCGGCATGGTCGTCATGGAGAACGGAGCCACGATCATCCTGGAATCCAGTTGGGCGCTCAATACGCTCGACGTGATCGACGGACGATGCACGCTGCACGGCACGGAAGGCGGTGCCGACATGCGCGACGGACTCCGGGTGAACGGCGAACATCTGGGACGGCTATACGAGACGAAGATCGATTTGAACGCCGACTCCGTGCCGTTAGCGTTTGGAGATACGGCGGAAAAGGCGACCGATAAAGAAATGCGCCTCTGGGTAGATGCCATCTTGAATGAAAAAGATCCGGTTGTACGGCCGGAGCAAGCGCTAGTCGTTTCCGAAATTTTGGAGGCGATCTATGAATCTTCGCGTACGGGGAAAGCCGTATATTTCGATAACACCACCTCGTAAACAACCTATATAGCCGCTGCATTTCGACTTACTGAATGACACGACCCAAGACCATCAAGGGTTATTCCCTGGTGGTTTTTCTTTTATTCATAAAGCCGATTAATTCTATCCCAGCAAACATCAACTTTGCTAGATACAAGCCGATAGGAGCGGCCCTGTATACTGGAACAAAGACGAGTGGAGGAGATCAGACTTGAAAAAACAAACCGTCTTAGAGGCCGGAGCGGCCTTAAAATCGGCATCGACAGGCGCTCGCTTTTGGAAGCGCTTGAAACGTCAGCACATTCTATTATGGATGTCGGTACCGCTCATCCTGCACTTGATTTTGTTCCAATTCGTGCCGCTGTGGGGCTGGCTGATGGCCTTCAAGGACTATCGCGTCGGACAGAGCCTGCTCGCCGCCGATTGGGTCGGCTTCAAGCATTTCGAGACGTTGTTCAGCAACAGCGACTTTCGCAATGCGCTGCGCAACAATCTCGCGATGAACGTCATGTCGCTGACATTAGGCACCGTGTGCGCCGTCGGACTGGCCGTAGTGCTTAGCGAGCTGAGGAGCAAGGTATTCGTCCGCACAGTCCAGACACTAACGTATTTGCCTCATTTCGTCTCGATGGTCGTCATCGCCACCATCGCCGTGATGCTGCTGTCGCCGGACAAGGGGTTGATCAACGTGATGCTGGTGAAGCTGGGCATCATCGACAAGGAAATCTTTTTCTTCAGCAAAGGCAAATGGTTCTGGGTCATTCACACGCTGATCGTCACATGGAAAGGCTTCGGCTGGAGCGCGATCATCTATCTGGCCGCAATCGCCGGCATCGATCCGAGCTTGTACGATGCAGCCAAGGTCGACGGTGCCGGCCGGTGGGCGAGAATCAAGTACATCATCTTGCCTTCGATCGTACCCACCATTATTTTGCTGACGATTTTGGCTATCGGCAATTTGGTGACAGGCGGCTTTGAATCCCAGTTTTTGTTAGGCAACGCGCTCGTGCAGGAGTATTCGGAGGTCCTATCCATCCTGGCGCTGCGTCTGGGGATCAATCAGGGGAATTTCTCGTTCGGGACAGCCGTTGGCGTATTCAACTCGGTGGTAAGCGTATCCATGCTGCTCGTCGTGAATGCCATCGCCCGCCGCTACAAGAGCAACATTTTCTAAGTTCAAGAAGAGGGGGTGCACAACTTGGTTCATAGGAGAAGCATAGGCGAGACCATTACAGATGCCGGGTTGTATGTTGCTCTTGTAATCGTCTCGTTCACGACGGTCTATCCGTTTATTTACTTGCTCGTGCTGTCGCTCAATGAAACGAATGATGCCGTTCGAGGCGGGCTTTACTTTTTCCCGCGGGTGTTTACGCTTGAGAACTACGCTTATGTATTCGAGAATCCGTCCTTACTGCGCGCGTCCTACAACTCGGTGCTGAGAACCGTGCTGCAGACCGTGATCTCGGTCTTCCTGTCGGGGATGCTGGCTTATACGCTGAGCCGCAGAGACTTCATCTTCCGTCCCCATTTCAGCTTCCTGCTCGTGCTGACCATGTATGTGAGCGGCGGGCTGATCCCGACTTACCTGCTGATCAAAAGCTTAGGCTTGATCAATTCCTTCTGGGTGTACATCATTCCTTCCCTTGTCGGAGCGTTTAACGTATTCGTCATGCGGACGTTTTTCGAGCAACTGCCCGATGGTCTCGTGGAGTCCGCTTATATCGACGGCGCCAACGATTTCCGCATCTATACGCGCATTATCCTGCCCATCAGCTTGCCGGTGGTGGCGACCATCGCCTTGTTCATTTCCGTGAGCGAGTGGAACGCCTGGTTTGACAACTACTTGTACAACAGTCGAAATCCCGACCTGAACGTCCTTCAGTACGAGCTGCAGAAAATGATCCAAGTGGCGGAGCAGCAGGTCAACCAAGAGACTGGGGAGGAAACCCAGCGGATTATTTCGCCTGCGACCATCAAGGCTACGCTCACGATTATCGTTACCGTACCGATCCTGCTCGTCTACCCGTTCCTGCAGAGATACTTCGTGCAAGGCATGACGCTAGGCGCCATGAAGGATTGATTTCCCATCGCTTGGCGGCATTGTGGCGTCAGGCGATTTGAAATAATATAAAGCTAACAGGAGGTCACGAATCAATGATTAACAAAAAATTCAAGCTTAAAGCGGTAGGTGCTTTAGCCATGACCGGCATCTTCGCGCTGACGGCTTGCAGCAGCGGAGGCACATCCAGCTCGTCCAGCTCGCCTTCGCCATCCGGCTCGTCCAGCCCGACTGCATCCGCCACCCCCGTCAAAACGCCGATTACATTCACCATGAACACGACGGTCCCTACGATGAATTGGGATAACGACATTGCCAAAGAAATCACCAAGCGGACCGGCGGGACGATCAAGTGGGACGTGCTGACCGGCGACGAGAGACAGAAGATGAACGTATGGCTGGCGGCAGGCGATTATCCCGACGTCGTCACCATGTGGGACGATACGTACAAAGCCTACGCAGACGCCAAGGCGCTCGTGGATTTGACGGATCTCATTCCCAAACATGCGCCGAATATTATGAAAGCGTTCAACAACGATCTCAGCTCGCTTAAGCAGCCGGACGGAAAAATATGGGCGCTGCGCGGGCCGACGACGACTAAAGTCGAGAATCTTGCGGATAAGGGCTGGGTGCATATCCAGGCGGCCGTGCTTAAGGAATTCAACTATCCGCAAATCAAAACGCTTGAGGATGTGCACAAGCTCGTCAGCGATTATATCAAGAAATACCCGGAGATCGGCGGAGGCAAAACGATCGGCTTCTCCAACTATGGCGCTACGAATCAACTCTATAACATCTTCGACACTGCGGCACGTCTATATGCGGGTATGCCTGCGACGGCGCACGTGTATATCCCTGACAACGAAAAACCGGTTCTACGTGCCTTCGGTCCGGGCTATACGGATGTGTTCAAGTTCTTCAACCAGATGAACGTGGCCGGCTTGTTCGATCAGGAATCGCTTGTACAGACGCCAGAGCAGTTTACCGCCAAATGTGCGCAGGGACGGGTGCTCGTCGTATTTGCCGGCGGAGGGTGCACGACCAATTTGGTCAATGCGAAGATGGAGGACCGTTCGTATATTTCCTTCGACATCGTCGCGCCGGGCCGCACCAAAGTGGTCCCCACCCCTTCGGCTGCTACACTGCGCGGTGCCGATCAGTGGTTAGGCATTACGAAAAATGCCAAAGACCCCGTTCGAATCTTGCAATTCTACGACGAAATGTACAAACTGGAAAATCAAATTCTCGTCGGCTGGGGCATCGAAGGCAAATATTACACGATTGAAAACGGCAAGCGGGTTGTTACCGATTACGTCGTGACGGAAATACAGAAGGGCGGAGACGCATGGGACCGTCTGGGCTTCTCCTACCCGCGTCCGTTGATGCAGATGATGCAGTCAGGAGCCTATTTGTCGGACGGCGATTTCGCCAAATACAGCTTTTCGGTCAGCTGGAATCAGAAGACAATGAACGCTACGGTTCGCGACACGCTAGCGAAGTACAACGCCAAAACATTCGTGGATATGATGGTCAAACCGGTCCAGAAAGACCTGCCGTTCTCGACGACCTACTACAATGACGACATGAAGAAATTCACAACCGATGCCATCGCGGAATGGAGCAAAGTCGTACCGAAGATGATCCTGGAGAGCGAATCCAAGATGGAAGCGAACTGGGCCGCTTTGGAGAAGACGCTGAAGGACAAAGGGATGGATAAATTCAATGCCGATGCCGAGGCAGCCTACAAGAAGCAAAAAGCGGAAGTGAAATAAAGAAGAAAACGCCAGCGTCTGCCTAGGAATAGGCGACGCTGGCGTTTGTTTTGTTGTTATTCCTCGAGCAGCCAATGGGAGTGCGTCTCCCGCCTGCAGTTCTCGAAGGTGTTGCCGGATAAGCGAATGTCGCTTACATGTTCCTCCAGGCAAATGCCGATCGTCCCCCGGGAGCCTGCCGGGAAGGTGATGCGATTGCCGCTGATCTCGACATCCCGCGTGAAGCCGCGCAGCCGTATGCCGACGAATCCCATCGTCTCGCTGCCGTTGTCTTCGATGACATTGTCCTTCACGACCGTATGGTTGGCGGCCATTGGGTCCGGCTCGTTGCGGAAGAAGAGGCCGTAGAACCGGTTGCCGCTGAATTGGTTGTTCGAGATGACATTGCCTGTATCTTTATGGCCGATCGAGAAGCCGCTCATGCGGTTGCCAGAGGAGTCGCAGTGCTCGACGATGCCGTCGCGAGCCCGCCAGCAGAAGAAGATGCCGTCCATGCCATTGTTGCGGAACTGGCTGTGGGAGATGCGAGTGCGGGACGTTCCGCTCCCCGGGTGTATGCCCTTGCCGGCATTGCCGCTGCACTCGCAGTGCCTCACGACGATGTCGGAGCCGCCTTGATAGCTGATGCCGTCCCCGTTGAAGCGGCTCACATGGCAATGCTCCAGCAACGCGTCGTGGCACTGGAACAAGTAGATGCCTCCATGCCGGCAGCCATCGGCCAGGGAGTTCAGCTCCAGATTGCCGTCGATTCGGAGATGCCGCAGCGCGATGTCGCGGCAATGGTAAGCGCTGACGACCGGACTCATCGTCGTGACGATTCCGCCGTCCTTCATCAGAACGGTCGCGTACAGCTCGCGGTCGAGGTAGAGCACATTGCCGCGTTTGCCGATGACCGTCGCCGTCGTGTCGAGGAAGCCTTTGCTGACATCGGCACGTCTGACCGTGATCGACTGGCCGATCGGGAACAGCTCCGGCTCGCGTACCGTCACCTCGCGCTCGTGTTGATCGGCATCGGCGAGCAGAGGCGACACGCGTTCCGCGCCGCGGCGCAGGATCGTCTGCCCCTCGCCCTTGCCATCACCGCCATCACCGGCGCCGCACAGCTCGACGCCGGACGCCAAATGGACCGCGCAGTCGAGCTCATAGACGCCGGCATCCAGCCGGACGACGCCTCCGCCGAGCCGGGCGACATAGTCGATGGCCGCTTGGATGGCGATGTGAGTGCTTCCGGTCAGGTCGCCGGACTCGGGGCCGACGGTGACGATGATTTTCTCCATATTCGGTTCCGCATTCATTCGTGGATAGGCCTCCATTCGCTAGGGATTAAGCCCAAGTCTACAGAGCGCGCTTGCGCCCGGCGACGGGGGAGAATCAATTTATACTGAGAGATTCTTGTTCATTGATTTTAACACACAGGAGTGTTGCGGTAGACTGCATTCGCGACAATAATGTCGGAATAAACGTTATAATTATCTTATAGGGCTTCTCGATACCGGATGGTACGATAAAGGCGGGTTTGGACATTTCCAACAGGAACAGGATGGGGGAGCGTCAATGAGTCATAGCTGGTTGGTCACGGACATGATCCGCGTCTGTCCGCAGAACGGACAAACACTGGAAACAGAAGGAGACTTGCAGGACAGGCCGATTCTCACGGACCGGCATTTGCAAGCGGTATCGCCGCGCAACGCCTACTTGTCTTTTCAAATCGTCTTGCGTACGAGTGGAGATTTCGACTTAGACGATTTGGACATCTCGCCGGAATCGTTGCAAGGAGTGGGCGGAGCAGAAATACCGGCAGAGGAATACGAGCTTTATGTAGAGTGGTACCATCGAATTGGCGACCGTTACATCCCTGATGCGCTCATTCCGTGTAAGCAGGCCTCTGTGTCAGGGAACTCCATAGCGAGCATATCCCGACAAAACGCGATCCCGGGCCAGCAGTACGCAGCCGTATGGGTTGACTTGTTCGTACCGGCCGATGCGACTCCTGGCGAATATACGGGTACGATCGCAATCCGTCGCGGATCGAACGTCGAGCGGCAGGAGTGGCAGTTGACCGTACTGGAAACCCGTATCCCGAACGAATCGACGATTACCGCCAGTCTTAACAACTATGCGGATTCGATCTCCAACAAGTTCGCGCATTTGGAGGGACGCACTGAACGATACACGGACGGTACGTATTTCGAGGTGGAGAAACAATTTTACCGGATGTCGCACGAGCACAGAACGGTCTTTCACAATTTGCCTTATTCGCATGACGGACGTATTCCTAAGAGCTTTGCCCCGGAGCTGGAGGGTGCGGGCAAGTCGATGCGCGTCAAGGATTGGTCTTTGTTTGACGAGCATTTCTCCGGTTACCTGGACGGCTCGGTCTTCCGCGGGACGAAAAGGGGAGAGATTCCGATTCCTCATTTTTATTTGCCGCAAAATTTCCACTGGCCGGCCGATTACACGAAGTTCGGGCTGAAGGGGTATGCGACCGAATTTGCGTCCGTCTTTCGCGAGTTCTACGAGCATTTCACCGAACGCGGCTGGTTGTCCACCAAGTTCGAGCTGTTCTTCAATCATAAGAAGCGGTACAAATTGTTCCCGTATGACGGCGATGAAACCCGATTCGTCTGGGATGAGAAAATCAACGACATCTATTACGGCATCGTCTCGGATGTGCTGGAGCGCAAGGATGGGGCGAACTTCATCTTCCGCACGGACTCCAGCTGGAACTATGGCTTGCATTACAAGAAATACGCGGACATTATCAAGCATTGGGTAGTGAACCGGAACATTATGAAGTGGTATCCGGAGGGAGCCTCGTATCTTCAGAGTCGCGGCTGCGTCTTCTGGTTCTATCTCGGCGCGCAGCCGATCGATCACAACCTGCTCGGCTCCATGATTGCGCCGCTTGCCAGCGTCGCCCAAAGGATGAACGGATTCGTGCTGTGGAATACGGTCGATTGGGGAAGCGACTGGCACTTGACGCCGGCAAGCAACGGCAAGACAGCCGTGTTCTATCCCGGCGATCGGCTGTTCGGCATTCGAGGGCCAATTCCGTCCATTCGGCTCAAATCGCTGCGCAGCTCGATGCAGATCGCGGAGTGCATGGAGGAGTGGATTCGCCAGAACGGGGAGCACCGAAGAGGCGAGATGACCCGGCTCATCGGCTCCATCCTGAATGGCGACAGCACGTTTGATCCACCTCCGCCGCCGAGCCTCCTGGATCAGCCGCCGTACGAATGGACGAACCAGCTGCTGAGCGATGCGTCGCCGGTGGACCTGCATATCGGACGGTCGCCGCTCCAGTTCGAGGCGCTGAAGGATCAATTGTGGCGGAAGATGGGCTAAGGGAGGGAATGGCATGAAACATACTTATGAATTGATGGAAATCGCCAGAATCGGCACCTTGTTCCTATGCGGAGATTGGGTGGAGCAGGCGATGACGCCGGAAAGGCGCGCTTATACAAGCGGAGACGATATCGATTTCGAGGAGCATAGTTATAATGCGCTAAAGCGGATTCTGCTGCTCACGGAACGGATCGATCGGAGCCGCAAGGAAGTGTCATGCTGTGTCTGGGTACTGCGGCCGGATAAGCCGAATTACGGTGAACCGTTGTTGGCTGGTCGGACCTTGCCGGCTGAAGGGCACTCCATTATTCCGCTCGGACCGGAGCTGGCACGCGCGTTTGCGGGTACTCCTACAACACGATTCCGTCCGGCGGGCGAAGAGACCGTATACTACCCCCTGCGCAATTCCGACGAGGACATTGTCGCCGTGCTGGAAGTGTCGGAGTATCGCGATCCGTACTTTATTTGACGGACCCGGGCCGCGAGGAAAGGAAAGGGAAGGGAGGATACCTAGCATGATTGAGCCATTGTCACAGGATCCTATGTTTGCCGAGGAGCTCGTCCGCTGGAGGCGAGAGCTGCACCGCCATCCGGAGCTCGGCTTGGAAGAGTGGCGCACCTCAGCCTTCCTGGAGGAGCGGCTGAGGGAAATCGGCGTGGACGAAATCGCCACGCTGGCGGGAACGGGCAAGGTCGCGCTGCTGCGAGGAGCTGCGGAAGGGCCGACGGTCATGCTGCGGGCGGATATGGACGGGCTGCCGATCGGAGACGGCAAATCGGTCGAATACGCCTCGTCGATCCCGAACCGGGGGCATCTCTGCGGCCACGACGCCCACATGACGATGCTGCTCGGAGCCGCCAGGCTGCTCAAGCGGCGGGGCATCCCGCGAGGCAACGTCAAGCTGGTGTTCCAACCGGCGGAGGAAATTCTGAAAGGCGCCAAGGCGATGATCGAGGACGGGGTGCTGGAGCGGCCGAAGGTGGATGCCGCCTATGGCCTGCATGTCGTTCCGGCTCGGCCGATCGGTCAGATCGCCGTATGTCCAGGACAGGCGTATGCATACACCGACGGGATGATCATCACGATCGACGGAAAAGCAGCCCACGCCGCGTATCCTAATCTGGGGATCGATACGATCGCCATCGCCGCGCAGGTCATCACGGGACTGCAGCAGGTGGTCAGCCGCATGACGAGCCCGCTCGTCTCGGCCGTCGTGACGATCGGCAAAATCAACGGGGGGGTTGCGCGCAACGTGATTGCGCCGCAGGTCGTGCTGGAGGGGACCGTCCGCACGCTCGACGCGACCGTTCGCGAGCAGGTTCACGCCGCAATCGAGCAGATCGTCGCAGGCATCTGCGAGGCGTATGGGGCTCGCTCACAGGTGGAGATCATCGGCGGCAGTCCCCCGGTGCACAATGACGAAGCGCTGCTTCCCTATTTGCGGGCTGCCGTAGACTCCGCTCCGAGCAAGCCGGCGCTGAATCTTGTCGGGCCGACTATGGGAGGCGAAGACTTTGCGTTTTATTCGCAACAAGTGCCTTCCTTATTTTTCTGGCTAGGTGTCGGGAATGAGCGGAAGGGGATCGTGCACGGCCTTCATCATCCCTTGTTCGATCTGGATGAAGACGCTTTGCCTCTCGGGGCCGGGCTGCTGGCGGATACGGCTTTGAATTACTTGCAAGGATGCTAGAATGGGGGCTGCCGGCGATGGCAGCCCTTTCTGTTAGGCGACAGAAGGAGATGATTACCATGCCTATCCACTCAACCACATTAGCGGATTTGAAGGCGCAATTCCTGCAAGAGGAGAAGGAGATGACCTGCTCGGAAGCGTTGCTGCGCTCCTTGGTGCTGGAGGACGTGGAATGCGTCTTCGGCTACCCCGGCGGCGCGGTTCTCTATATCTACGATGCGCTGCACGGGTTCGAGGGCTTCTCCCATATCCTGGCTCGGCATGAGCAAGGCGCCATTCATGCGGCCGACGGCTATGCCAGAGCATCGGGAAAACCCGGAGTCGTCTTCGCGACCTCCGGGCCTGGCGCAACCAATTTGATAACCGGGATCGCGACCAGTTATGCCGATCAGGTGCCGCTCGTTATTTTTACCGGCAATGTAGCGCTCCCTATGAAGGGGACCGATGCTTTTCAGGAAGCGGACATTATCGGCATGACCTACTCCATAACGAAGCATAGCTACTACATAGAACGTCCGGAGGAGCTTCCATCCGCTATCCGCCGAGCTTTCGACATCGCCCAGACGGAGCCGAGAGGGCCGGTGCTGATCGATATCCCCAAGGATGTGTCGGCTCAATTCCTGCACTATAAGCCACTGGAGCGAAGGGCAACGTACTCCCAAGCGCCATTCCAGGTTAACAAGGAAAGCGTCATTCAAGCGTGTGCGGAGCTGGACCTGCAAGACCCCACTTGGTTCGAGTGTATGCTTCCTGGTGAAGTGCTGCAATTTTTGAGCGAGAGATCGCCCCGGGACGCCTTATTCACGGTCGATGGGGGATTGTCCGCCTTGCATGCGCAGACGAACCTCTCCCTACATCCGCAGCGCCGCCTGCTTACCACCATACGCTGGATTACTCCGGGCTATGCCTTGCCGGCCGCCATCGGCGCCGCCATGGCAGGGCCGGACCGTTCGATCCTTTGTCTGACCTCCGGTCGCAGCCTGCTGATGAATGCTCAAGAGCTCGCGGTGTGCGCGCTTCGGCAGCTGCCGATCGTCCTATTCGTGGCCGGACATCCGGAGGATCGGAGCCGACCGGATTTTCCCCGGCTTGCCGAAGCGTATGGGCTGCAAGGAGCTTCCTGCAGCAACTTGGAGGAACTGAATGTCGCTTGGGGGCAAGCGGAAGCAGCCCGCACTACATTCTTGATCGAATGTAAGGCGGGCTGGGGGGCGCAGAGCTAGCTAGATCCACTTTTGCAGGAAATCATAGCTTTCATCAAGGGCTTCCATCGGCGGGTGATGCCCGCTAGCATGATTGAGGAAAAAATAGTGCGAAGGATCGGAATAGCCGGCTCGCTGAATGTACTCCAGTGCCTCGTCGCTGTCGTAAAGTCCTGCGAGCAGCACGAAGGGCTTGCATCCGCCGCTGCGAAGGAGCTCCGCATGATCCATATGGGCGGCTTTCAGCTGATGGAGCTTCTCCCCCCAATACCACGGATCCGACCAATTCGAGCGCTCCCAGTCCATCCCGAAATCGCTGCATAGGATGGCTTTGATCCGGGGGTCCAGACAGCCCGTGTATAACGCCATTTTCCCTCCAAGCGAATGTCCGGCTATCCCAATCCGACTGGCATCGACGCGAGGATCGGCGCACAGCAGGTCCACCAGCAACTGGGTATCGGCAACTAGCTTGCCCATGCCGGTCCACGTTGGATGGTCCCGTAGCAGAGCTTCGGCGGATAATACCCATTTTGAAAAATCTGCGTGTTCCTGCTCGAGGTTTAGGTAGGTCAGGTAGAAGGCGTCCGCTATAACCGCCGCATACCCGCGGCGCACCAGATGCAAAGCCATCGCCAAGTTAGGTTCATGGGTCGGCTCGAGCGTGTCGAGGTTGTATCCAGCCATCCGGACGGGAGTGTAAAACGGGACGACTACAGCCGGCATGCTGGGGGTGCTCGTTTTGGGTAGCATCAGCAGCGTCCTTTGCACGGTCCCGGGCCCGTTCGCTTGCTCGTACACCTCTCCATAGAAATCAGCCGTCTCGAATTGGCGAATAAGCCGGAGTTGAGGCTCGTATTCGTAGTTATCCGGTTGGCCTAGTAGTTGAAGCCATTGTTGAATCTTGTCATTTTGTAGGTTCATTTTGCTTCCCCCTCATAGTCCTATAAGCCTATTATATGGTAAGATTCATAGTAATGAATATCTATTATCGCCATCAAGGCAAATAGAATTATTGCGAGGGGATTACTAGTGAAAATGAATGGGCGGAACTTCAAACACGTGATTGGAAAATGGATGATACTGAGCTTGACCTTGCTTGCCGTCATGGCTGGTATCCAGGTGGATCCGGCGCGAGCAGAGACTGTCGAGCATTGGAGCCAGTATGGCAGGATGGGGATCGTTCAGGGAACGGAAGTAGGAGCGTTTAATGGAGCGTATGGCGTTGCGGTCGATCATGACGGGAATGTGTATGTCGCGGATCGGCAGAATCATCGCGTCCAGAAGTGGACGGCCGCTACGAATACATGGAGCATACTGGGGTCAAGTGGAGGTGGCGGTCCGGGAGAGCTTTCTTTTCCGACAGGGGTCGCCGTTGATAACGACGGAAATGTCTATGTGGCGGATGGCGGCAACCAGCGTATTCAGAAGCTGTCGGTAGATACCGGTACATGGACCGTCTGGTCGAGGAATGGCGGGGGGAGCGGGACCGGCTTAGGGGAGTTTAGCGCACCGGCAGGAGTAGCGGTTGACAGTGCCGGGAACATTTATGTAGCGGATTCGAACAACAACCGGATTCAGAAATGGACGATTGCGACCCAAACATGGAGTGAATGGAAAAAGAGCGGCGGGGGTAGCGGCAGCGGGCTTGGGGAATTCAATAATCCTACGAGTGTAGTTGGGGATGCTGCAGGGAACATGTACGTCGCGGATTCAAATAATAATCGTGTGCAAAAGTGGACGGCCGACACTTCAACTTGGAGTGAAATAGGAAGCGTCACCTCCCCCAGAGGGGTTTTTTTAGATGAAGATGGAAACTTATATATTGCGGGCAACGATCTCATTGCCAAGTTGACAGCTAGTACGAATACTTGGAGCGAATGGAAGAAAGCTGGCGGTGGAGCCGGAAGCGGGTTAGGTGAGTTCAATGGTGTATATAATGTGGCCATAGACACCCATGGCAACGTATACGCTGCAGATGCAAGCAATAATCGCATTCAGAAATGGACGGCGGCAACGGATCAATGGAGCGAAATGGGGCTGAAGGGATTTATTTCCGGCAGTGGGTGGGGAGAGTTCAGCAGTCCGTCAGGCGTAGCAATAGATCACAACGCGAATGTTTACATAGCCGATACGCAGAACCATCGGATTCAGAAGCTTGCGTCTGCAACAAATGCTTGGAGCGAATGGAAGAAAAGCGGCGGCGGGAGCGGCAGCGGTCTGGGCGAGTTTAATGCTCCGACAGGGGTTGCCGTCGATTCTGTGGGGAACCTGTATGTAGCCGATCGAGGCAACCAGCGGGTCCAGAAGTGGACGGCCGCAACGGATACTTGGAGCGAATGGAAGAAAAGCGGTGGAGGTAGCGGCACCGGCCTAGGGGAATTTAATTTACCGGTCGCCATCGCCGTAGATAGCCTTGGCAATCTCTATGTGGTGGACACGCTGAATCATCGCGTCCAGAAATGGACGGCCGCTACAGAAACTTGGAGCGAGTGGAAGAAAAACGGAGGAGGCAGCGGCAGCGGTCTTGGCGAATTTACTAATCCGTCTGGAGTAACGGTTGATAGCTTAGGTAACGTGTATGTAACGGACCGGTGGCACCGCATCCAGAAGTGGACAGCCGCTACGGAACAATGGACCGAATGGAAAAAGAGCGGCGGCGGAAGCGGCAGCGAACTCGGGGAGTTCAATAGTGCGACCGGTGTATTCGTTGACCGTGCCGGGAACTTATACGTTGCCGATCGAAGCAACCATCGCATTCAGAAGTGGACGGCGACTACGGATACATGGAGCGAATGGAAGAGAAGCGGTGGCGGAATCGGCAGCGGGTTGGGCGAGTTTAATCTCCCCAATAGTGTAGCTGCAGACGGTGCCGGGAATTTGTATGTGTTGGATACGAATCGCCTGCAGAAGCTCACGGTCGTGCCTTCAGAAGCGGCCAGCCTTACTGCTACGGCAGGGGATCGTCAAGTTACCTTGAACTGGAACACCGTTACGAATGCCACTTATTATGAGATTTACAGAGGAACGAGTTCACAGTCTTACGACGTCGGGCCTGTTGCTACCGTTACAGGAATCACTTACCAGGTAACCGGACTGACGAACGGGACGACCTATTACTTTGCGCTCAAGGCAGGCAATCTGGCAGGGACTGGACTGACTTACTCGAATGAAGCCATTGCAACGCCGCAGGACCCTTTGCCTCCAGTGCAGCCGGCGGATCCGGCGGATCCGCCAATCCAGCAGCCGGTTGCCGAGGATAAGAGCGTGCAGGTGCTGATCAATGGCAAGGTTGAAAATGCAGGCACCGCGGCGACTACAACCGTGAACAACCAAACCGTAACGACCATTACCGTCGATCCGAAGAAACTGGCGGACAAGCTGGCCGCGGAAGGGGACGGCGTCGTCATCACGATTCCGGTAAATACGGGATCGGATGTTGTCGTAGGTGAGCTGAACGGCCAAATGGTGAACAGCATGGAGCAGAAAAAAGCGGTCGTCGAGATCAAAACCGCTAACGCCTCCTATACGCTGCCTGCCGGACAGATTAATATTGGCGCCATCTCGCAACAGGTTGGGGCGGGTGTAGCGCTTCAAGATATTAAGGTGCGAATTGAAATTGCCGAGCCGACAGCCGACTCGATCCGACTCGTTGAAAGTACGGCGAGGGCTGGGAACTTCGAGATTGTGGCCCCTCCGCTTGAGTTCAAGGTGAGTGCCGTTCACGGAGATCGAACGATCGAAGTCTCGAAGTTCAATGCTTATGTAGAGCGAATGATCTCCATCCCGACCGGCATGGATCCGAGCAAAATCACGACAGGCGTCGTCGTCGAAGCGGACGGAACCGTTCGCCACGTACCGACTCAGATCGTTCAGATCGAGGGCAAGTACTATGCTAAAATCAACAGCCTGACCAATAGTATCTACTCGGTTGTATGGCATCCGCTCGCATTCGGCGATATGACGGGCCACTGGGCGGAAGCGCCCGTTAATGATATGGGCTCGCGGATGGTCATCAACGGTATGAGCAACGGGGTGTTCGCTCCCGATCAGACGATCACCCGCGCGGAGTTTGCCGCGATAATCGTTCGGGGCCTGGGGCTGAAGCTGGAAAAAGCCGGGGGATCCTTTGCGGATGTGCGCCCGACTGACTGGCACAGCAACGCGATTCAAACCGCGTATGCCTACAAGCTGATCGACGGATTCGAAGACGGCACCTTCCGCCCGATGGATCAGATTACGCGCGAGCAGGCTATGACGATCATGGCCCATGCAATGCAAGTGACCGGGCTCGAAGCGAAGCTTTCCGTGGCTGAAGCAGCCGCTTTGCTGGGTTCGTTTCGCGATGCGGGCAGCGCGTCGGCGTGGGCGTTGGACGGGATTGCCGCTTGCTTGCAAGCTGGGCTCGTGTCCGGCCGCGGGGAGGATCAGCTTGCTCCGCAAGCACCCATCTCGCGAGCGGAAGCGGCAGTGATCGTTCAGCGGTTGCTGCAGAAGTCCGATCTGATCTAGGCTGAGGTTTAGCCCGTCCCGCTCCCGTCTGCGTCCGGTATTTGGGGCGAGATACGCGTCGTTGTCGAAGGTCCAAGTGTTACACCTAATATTAAATTATTTTAATACCAGCAGCGGCAGCCGGCATTCAGCCAACTGCCGTTGCTGGTTTGTTTGGCTAGGGAGAAAGAGAGAAGGGCGCTTCTACGATCCAGATTCCTAAGGGCTCTCGAACACTTGCCGCAATTCAATCTGGCCTTCCCCATACCCTTGCGGATCCGGCATCCGCATGGCCCACTCGATCGCTTCTTCCCGCGACTTCACATCAATCAGAATGAACCCAGCAATCAATTCTTTCGTTTCCGTAAAGGGGCCATCCGTGACCACAGGTTTTCCACCTGGTTCCGGGAACGAAAGGCGGATCCCATTTGAGCTGGGATGCAGTCCTTTCGCCATAACCCGCACGCCTGCTTTAATGAGTTCCTCATTGTACTTGGACATGGCTTCCCTGAGCTCTGGATTCGGGAGATTGGTGCCTTCCGAATTGTTCGAAGCTTTGACAATCAGCATGAACAACATGACTTTTCCTCCTACGATTGGAGTAAAAACCTTATTAGAAGACCACCCCTACTCAGCCTCTGTATGAATACGACGAACAAGTGCAACCAAAATTGACAAGATGAAGAAAATGTATGGGCAGGAGAGTCCTTTTCGATACATAATAGTTTAACGGCATCCTAGTTTCATTTTCAACGGTTGTATGTAAGTCCCGCCCAGGTGTATAAGATTTATACAACTAAGTACCAAAATCGGCTTTTTCCCGGGTCAGAAGTACAAGATTTGTACATCTGACCTTGATTTTTGCCGTCCAGATGTCCATTTTTATACTTTGACTGCGAAAATAGCCTGCTGTTGCGTGTAGATGTACAAATCGTCTACATCTGCAGCCGATATTGGGGTATTTTGAGCTTCAGATGTAGAAACGCTGTACATCTGATCCGGGACGGGGAGCGTACACCCACCAGACCTGGCATTCAAGGAGCGAGGTTTGGTTCTTGAGGTTCGGGGCAGAGCCGGTATCGCTTGGCGATCATGTTTTGGAAAAATAAGTTTGTCGAGGATTGGTCGCTTCTTTCTACATTAGATCACATTAAATTCATAGGCTACTTTCATAATCAGAGAATAACTCGAATGTGGGATATGAGCCAGAACAACGCATTAGAAGGGCTTTATATTAGCGATTTTTAGAGGCACTCACCATGACCCCAACCATCGCAGCTGTCGCAGCCCGCGCTCCATTTCTGATCGAATACAAGGCGGGCTGGCGGACATAGGGTTGGTGAACTAGAGACACTTTTGCAAAAAATCATACCCTTCATCAAGAGACTGGCATGATTGAGAAAGAGATAGTGCGAAGGATTGGAATAGCCGGCTCGCTGTATGTACTCCAATGCCTCGTAGCTGTCGTAAAGTCCTGCTAGCAGCACGAAGGGCTTGCATCCGCCGCTGCGAAGGAGCTCCGCATGGTCCATATGGGCGGCTTTCAGTTGATGGAGCCTCTCTCCCCATTTGTTGCGTTCATTTGATTCATGCTGGTTCTCCTTAGGCCGATCGATCGTTTGTTTTGCTGCGGGAGATAGTCCAAGGCGTTCCTAAATAGGCGAGGGCCCAGCGGTCAAGACCGTACCACCCAGCGACTTTCCAGCCTAGCACGATCCAGGTGGCCAGGATGAATAGCAGAGGATTCGTGCTCAAAGTGCCGGCAAACAGGAAGCTGGCATTCATGAAAGCCCCGAAGAAGGCCGCAATCCCGGTCAATAATCCAAGAATAAGGCCAAGACCAACGAGCAGCTCGCCGAATGAAACGAAGTAGGAAAAAAGTTTGACGTGGGGAAGAACCATGTTCTCTAAAAAGTTTGCGTACCAGCCGGTTACGTCTTTGCCGCTTTCCGCCTTGGCCAAGGCATTTTTGACGAAGCCTGTCAAGGCCGCTCCTGCATCGGTTCCTACCCATTTCTCGCTATTGACTTTGCCCCATCCGGATTTTAACCAGGCGTAGCCTAGATACAATCGGATCAGGAGCCAGATCAGTCCGGATCTCGTGTTGTTGAACAAGAAATTCGAAACCGGGTTTTCAGGAATGTTAATGTTTTTTCCGCGCAATTCTTCTTTAATAGTCAACGTAATCCTCTCCTTATAAGGAAGTGTTTTTATTATTTTACACCTCCGAAGGCAAGGTCTGCTGTGACTTTTCTAACACTTGTTCAGATTTTTGTCGGCCGCTCGGGTAATTGCTTCAGCACCGCAGTAGACCGATCAGCTCACGAACTGCTGCAAAATCTTCTGGATGATCTCACGCTGCACCGGCTTGCTGACATACTCGTCCATCCCGGCAGCGATGCACGTCTCCCGATCCCCCTTCAGGGCATTGGCGGTGACGGCGACGATGCGCGGACAATGCTCCTTCAACTCGGCCTTGATCGTCTTCGCTGCATCCAAGCCGTTCACGATCGGCATGTGCAGATCCATGAAGATGAGGTCAAACGACCCTTTGCGCGCGGCTTCAACCACATCGATGCCGTTGTTGACGTTGGTGACCCGGTGACCCATTTTTTCAAGCATCTTGGTCATGACCAGCTGGTTAATGACATTGTCTTCCGCGATCAGAATGTTTGCCTTGCGTGACGATTGCTGCACAGACGGACGAGCCTCTTCCCGCTGGGGGAGCGAGGACTGCTTGAGCGGAATCGTGAAGGTAAACTTCGAGCCGCATCTCCCATCGCTTTCCGCGTAGATCTCTCCGCCCATCATGTCGACGAGCTTGCGGCTGATGGCAAGACCAAGGCCGGTACCTTCATGACTGCGCGACAAAGAGCTGTCCAACTGGGCGAACGGTTCAAAAATATCGGTGAGCCGCTCCGGATCCATCCCGATGCCGGTGTCCGTTATGATAAAGGCCAAATGGGAGGGGGTTTCCTTCATTTTCATCACCTTCACCGAGATGCTGCCCTTGAGCGTAAATTTGACGGCATTGCCGAGCAAGTTGAGCAGCACCTGCTTCAAACGTTCGGCGTCGCAATAGACTAGATCCGGAATATCGTGATTGATCGTGTAGGAGAGCTCCAGCTGCTTTTCGTCGGCTTGGGTGGAAACGATGTCCAAGCTCTCGTTGATAATATCGCGCAGATCAACGCTATCCTCTTGCAGCTCGCTTCGACCCGCCTCAATTTTGGAAAGGTCGAGAATGTCGTTGATAATGTTGAGCAGGCTATCCCCGCATTTCCGAATGATCTCCAAGTAGCTTCGTTGCTCTTCGGTGAGATCAGTGGAGTCCAGCAACAGATCGGTCATGCCCACCACCCCGTTCATGGGGGTCCGAATTTCGTGGCTCATCATCGCCAGAAACTCGCTTTTGGCTTTGTTCGTGGACTCGGCCGTCTCCTTGGCCAGCATCAATTGCTTCATCTCAGAGATGTCCTTGCAGATGAGGTAAAACCCGATATTCTCCTCATTCACGAAAATCGGAGCCAAACTCGTAAGCACATCGACGGTTTCATCATCTTTGGTGACGATCGTGTTGATCTGCTGTTCAATCGTCTCGTCGTTCAGCGCCTTTTCCAGGATGAGGTTCACGTTCGCCTGTCCGATCAAATTCGAAAGCTTCATCCCGATGAGTTCCTTGTGCACTTGGTACCCGGTCAGCTTCTCCGCCATCGTGTTGGCGTTTATGATGATGCCATTGAGGCCGAAGGAGATCACGGCGTCATGGTTGTATTTTTTGAGAGAGGTATAGCGCTCGACGGATTCCTGCAGCCGCCGCTCGGATTCTTTCTGCTTGGTAATGTCGATTAGTTGGGCAATGTAATATAAAGGCTCGTTCGCCGCGTCGCCGAACAATTGGAAGGTAAGCAGTCCCCACAGCACATAGCCGTTCTTTTTCATAAACTGTGTTTCGAGCTGGACCTCCGTAGTGTCGTCCTTCATCCGCGCTCTAAGATCTTGAATGCTTCTGATCTCCTCGTCGGGGTGCAGGAGGTCGTTAAACCGCTTGCCATCAAACTCCTCCTGGGTATGGCCGAACATGTGCTCAAAGGCAGGGTTGACTGTCAAAATTAGACCGTCCGGCGCAACAAGAGCGATCCCGAAGGAAGCGTGCTCAAACACTTGTTGATTGAAAGATTCCTGATTCAGGTTTACGCGTTGCATGACTGACCCCCGATAATCAAAAAAGAATAGGTTACAAAGTGGGTTACCCTTCTATTAGTTTACTGAAACAGGCCGCGCGCGGCTACCCTGTCAATAGACCCGGATGGGCGATGCCGAGCCTTGCTACAGCCTATTGGTGTTGACTTTGTAAGGTCCATTTTCTCATAAACCACTTGTAATAGGCATGGGTCACCAGGAAGCCTAACAGAAGCGAGGACCAAGTGTAAAACCAGTTCCAATTCAGAAACTTGATCAAATTCGTATGTCGCTCAATCAAGACTTCTACCACGGTCATCCATGTAGGCCAGAAGAGATACCAACCAATTACCTTAGAGATGCTCTTATGACGTGGAAGCCGAAGCACGAAAATGACGCAAGTGGCCGGGAGAATAAAATATTCGAACGAGAAGCTGGTCTGAGTGGCAATGGTGAACTCACGGACAGGATACTCCAGAAGCTGAAATTCCACAGCAAGTAGACCGAGGACCCAGGTGATAAATTGTACAAATAGAAATACGATCTGAGCTTCATGGATTTTGTTCCGAGGGGTGAAGAGGAGTAGTAGAAGCGCCGCTGTTACCAAGCTCAAAGCCAGAACCAACCGGTCTATCATTTGTTCACCTACGCTGTTTTTAATACTTTCTAGTGTGGCCCCGTATACACAGCGGCAAACGTGTTCTCATAGGAGGTGCCCGCGGAGGAACGGATTTCTATGCAAAAAAAAGACCGGAGCAAAACTGTGAAAACGACAGTGAAAATGATTCTTGCGTGAGAGAAGAAGGAATTGAAGCCGATGTCGAGAAGATCCTGTAGAGGGTGACCTGAAGGAAACGGGAGGGTGGCGGAGAGTGGCCAAAAAGCGCCGGAAGAGCTTCGTGATGGATTACGTCCGTTCAGGCAAAGTGCTGATTCCCTTGTGCTTGATGTCGCATGAAGATTTTATGTCGTTTATGGAGGCTTACGCGGAGGGGAAAATCGAGCTGATTACAAGGTTTTTCACTTAGTGGCTCTGGAAGGTTGAATACGGAAAATTTCGGAACCAGCTGCGGCTGGTTTTCTTTTTGACAGATAAGGGGGACGCCTGCTAGTCGCGATGGCTGGAACGGTGATTTTCCGGTCAAGGTTTCCGGTGGAGCGCATGAAGCGGGTCTAAACGCTCTAGTCCGATTTTTTCGGACTGTGTGGCAGGCGCGAAGCGTTCTCTAGTCCGACTTATTCGGACTAGGGAGCAAGGGTACGGGCGCCACGCCGCTCGAGAATGCATTTCGCCTCGACTTCTGGCTCGCACCGGCGAGTGATCCAACAAGATTTGGAATAGAACCACGGAAACCTTGTTGGGCGTTGGAAACATTATTTGCCGTGACTTATTTTTTCACCCTAGTGAAAAAACGTTTCTCTAGACCCACATTCCCTTCGGTTGATATGATAAACGGGCATATCGAAAGCCGGAGGGAGTAAGGACATTGGAGCAGCAGCAGCGATACGATAATTTAAAACTGGGCGAACGGGGAGCCTACATCAGCATCGTGGCCTATATGTGCCTCTCCGCCCTGAAATTGATCGTCGGCTTCTACTCGGGCTCGGAGGCGTTGAAAGCCGACGGTCTCAACAATGCAACCGATATCGCCGCTTCCGTCGCGGTGTTGGTTGGGCTCAAGCTGGCCCAGAAACCAGCCGACGATAATCATCCGTATGGACATTGGAAATCCGAGACGATCGCTTCCTTGGTCGCTTCGTTTATCATGATGGCCGTGGGGCTTGAGGTGCTGATCGCCGCCGTGCTCTCGATCTTCCGGGGAAACGGGGAAGCCCCGGATCTCATTTCGGTATGGACGGGCCTGTTCTGCGCCATCGTCATGTTCCTAGTGTATCGCTATAATAGAGCGCTAGCTCAGCAAATCAACAGCCAAGCCGTTATGGCAGCGGCGAAGGACAACTTTTCCGATACGCTTGTAAGCTTGGGTACCGTGGTCGGGATCTTGGGTCCGCAGCTTCATCTGCCTTGGCTGGATCCGGTCACGGCGGTTGTTGTAGGAATGATTATCTGCAAGACGGCATGGGACATTTTCCGCGAGGCTTCCCACCACTTGTCGGACGGATTCGACGAAACCACGATTCAGGTCTACAGAGACACCGTGCTTAGGGTCGACGGGGTCGAGGAAGTGAAGGAAATCCGTGCAAGAAATTATGGCAGCAATGCGGTAGTCGACGTGGTGCTGTCCATTAGTGCCGACTTGGAATTTCAAGAGGCTCATGCGATTGCTACGCGTGTGGAGAATGAACTGAAGAAGACGTCGGAAGTGATCGAAGTCCATGTCCACTATGAGCCTGCTTGATGGGGGAGGGGGAGTTTCACAAAGTTAGGGGAGGGCCAAAAGAAGCTTTCCAGAATCCTTACCATTTCCGCCGATATTCCGGCTTGCTCCTCTTGGGACATCCTCCCGATACTGGCATTTCCCTCATCGACTGAGCAGTCTCCCCATCATACCTCCCAAACCGAGTATAGAGTACTACGCAGCGTTAGAGTCAGCCCTCAGAGTGAAACTACCATCAGAAAGAGTCTACCATCTCAACTAGTCTTAGGTTATTATAGGAGGAATACTCATTTGGGGGGATACGGGTGTCTACCATACAGGCCATTGTATTGGACTTGGACGGAACCTTGCTCGGCAGCGACAAAACCATTTCTCCACGGAACTATCAGGCGGTGAAAACCTGTTATGATTCGGGGATCCCGATTATCGTAGCAACGGCGCGGCCTCCCAGAGCGGCCAATCGATTCGCCGAGCGGTTTCCTTTTGCAGATTATATGGTGTACTACAATGGGGCTCTGGTCACGTGCGAATCCAAGAAAATGAAGCGACACATTAGCATTCCTGCGGAGATTAGCCGGCAAATGAATGCATTTATCGAGCTCCAAGCGCCTCAATCGAGCCTTTCCTACGAGGTCGATGACTCCTGGTATACGTGCAGACCCGTACCGGACGAGCAATGCGCCAGCCTGGGTATACGCCCGAACGATCCGAAGCCACAAGTGGTGGACCCGGATTTCTTTAGCTCACTTTCCCCGACCAAAATATTGCTTCTAGGTTGTAGGACATGGAAGGCTATTGTGGAGCAGTTCGGCGACCACGTGAACGTAATGGCAACCGACGGCGGAGTATTGGTACAAATCATGCCCAAAACCGCCTCCAAGGAAGAAGCTGTGCGATGGGTGCTGGATGAGATCGGGGTGAAGCCTGAGCAGGTGATGGTATTCGGGGATGATTATAATGACTTGGGACTATTCCGAATGTGCGGATTTCCGGTCGCCATGGGGAACGCGATTATGGAGTTGAAGGATTGTGCGGCGCATGTGACGGATACGAATGATCGCGATGGGGTTGCGGCGGCGATTGAGCGGTTTATGAAATCAGAAGAACAGAACGTAATCCAATAGGGCGGGCCATCCATCCATGAATCCTTCCATTCTAGCAACCAAGCTATATATCCCCGCGTCGCGGACTCAGGTTGTCCCCAGGCAGCGCCTGATCGACCGGCTGAACGAAAATCCGAACCGCAAGCTGACATTGATTTCGGCCTCTGCCGGGTTTGGCAAAACTACTCTGGTGAGCGAATGGGCCGCTAGCTGCGGTATGCCTGTCGCATGGCTGTCGCTTGACGAAGGGGATCAGGACTCGTCGCGTTTCCTGGCTCACCTTGTCGCTGCTCTGCAGACGGTTGCCCCGCCGATAGGAGCAGGTGCGATCCAGGCAATCCAATCTCCACAACCTCCAACAACCGAGTCGATGCTAACGTCCTTGCTCAATGAGCTTTCCGCTCTCCCTTACCGAATGCTCCTCGTGCTGGACGACTACCATGTGCTCGAAGCCAACTGGATCGACCATGCGATCGGCTTCCTGCTCGAGCATCTCCCCCCGCAGCTGCACCTGGCTATTGCCACCCGTGAAAATCCGCAGCTGCCTTTGGGCCGTTTGCGCGCGATGGGCCAGTTGACCGAATTGCGAGACGCCGACTTGCGTTTTACGCCCGAAGAAGCGGCTGCTTTCCTGAATGAAGCGATGGGACTGAATCTTGCGCCGGGCGAAATGAAAGCTCTGGAAACGCGCACGGAGGGTTGGATTGCGGGGCTTCAGCTGGCGGCGCTCTCAATGAAGGGACGCAAGGATATCCCCGCGTTCATCAGGGAATTCGCCGGAGACAACCGGTATATCATGGACTACTTGGTTGAAGAGGTGCTGCAGCGCCAGCCCGAATCGATCCGGAGCTTCTTGCTGCAGACCTCCATTCTCGACCGGCTGCACGGCCCCTTGTGCGACGCCATTACCGGCCAGGAGGATGGTTTTGCGCGGCTCCAGTCGTTGGAGCAGGGCAGCTTTTTTATCGTGCCGCTGGATGACCGTCGCCAATGGTACCGGTACCATCATCTCTTTGCCGAGGTTCTCTCCGCTCACCTAAGGTCGGATCAGCCGGATCAAGCAGCGGCGCTTCATCGACGGGCCAGTCTGTGGTATGAGCAGCAAGGTTTGGCGGAAGAGGCGATCCGTCATGCGCTGACCGCCGAGGATTTCGCGCGAGCGGCGAGCCTGATCGAGCAGGCGATACCGGCCCTGCGCAGAAGCAGGCGGGAGTCCGCGATGCTGGGGTGGCTGCAGCCGCTCCCCGACGCGCTGATCCGCGACCGGCCGGTGCTCTGCGTATGGTATGCCGGGGCGTTGCTCGCCGGCGGGAAGCTGGACGCGGTGGAGGCCCGCTTAAGAGACGCCGAACGGTGGTTGGAGCCCGAGGCGATGGGAACGGCGAGGGGGTTGCAGATGCCCGTGCCGCCTCCATCGACATCGCCGCTGATGTCGATGTCGAGGGAGGCAGCGAATCACGAGCGGGAGCAGGCCCCTCCATCCTCCGTGTCCGGAACGTCCGGGATGGTGGTCGTGGACGAAGAGGAGTTTCGCCGTCTCCCGGGTTTGGTCGCCGTGTATCGGGCTGGGCTGGCCCTTATCCTGGGCGATGTGCCTGCCGTGATGAAACACGCGCAACGGGTGCTGGACCTCGTACCTGCAGACGATCATCTGCCGCGCGGAGCGGCAACGGCGCTCATGGGACTGGCATACTGGAGGAGCGGCGAGCTTGAACGAGCCCACCGGATGTTTGCCGACGGCATAGCGCATGTGCAGCTCGCCGGGGCGATCTCCGACGCCATCAATGGAGCGATCGCGATAGCCGAGATCCATACGGCGCAAGGCCGGCTCCGCGAGGCGAAACGTGCTTATGAGCGAGGATTGCAGCTGGCGGCGGATCATGGCGAGCCCGACCTGCGAGGGACGGCGGATATTTATGTAGGGTTGAGCGAGCTGTATCGAGAGCGGGATGATCTGGATGCCGCCGCCAAGTATTTGTTGAAAAGCAAGGAACAAGGCGAGCACACCGGCTTCCCGCAATACCGCTATCGTTGGCACGTCGCCATGGCTCGAATACAGGCTACTCAAGGAAATGGAGACAGTGCCCTAAACCTGCTCCACGAGGCGGAGCGGCTGTACGTGCATGACTTTTTCCTGGATGCACGACCTGCAGCGGCTTTGAAAGCTCGAGTGTGGATAGCGCAAGGGAGGTTGAGCGAAGCTCTGGACTGGGCGCGGGAACAAAGCTTGTCCGCCTCGGACGAGCCGAGCTACTTGCGCGAATTCGAGTATATTACTTTGGTAAGGGTGCTTTTGGCCCAGTACAAAAGCAACCGTGCGGACCGCTTGATGCATGAAGCGACAGCTCTGCTGGAGCGCCTGCTCCGGGCGGCGGAGGAAGGCGGAAGAGCGGGGAGCGCGATCGAAATCCGCATCGTACTGGCACTGACTCACCAGGTGAGAGGCGACATCCCGACTGCGCTGGTGCAGCTGGAGCATGCGCTGACTGTGGCGGAGCCGGAAGGTTATGTGCGCGTTTTTGCGGACGAAGGCAGACCCATGGCGGCTTTGTTGGAAGAGGCAGCGAAGCGGTCAACCCCCGCGAGCCCCTATGCCCGGCGCCTCCTGACAGCCATCGGCAGAGCGGAAATCAGCGTACCCCAACCGACGTCTATAGCTGCAACGCTTCCCGAGCCGCTAAGCGAACGCGAGCTCGACGTGCTTCGGCTGCTCAAGACTGACTTGAGCGGCCCGGACATCGCCCGCGAGCTGATGGTGTCCTTGAACACCCTGCGGACCCACACCAAACATATTTACGACAAGCTTCAAGTGAACAGCCGCCGAACCGCCGTCCGCCGTGCGGAGGAGCTTGGCTTGATCTAGGCGGAGAAGACAGTTTGGCGGACAATAGATGCTTTATTTGCAGTCAAACATTTTCGATAGGCCCGTCTTCCCAGCACACAAACCCAACAGCCACCCTTACAAACCTGATCGGTGATCCATCGCCGTCAGGTTTTTTTGTTGTATAGGATGCTATAGACATGCAGAGTTGTGGATAAAGTGCGGCTAGTGCTTTCTTGATCTGTGACCTTGTTGCGTATGGTCTTCTATTCCCGGTTCTGTGCTGTAGTGGCGAGCGCATGAAAAGGTCTGTACGCCTAGTCCGATTTTTGCGGACTGCGTGACAGAAGAGAAACGTGACGCGTGCTCTAGTCCGACTTCTCCCACTTGCGGAGCCGTTTCCGCACCCCCCTCTCTGAAAACGTTGCTCCAATTCGGCCAATTCGGACTAGAGAGCATATCCGATATGCGGGTGCTTCTGTAGTCCGACTATTTCGGACTGCGAAGCAAGGTTACTTGGCGATCGGCCGGCTTGGGCTTGGGTTGCAGCTATAGGGACATTCCGCTCAAACCCAACATACATGCCAACGAAACCAAAATGCCAACGAAACACCCCGGTCCTGGTTCGTATCCTTCCACTAAGAAACCCTCCACCGCTTGTCCTCGGCTAGCCTTAAGGCTGAATATAGGCCCTAGTTGTACAGATCTTGTACATCTGGGTGGAACGTTCGCTCGATAGCGATAGACACAGCAGTATTAACTAAACTTCGCCGTTTGAGACCCATTGCCGTGTGGGGAACGACTCGGCGAACAGGTGAGTAGTGGTTGCCGTCTGCGTACAGTCGAGAGTTTGTTATTAGCAACAGATAAAGTTAGTTTTATTTTTCGTCGTTTCCGCTGAAAATCACCACCACAATCACCACATGTGGTGATGCTGCCTCCCCACGTTCACCTGTATCTTTAGCTATGTAAGCAACACAACACGACAACTAGAAAGGAGGCCAAGAATGAAGGCAACACAAGGACTCGCTAACGAGCATCACGACGAGCTTGAACAATATGAATTCAGACTCAAGGGGCACCTGGATGCCCGGTGGATCACATGGCTGGAGGGGCAAAGCCTTTTCCACGAAAGCGACGGAACGACCACAATCATTGCTCATGTAGTCGACCAGCCGGCCTTACACGGAGTGCTGCGGAAAATTCGAGATCTCGGCGTGCCTTTGGTCGCGGTCAACCAACTCGTCGCAAACGAACACAACCACGCGAAAAAAGAGGAGACGAATCCATGAACACCAACCAACAAACCGCCGTTTTAAAAGGCAGCGAGCAGCAGCATACGACGAAACGAAGCGCCGCCCTGGTCTCGGCCCCATCACTCATCCGCAGCGCGGGATTAGCAGCTGTGGCGACCGGCATCCTATTCATTCTCATCCAGTTGATCCATCCAACCGACGTGCTGTCTTCGGTACACACCGCCAGATGGACTACCGTTCACTGCTTAGGCATCGCGATGTGTCTGCTCGGGCTGCTCGGCATTACGGGGATTTACGCCAGGCAAGTGAAAGAGACAGGTTGGCTGGGGCTGGCCGGCTATATTCTGCTAGGCTTGTTCTATACGCTTACCATGAGCTACCAGTTTATCGAAGCATTCGTGTTGCCCCCGCTCGTGGCCGAAGCGCCGCAGTTCACGCAAGGCTTTCTGGGTATCGCCGGCGGAACAGTCGGAGCGATGGATGTCGGAGCGCTCGAATCGATCTATATGGCGACCGGGGGGCTGTACTTGCTCGGCGGGCTGATGCTCGGCATCGCCACGTTCCGCGCCGGCATCTTGTCTCGCGGGGCGTCCGGCCTGCTGGCCCTCGGTACGATTTTACCGCTTCTCCTGTCCTCGCTTGTCCACCATCCCTACGATCGGCTGTTGGCCGTGCCGGTAGGAGTAAGCTTGGCTTGGCTGGGATACTCGCTCTGGACCGAGCGGCGAGAGAATGCCCGATGAACGGCACGAAGGTGAACACGCGGAACATCCACCCGACGACGGCAAAAGAGGGCTCCTCGGCCAAGCGGCTTATCGCAGCGCTGCTCCTGCTCAGCTTCATCCCGCTTGCCGCCGGCATGTTCCGCTTGATCTCATTAGCCGGCGGCGCGGAAATCACGCCGGCTAACGAGCGGTTCTTCAGCTCGCCACTACCGGTGGTGCTGCATATCCTGAGCGCCGGCATATACGCCGTCTTGGGCACGTTCCAATTCGCCCCGCGTTTCCGGAGGCGCAAGCCGGGTTGGCACCGCGTGGCCGGGCGGATCCTTGTAGGCTGCGGTCTGCTGGTCGGGCTTTCCGCGCTGTGGATGACTTTGTTTTATCCGATCCCGTACGGCGGCAACCTGCTTTATGTTTTGCGGCTGCTGTTCGGGTCGGCCATGGTTGCGTGCATCCTCCTCGGCTTCGCCGCGATTCGACGAGGAGATGTGGCCCGCCACCGGGCCTGGATGATACGCGGCTTCGCGATCGGGGTAGGCGCAGGTACGCAGGCGCTGACCTTGATGGCCGGGGAACTGATAGCCGGGCCGCCCAATGAACTCGGCAAAGCGCTGCTGAACGGCGCGGGATGGGCGATCAATCTAGCGGTGGCGGAATGGGCGATTCGCAGAAGAGGGGGACGATGTTATGAATGCAATCGTATTTGAGCGGTATGGACCGCCGGATGTGCTTCAGATGAGGGAGATCACCAAGCCGGAACCGCAAATAGGCGAAATCTTGATTCAAATCCAGGCGACAACGGTGACAGCAGGGGACTGGCGGATGCGCAAGGCGGACCCGTTCCTGGCGCGGCTGTTCAATGGGCTGTGGAGGCCGAAACGAGTCCGCATTCTGGGCTTCGAGCTGGCCGGTGTCGTCGAAGCGACGGGCCGAGGCGTTACTCGGTTCAAACCCGGGGATGCCGTATTTGCGGCATGCGGGACCGAATTCGGCGCTTACGCCGACTACAAATGCATGCCCGAGACCAACTGCGTCGCGCTCAAGCCGGAGAACATGACGTTCGAGGAAGCGGCTGCGGTACCGGTCGGCGCTCTGACGGCTTTGCAATTTCTGCGGAAAGGCAACATCCGGCGCGGCAGCCGCGTGCTCATCTATGGCGCATCCGGCAGCGTCGGCACCTATGCCGTTCAGCTGGCCCGTTTTTTTGGCGCGGAAGTAACCGGGGTGTGCAGCACGTCGAATGTGGAGCTAGTGAGGTCGCTCGGTGCCGAGCGGGTTATCGATTATTCGAAGGAGCGGCTCGAGGCGGACGGTCCGGCTTATGATCTCATTTTCGATACAGTTGGCAAAAGTCCCTTCCATGCTTGCGTCAAGCGATTGGCGCCTAATGGCTTCTACTTGCAAGCGTATCAAGTGAGCCCCTTATCGATTATTCGCGGGAAATGGGTGACTTGGACCAGTAACAAGAAGGTACTCGGCGGCTCCGTCATAGAAAACGTGGAAGACTTGAGCTATCTGAAGGAAATAATCGAGTCCGGTGCGCTGCGTTCGGTCATCGACCGCCGCTATCCGCTTGAGCAAGCGGCAGAGGCCCACCGTTTCGTGGAGCAAGGGCATAAGAAGGGGAATGTGGTGCTGAGCGTTAAGGCATGCCCCAAGGGAGGTGATGGCGCAGCGTTATTTGGCGGAAATCCGGAGGTTGGACAAAAATAAGGTGATGGCGGATCGTTATGGGTCGCTCAGGTTCCCCTTGCCCAACCGCCCAGATTCACCTATAATAAATCGTGTACGATTTATTATTACCTTGGAGTGGTGGTTTTTTTGAAAAAGAGCTTGAGTCGTTATGTGTTAACCGATGAAATTTATGCTTTGCTGAAGGAACAGCTGCTCAACCATCATATTGCGCCGGGCGAGAAGATCAATATCGATCAGCTGGGACGCGAGCTGGAGGTCAGCAACATCCCCATCCGGGAAGCCTTGTCCAGACTTACGGCCGAGGGTTTGGTGAGCATGGTGCCCTTCAAGGGCATGTACGCTACGGAGATTTCGCTGCAGGAGCTGGACGAGATTTTCGAGATTCGTATGGAGCTGGAAGGATTGGCGATCCGCAACGCCGCTGGCCAAATCCCGGCAGAGCTCCTGCACAAGCTGGAGCGGGACATGCAAGCTTGGTCCGGTCAACAGCCGAGCGGCAGCGAAGCCAGTGTGAAGCTCATCGCGGAGATGAACGACGGCCTGCATGGTTTGATCCTCGAGCACTGCAGCAACCAGACGCTAAGAAATTTGATCACCGTCTATATAGAGAGAATTCAGCGGTACTTGGCGTTTATTCATCAGGAGCTGAACCAGCACATAGTGAACGAGGAATGGGCCGAGCATATGGAGGTTGTAAAAGCTTTGTCCGCCGGCAAGGTGGGGGAGGCCGAACACGCTTTGCTGCAGCATCTCGCGAACTCCCATCAACGGACTCGGAATTTCTTTCACTAAATTTTTTTCGATTGAATCATACACGATTTACGATACATACAGAAAGAGGGCGATCTAGTGGCTTTATCCGGAAAAACCGCCATCGTAACCGGAGGCGCATCCGGCATCGGCGAGGCGATTGTGCGACTATTTGCTGCGCAGGGTGCGAATGTGGTAGTTGCAGATTGGAATGAGGAGCAAGCCGGCCTATTGGCCGAACAGCTGCAAGAAGATGGTTACCAGGCAACGGCAATCCGAACCGACGTGTCGAAATCCGACGATGTGAAGGGACTGATCCAACAAACGATACACCGCTTCGGTCAACTGGACGTGCTGGTGAATAACGCAGCGGTTATTCTGCCTAAGTTCCTGGAGGATATGGAGGACGAGGAGTTCGACCGGCTGGTCGGCGTTAATCTCAAGAGCGTGTACTTGACGATCAAACATGCGATCGGAGAGCTGCGGAAGACGCGAGGGTCGATCGTCAACATGGCTTCGCTTAACGGCTTGATCGGCCAGATAAGGAATCCGCTTTATGCGGCGACCAAAGGCGGGGTCATCGCGATGACCAAATCGCTGGCCCTGGATTACGCGGCAGACGGAGTGCGGGTCAACTGCATTTGCCCGGCCGGCGTATCGACCCCGCTCCTCGGCTTATGGATTCTGCAGCAGGACGACCCGGCCGCGACGATCCAGGCTTTGAATGAGATGCATCCGCTCGGCCGTCCGGCTACTCCGGAGGAGATTGCGCAAGCGGCGCTTTTTTTGGCAGGCCCTCAAGCCGGTTTCGTGACAGGTGTTGCGCTTCCCGTCGACGGAGGAGCCTCGCTTGGCTATTAATACATTTCACATCCCATACAAGTTGAGGAGAGGACGCAAATGAAAATTACCAAAGTCGAAAGCTTCATCCTGCACGTCCCGATTACGCCGCCGATTACGGATGCGATTAATGTGGCTACACACTGGGGATTGGCCGGCGTCCGCATTTATACCGATGAAGGCTTCGTGGGATACGGCTACACGGGCACTTGCGCGCATGGCGACGATATGATCGTGGATACGATCGATAAATACTACGCTCCTCTGCTGGTCGGCAAAGATCCGTTCATGGTGAGAGAGCTGTGGGACGAGATGCGGTTCGGCAAAATGCACTGGATCGGCCGCGCCGGCGTTACGCACATGGCGCTGGCCGCCGTCGACATCGCGCTGTGGGACATTATGGCGAAGGCGTCGAATAAGCCGCTCTGGCAATATCTCGGCGGGGCGAAGTCGAAGCGGATCAAAGCCTACAATACGAACGGCGGCTGGCTGAACTGGTCGAAGGAGCGTCTGATCCAGGATGTGACCGAGATCGTGGAGTCCGGCTTCACCGGCGTGAAGATCAAAGTCGGCAAGCAGGATCCCCGCGAGGACTATGACCGTTGCAAGGCGGTGCGCAAGGCGATCGGCGACGAGGTGATTTTCATGATCGACGTCAATCAGCAGTGGAACATCAATACGGCTATGACCTGGGGGAGGAAGCTGGAGGAGTTTGATCTGTTCTGGCTGGAGGAGCCGCTCAATCCGGACGACATCATGGGGCATAAGAAGCTTGCCGACGAGCTGAACGTGCCAATCGCGCTAGGGGAGCATGTGTACAACAAATATGCCTTCCGCGACTACATTCACCAGGGGGCCGTGGAATACTGCCAGGTAGACGTTACCCGTGTAGCCGGCATCACCGAATGGCTGCAGGTTGCCGGATTGGCGGCGTCCTATGATGTGCCGATTTGCCCGCATGTCGGGGATATGGGCCAGATTCATCAGCACTTAGTAGCGTCGACGCAAAATGCAATCATGCTCGAGTACATCCCCTGGATTCGTCACATCTTCGAGGAGCCTGCGACCGTAGTGGACGGGTACTATGTACTGCCGCAGCTGCCGGGAGCTTCCACGACCATCCTGCCTAACTGTTTTGAACAATATCGCGTGAGGTAGTTTAGCATAGGGAGCTGGCCACTACGGCAGCTCCTTTTTCTTATGAGCGATACCTGGTCAGAAACGTCCCGATCAGCTCATCCAGCAGCGGCTTGACCGCTTCCGTGTCGATGCCGTGCTGGAACAAAGCCGGCCAAGTCAAGGCGCCTTCGATCATCGCGTAGAACACCCTTGCGGCAAGGAGGGGATTGTCGATGCGGAGCTTGTTGTCCTCGTGTGCAGCCTGGAGCCACCGGATAAACGGTTCATGAGGAGAAGCGTATTTCGCCGTCGTCATTCTCGCATAGTCGATATCCCGAATAAAAACCGACGTAAGGACTCGCGATAAGCCAAGTCTTGAAGGATGGTTGATCAGATAGAGCTCGGCGTTGGCGAATGCCAATAGCTGCTCCTCTAAGGAGGCCGCAGAAGTATACTCGATTTGCTTCAGGAGAAGCTGATCCCTCAGGAAACCGGCCACTACCTCTTGAAACAGATTCTCTTTCGTCAAAAAGTGATTGTAAACGGTGCGTTTGGAAACCCCGGCCAGTTCGGCGATCCGGTCCATGCTTGCATTGTCGTAACCCATTTCCGTAAAAGCTTGCATGGCTCCCTGGAGGATCAATTCGTGCTTCTTGTTCGTATTTCTTTTGGAGGCAGCAGGTTTGACGTCCATTTGTCAGGAAATCCTCTCAAAATGTTAAATTAGTTAATTACACCGAATAGTGTAATTAAGCATTGACGATTTGTTATTTACACTGTAAAGTGTAACTAATGAAGAAGGAAATGACAACCCCTTGTCTTGGGTCCGGGAGGTCCGTATGGTTCAGACGCAGACGCATAGCAGAAACCATTTGTCACGATTGTTAGGAGCGGCTTTTTTAATCCAAGCCTTTACCTCGCTGATCAGTGGAGCGTTGTTCTTGAACCCGCTTGTCGATCCGGAGAATATTAAGGCGACGATGCTTGAAGTAGGCAGCCATGCGGGTCTCGTCCATGCCAGCCTACTTGGCGACACCGTAACAGCCATTGGGATTGTTTGGTTAGCGGCTATGCTCTACACGGTTGCCGGGCAGGCGAACAAAGGCTGGGCGCTTACCGCGCTAGGGCTCTACATCCTGGAGGCGGGCATCCTGATCGTCAGTAAGATCGCTGCTTTCGTCCTGCTGGAGATCAGCCAAGAGTATGCGGCTACCGGAGACCCGACCCTCGAGAGGCTGGCCGCTCTGGCGCTGGCGGCAAAAGATTTTGCGTACAGGCTGCATATTATTCCCTTCGGAATCGGCGCAATAATCTTCTATTATTTGTTGCTAAAGTCAAATGTAGTGCCAAGATGGTTATCCCTGTGGGGACTCACGACCGTCCCGCTCGTTTTATTCGGCGCGATCTGGATCACATCCGGCGCGTTTTTGCCCCCGGCCCTCCTTGCCTTAGCTCTCCCGTACGTCCCCTTCGAGTTTTTCGCCGGTATTTATTTGCTAGTCAAGGGCTTCCAACTACAACCCGGGAGGGATTGATCCGATGAAAGCGGTCGTATGCACCCAATATGGACCACCGGAGGTTCTTCAGCTGAAGGAGGTAATCAAACCGTCCCCCAGGCACGACGAAGTGTGCATCAAAATCCATGCTTCGGCAGTAACTGCGAGCGATATTTACATTCGGGGCTCGCAATTGCCGCTCCGGTTCCGGCTGCCGATGCGTCTGGCTTTGGGGATTACCAAACCGAGAAAAATATTGGGCATGGTGCTCGCCGGTGAAATCGAAGCCGTGGGCAAGGATATCAGTCGGTTCAAGCCGGGCGACCAAGTGTATGGGGTTACCGGATTTGGGCTCGGCGCTTATGCGCAGTACAAATGCATGAAAGAAACGGACTCCATGCACGGCTGTCTGGCTCAAAAGCCCGCAACGATCAGCTATGAAGAGGCAACTACTGCCGCCTATGGCGGACTGCTGGCGCTGCAACGTCTGGAGGAAGGGAATGTTCAGCCGGGACAGCGCGTGCTCATCTACGGGGCTTCGGGGACTTCCGGGACGATGGCCGTTCAGCTGGCTCGTTATTTCGGCGCTGAGGTGACGGGGGTATGCAGCACTCGGAATATGGATTTTGTCCGATCTCTGGGGGCGCATCAAGTGATCGACTACACCAAGGACGAATCTGCCCATCTCCTTACTTCTTATGACCTGATGCTCGATACGGCGGGAAAAGCCAAAACTTCCAAGCTCAAAGCGTTGTGCAGAGCATCGCTTGGCTCGATAGGGAAGTATATTTCCATCGATGACGGCAAATTGGAATTGAAGGCCGCTCGGCTCGAGACCATCAGAGAGGTGATCGATGCCGGCGCTATCAGACCGGTTGTCGACAGGACCTTTTCGCTGGATCAAATTGTAGAGGCGCATCAATATGTGGAACAGGGGCGCAAACGAGGCGGAGTAGCGATTACGATCGAGCATGAATCTCTTGGTTGACAGCCAAACCGATTTCGGGTTAAAATTTGAATACATTGTATACAGTGTATTCTATCATTTATCCATATAGAGCAATTGTGCCGATAGGGGAATCCGAAGTATCATAGTGGTGTAATCGCTGAAAGCATTGGAGAGGATGATCGGCATGCTGCTGCAATCGAAATCGACGCTGGATTCCACGGTGTACAATACCATTAAGGAAATGATCCTGGATCAGAAGCTGAAGCCCGGCGAGGCGATCGTCCAGAATCAGCTGTCCCAGTCGCTTGGCGTAAGCCGCACTCCGCTCCGCAAAGCGCTTGGCGAGCTGGAGAAGGAGGGGCTGCTGGAGAGCTCTCCGGTCGGCTGGTTTGTAAAAGAGTTTACAGTGAAGGATATGGTGTCGGTATTCGAAATCCGTGCCGTGCTGGAAGGTCTCGCATGCCGCCTGGCTGCCGGCAAGCTGCAGGCGCCGGACTTGATCTACTGGCGCACAATGTTCACGCAGGCTTATGAGGCCTATCGAACCGGGGAGACCGAGTCGTATTACAAGGCTGACGTGAAGTTCCACAATGCTATCATTGAGGCGGCCGGCGATCCGCTGCTGGCCAGGACGATCAGCGGGACGAGAATTATCGCTACCAGTCAGGTGCAAGGTTTGTACCGAGATCCTCACGAGACGTTCCACGAGCATCTGGCGATTCTGGATGCCCTGGAGGCCAAGGACGGGCTTCAGGCGGAAACGTTGATGAGAACTCATATTCAGAAGGCTGTGCCGTTCCTGCAATCCGGGGAATACCAAATCTACAAGTAACGATGCGGCGGTCGCAAGCGAGGACTGCTTGTGCGGAGGGAAGCCATGTCGTCATCGGCATTGAACGGATTGTTGATCGGAGCCGGGCATTTCGCCTCGATCCAGCTGGAGGCTTGGCAATCGGTGAACGGCGGTTCGATAGGCGGGATATTCAGCCTTGACCTGGAGGAGGCGGAGAAGCTCGCGAGGCGCTATGGGATCCGGGCGTACGCGAGCTGGGACGAGGCGATCGAGCGGCTGAAGCCTGATTTTATCGATATTTGCACACCGCCGGACTCGCACTATGCTTATGCCAAGCTTGCCGCCGATCTGGGTTTGCCGATTCTGTGCCAGAAGCCGATCGCCCCGACTATGGAGGAGAGCGAAGCCTTGGTAGCGTATTGCGCCGCCCGCCATGTTCCGCTCATGATCAATGAGAATTGGAGGTGGCAAGGCTGGTATCGGGAGATGAAGCGAATGATAGGTGTTGGCATGCTCGGCATTGTATACCATGTATACTTTGCGATGCGACCCGGAGACGGATGGGGCGACGCTCCTTATTCCGCCCAACCCTATTTTCGCCGAATGAACCCGTTCCTGATCTACGAAACCGGCATCCATTGGATCGATACGTTTCGCTTCTTGTTGGGCGACATCCACAGTGTGTACAGCCAAGTTCGGACGATCAATCCTGCCATTGCCGGCGAAGACTTGGCGGTCGTTCATTTTAACTTCAAGAGCGGGGCTATCGGGATTTATGATGCGAACCGAACCAGCTATATGGAGCAGGAGCGCTGCGATACATACGGCTATATGACGATGGAGGGGACGGAAGGCAAGCTCCGGTTGGATGAGAATGGCCGCATCCGTTACACGCCTCGCAACGGGACGGAATCTGAGCATGTATACCCGATCCCGGCTGGATGGAAGGGCGGTGGTGCGATCGGAGCCCAGCAGCATTTCATTGACGGACTGACGAGGGGCGAGCCGTTCGAATCGTCGGGCGAAGAATATATGAAGACCGTGCGCGTTGTGTACGCTTGCTATGAGTCCGCTGCCAAGCAACGAATCGTAACGATCCCATAAAAGGAAGCAACCATTTAAGAGGAGCGAGGGGGAAGAAGCTTGAGACAAACGGCAGTGACGTCGGTCGAAGATCGGTTTGCCATCAACGGAGAGCTTACGTACAAGGGAAGGTATTGGAACGGGATCCGCATCGAAGGCCTGTTGATGAACAGCAGGATGGTTCAGGGCATCTTCGACGACTGCAATCCTCTAACGGCGGGCAAATGGGCCTACCCTGATACAGGGATGTGGGACGCGGAGCGGAATACGGCCGAATTTCTGGAGCAGATGCCCGTATGGAGGGAGCACGGCTTATTGGCCTTTACGCTCAATCTGCAAGGGGGCAGCCCGGAGGGCTACTCGCAGACGCAGCCTTGGCACAATTCGGCGTTCGGTCCGGACGGCAGCTTGAAGGAGGCCTATATGGCGAGGCTGGAACGCATTCTGGATCGTGCGGATCAGCTTGGGATGATCGTTATTCTCGGTTACTTCTATTTTGGTCAAGACAGCCGATTCAATGGCGAACGGGCCATCAAGCAGGCGGCGGCGAATGCAACGGCTTGGCTCGCCCACAGAGGCTATACGAATGTAATCATCGAAGTCGCCAACGAATGCGACTACCCGGCCTACACGCAACCCATTCTGCGAGCGGACCGCATCCACGAGCTGATCGAGCTTGCACGCCTCGTATCTTCCGCGATTCGCCCGGGATACCGCCAGCTCATCGGCACCAGCTTCCGCGGAGCAACGATTCCCACGGACAATGTCATGGCTGTCGCGGATGTGCTGCTCATCCACGGCAACGCCGCTCCGATGGCATGGATCCCGGAACAGATCGAGATCATCCGGAGCAGGGCGGCGTATCGAGGCCAGCCGATCGTGAACAATGAGGACGATCATTTTGACTTCGATCAGGAGACGAACCATCTGATCCTCTCTATTACGGCTGGTGTTTCCTGGGGCTATTTTGACCCGGGTGTAAGCGATTACAGCCAAGGGTATCAATGTCCGCCTGTCCAATGGGGGATCAACACGGAGCGCAAGCGGCAGTTTTTCAACAAGCTGAAGGAAATAACCGGCATGGACGGAGTCGACTAGGAGGACCGGATGTATGGACTCGAATGATACGCTATGGCGCTACATAAGCAGGAATTCCGCCTTTTATGTCATGCTGATCCCAGGCGTGCTGTACTTTCTCGTGTTTAAGTACGCCCCTCTGCTGGGCAGCATCATAGCTTTCCAAGACTACGATATTTACAAAGGCTTCGCCCACAGCGAGTGGGTGGGGTTCCGATGGTTCTGGGAGTTCTTCACCTTCCCTCAGTTCCAGAGACTGCTCTGGAATACGATCGTGATCAGCTTTTATCAGCTTATTTTTGCCTTTCCCGCCCCAATTGTGATCGCCTTGCTGCTGAATGAGCTGCGCCATGTCGTCTTCAAACGCACCGTGCAGACCATTGTCTATTTACCGCATTTCTTATCCTGGGTCATCGTGGGCGGGTTCGCCTATATGCTGCTGTCGCCGCGAATCGGACTCGTGAATCAATGGATCATGGGGTTCGGCCAAGAGCCGGTACTGTTCCTGCAGGACCCGGCCTACACCCGCGGCCTTATCGTAGCCTCCGGCATCTGGAAGGAGATGGGCTGGAGCGCGATCGTGTTCCTCGCCGCCTTGAGCGGGATCAGTCCTTCCCTGTATGAAGCGGCCAAGATCGATGGAGCCGGACGATGGAAACAGCTGCTGCACATTACGCTCCCTGGACTGCTTCCCGTCATTATGCTGCTCCTGCTGCTCAAAATCGGGCATATCCTCGATCTCGGCTTCGAGCAAATCTATGTATTCCTGAATCCCATGACTTTCGAAACCGCCGATGTCATCGATACTTATACCGTGCGGATCGGCCTGACGAAAAATCAATACAGCTTGACGACAGCGATCGGGTTGTTCAAATCGGTAGTAGGCTTTCTATTGCTGATTGTCGCCAACCGGCTCAGCCGCTCCGCCACCGGGGAAGGACTTTATTAGACCGTTAGGAGGCTCAAGATGCGCATCAAAACATCCGCCGGCGAGAAGGCGTTCGATACATTCAACGTCTTGCTGCTGCTAGCCCTATGCGCCACCATTCTGATTCCTTTCCTCTTCGTCCTGGCCAGCTCGTTAAGCTCCACAACGGCGCTGATCCAGGGACGCGTAAGGCTGTGGCCGGTCGAGTTCAATCTGGACAATTACGCCATGGTCATGACCAACGCCGTTTTCTGGCGATCCTTTGGCATCTCGGTGCTGGTCGTAACGATCGGGACGCTGCTCAATATGTTCATGACGGTGGTGACCGCCTATCCGCTGTCCAGGCCGAAGCTGAAGGGGAAGAAGGCGGTGCTCCTCGGCATCGTATTCACGATGATCTTCCAGGCGCCGATCGTGCCGACCTACATCCTGGTCAAACAGCTGGGACTGCTGAATTCGATATGGGCGCTGATCATCCCGGCCGCTTTGAGCGCTTTCAATTTGCTCATTTGCCTCACATCGTTCCGCTCTTTGCCTGAAGAGCTGCTGGAGGCGGCACGCGTCGACGGCATGAACGAGTACCGCATTTTGTACCGAATTGTTGTGCCGTTGTCGATCCCGATTCTGGTCACGCTCATCCTGTTCTACGCCGTAGGCCATTGGAACAACTATTTCGCTCCTCTCTTATATATCACCAAGTCCAGCATCCGGCCGCTGCAGCTGTACCTCTACAACATCATCGCCCAGTTCAACATGAGCGACACATTCCCGGAGGCGCTCGACGCGGCGCAGAAAGTATCGCCCCAAGGCTTGCAGATGACGGTCATCATCGTCTCCTCCTTGCCGATTCTGCTCATCTATCCGTTCATCCAGAAGCATTTCATCAAGGGGGCCCTGTTGGGCTCGATTAAAGAGTGAGATGTCTTGCCGTACCAGCGGCAATTCTTCTAAAAACACAATTAGGGGAGGTTCTAGCAAGATGAAACAGTCTTATGGAAAATGGGTTGGGGCGGCGACGATTGTCGCCATGCTGACGGTCACCGGATGTTCAGGGAAGGGGGAGCCGAGTGGTTCCGCAACACCGGCTGGCGGCACGAATGCGTCAGTTCAGCCGACCGCATCCGCAAGTAAGGAACCGGCTGCGATTAAGATGTTCATTTCGGACTTCGGGAAGGAGACGCCGGCCAAGGACAATCCGTTCCTGAAGCACATGCAGGACAAGACGAACACCAAGCTGGACATTACGTTTCTCCCCCATGGGCAATACGCGGATCAGCTCAAGCTGAAATTCGCGGCAGGCGAATTTCCCGACGTGTATATGAATTTCTCGGGACCGGAGGCGGACTTGATCGGCAGCGGCAAAGTGCTGGAATTAAACGAGCTGATCGACAAATTCGGCCCGAACCTGAAGAAGCACATCCCCAAGTCGGCTTGGGACGCGGTGACGCAGAACGGCAAAATACTAGCGATTCCTCAACCGAACACAACCTCCGGCAATGTCATGTTCGTGCGCAAGGATTGGCTCGACAAGCTGAATTTGAAGGTGCCGACGACATCCGACGAATTGCTGAACGTCCTGCGCGCATTCCGGGACGGCGATCCGAACGGCAACGGCAAGAAGGATGAAATTCCGTTCTCGAGTCGGGAAAAGTTTTCTTGGTCGGAAAATATTTTCGGTATGTGGGGAGTCAGCTCCACCTGGCATGAAACGTACTTCAATAATGAAGTGCTCTTCGCCAACCTGACGCCGAATATGGCCAAGGGCGTCGACTTCATGCGCACGATGTACAAGGAGAAGCTGCTGGACGCCGAATTCCTGTCGAACACCAAGGCGATCTGGGAGCAGAAGGTCAAGTCGGGCCTTGTAGGCATGTGGAGTCACGTGCCGGATCAGGCATGGCAATGGCAGCTCGACGTGACGGCGGGAGCGACCGGGCAGAAGCCGGACATTATCGCCTTTCCGACGCCGCATGGAACCGGCTATACCGGACCGGTCGGCTCGCGCTGGAACCCGGTTACGAAGACGTACATTTTGTTCAAATCGACTAAAAATCCTGAAGCCATCATCAAATATTTCGACTGGCTGGTCAGCGATGATGGCCAAATTTTCACATCGCTCGGAATCGAAGGGACAACGTTCAAAAAAGAGGGCGACAAGCTCATATTCGATACGGCTAAGCTGAAGGACGTGGAGTTCCTGACCAACATGTTCCAGATGAACGGCTACAACGAGAAGGTGCTCCAGGCGAAAAATCCGGAAGCGGCAGCATTCGGCAAAATCAAGACGGCGCTGGATATCGTCAGCAAGGAAGGCTTCGTCAACGAAGCGGTGGGGATGCCTCCCATTGCGAACGACTACAATATGCACACCATGTTCCAGGAGAAAGCGGCCAAGATTGTGGTGGGCAACGATCCGATCGAGTCGTTCAACGAATTCGTCTCGACGTGGCGGAAGCAGAACGGCGACAAGCTGATCAAGGAAAGAACCGACTGGTACAACCAATTCCGCAAAGCAAAATAAAGCGGGCGGCAGCCAGGAGACACGACCATGGTCCACACCATATGGCTGGTCCGGCACGGCATGCGGTTGAACTTCGAGAATCCCGATTGGGAGAAAACAGCCGAACGCCCGTATGATTCGCCGCTCTCGGCGACCGGTCACCGGCAGGCGGCGGAGACAGCCTTTTATTTGAAGAATAGAGCAGTTCGGCATGTATTCGCTTCTCCCTTTTACCGGACGCTGCAAACCGCTCATGCCATCGCGGAGGAGCTGGAGCTGCCCCTGCTTGTCGAACACGGGTTTTATGAATGGTTGAATCCCGCTTGGATACCCGAATTGCCGGAGATCGTCACCCGTGAGGAGGCGCTGGCCGAGTTTCCGCGAATCGATTCTGCTTACCGTTCCTACTCCGGTCCAGGATACCCCGAGGAGGAGGAGGATGTGCATGTATATCGACGGGTCAAACCGGCCATCGAGCGAATCATTGAAGACTATGAAGGCTCGATCGCCATTGTGGGACATGGAGCCTCCATGCATCAGACAGCGAGAGCGCTTGTCCAACCGTTGAACGGGTTCAACCGCAAGATGTGCGCCTTGAATCGGTTGGAGAGGCAGCGTGACGGCTGGCGGCTAGTGTATGCTTCGACGGCTCATTTGAGCGTCAGCGAGATGTGAGAAAGGTTACATTTTCCGTTCGGACGCGCTTAATGTTGTATACAATGTGTACATTGAGGCGAGGCAGAAGCAAGGGATCCAGCACCGATTTGAGCGGGTACGGTATGACCTGCGGCTTCGAGCGGGATTCCCGTCCCGAACGGGGCGGCGTTAGGTAAAGGCGCTTACGAGTACTGATTTGCACGGCTAGTCGGGAGAGGACAGCGAGCTGGGGCTGTCCTCTTATTCTGTTAAAAATACTTGTTGCATACATTGTATACAATGTGTACAATTTAGCTAGATGTTTTTGAGAGGGGCCGATCGCCATTCGCATCATTGATACCCATGTTCATTTAGGCAGTTCCAAGTTCTCAGGGGTGTGCGCTTCCGAAGAGGCCATTCTGCAAGCGATGGATCGTTATGGAATTGAAGCCTCGCTCGTTATGCCTCAGCCCACCTTGGAGGATATCCCTTCCGTGCATCGACGCATTGCCGCATTATCTCAGCGCTGCCGAGGACGTATCCATGGAATGGCGAGTTTGGACCCCTGGCTGGAAGAAGCTGCCTACATCAGGCAGGCCGACGTTTGTTTCCGGGAATACGGCTTTGTAGCGTTGAAGCTGCATCCGCTCGGTCATAACATTTCTCCGCTGTCGCCCTTGTGCGAGAAGGTGTATGAAACGGCGAGAGCCTATCGCGTTCCGGTTCTGGTCCATACCGGAGTGGGAGCTCCGAATGCGCTGCCGTCCCTGATGATCGACCCGGCCAAGCGCTACCCGGATGTGGAGTTTGTTCTCTGCCATGCCGGCTTCGCCGTGTATTCGGATGAGGCGATTGTGGCGGCCAAGTACTGCGACAATATCGTCCTGGAGCCATCCTGGTGCCAGACGTACATGATCAAGAAGATGGTCGATACGATCGGGGCGGCACGCGTGCTTCTCGGCTCCGATCATCTGACCAATTTGCCGGTTGAGCTGGTGAAGTACCAGTCGATCGGCCTGTCCGAAGCGGAATTGGAAGCTATCTTTTTTCACAATGCAAACCGGATATTCAACCTTCAATTATAACGAGCGGCGGGGAGTGGGAGCAGGTGGCGGTATACAAAATAGCGTTATTGCCCGGAGACGGGATCGGACCTGAGGTGACGGGCGAAGCGGTGCGCGTGCTCGGGGAAATCGAGAGGCGATATGCCGACTTGACCTTTGCGTTGGAGAGCTTCGACGCCGGAGCGGAACGGTTCATGCGTACGGGTGTGGCGATGCCGGAGGAGACGTTCCGGCATTGTCGGCAGGCGGATGCGATGCTGATGGGAGCGGTTGGCCTTCCGGAGGCGCGGCATCCGGACGGCCGGGAGGTGAATGGGGACGTGATTTTCCGGCTGCGCTTCGATCTCGATCTGTATGCCGGGGTACGGCCGGTCAAGCTGTATAAGGGAGTTCCCAGTCCGCTGCGGGATGTATCCGGGGGCATCGATTATGTAATCGTTCGTGAAAATGTCGAAGGGCTCTACGCATCCAGGACAGGGGGCTGCAACGTTCGGGGGGAAGTGGCGACGGATACGATCATCATGACGCGGACGGGCATTCAGAAGGTGTCGCACTTTGCTTTTAGGCTGGCGCAGAAGCGATTCGGAAAGGGAAGGCCGTTGGATGGGAAATCGATGGTGACGTGTGTGGACAAGGCGAATGTGCTAAGCTCTTATGCGTTTTTTCGCAGCGTGTATGACGAAGTCGCCTCCATGTACCCTCGTGTCGACCGGGATTACGCCTATGTAGATGCGATGACGCTATATCAGGTGATGCAGCCGCATCATTACGATGTTGTTGTGGCGGAGAACATGTTCGCCGACATTATCTCCGACCTGGCATCCGCTACGGTAGGCGGGTTGGGGATGGCGCCTTCCGGCGATATCGGCGACCGACACGGGCTGTTCCAGCCCTCGCATGGAACGGCCCCTTCCTTGGCAGGGCGCGGAGTCGCCAACCCGCTCGCCACTATTTTATCGGCGGGGATGATGCTCGATTGGCTGGGGGAGCGCCACGGGGATGAGCGGCTGACCGATGCGGCCGTGCGCATCGAACAAGCGGTGATGAAGGTGCTGGAGGAAGGCGTAGCCGCCACTTCGGATATCGGGGGAGCGTCACGAACTTCGGATGTCGGGGATGCGGTCGTGCGTTGCCTGCAGGAGCTGACGGTCCGCTAATGGAAGAGGGCGATACGATGGCGATGGGACGGATGGAGCGAGGGGACCACGAGCAAGGGCAATGGGATCACGAGCAAGGGCAAGAGGAGAACAACCAACTGCAAGGAGATCGCGACCAACTGCAAGGGGACCACGACCGGCGGCTTGTCGTTATTCTGGATGATGATCCGACGGGGACGCAGACTGTCTCCGATGTGCAGGTTATCCTAACGCCTGACCGGGAGGCTTATCGCGCCTTCATCCGCAGAGGCGTGCGGGCGGTGTATGTGCTCACCAACACGAGAGCGATGCCTGAGGACGAAGCTCGCCGGTTGGTCGGCACAATTCGCTCGGAGATGGAGGAGGAGGCTGCGGAAGCTGGAGTACGGGTCACCTTCGTGTTAAGAGGGGATTCCACATTGCGCGGGCATGTGTTTGCCGAGATCGACGAGCTGGCAGGGGCGAATTCGGTTGCCTTATTCGTACCGGCCTTTCCGGAGGGAGGAAGGACGACCGTTGGCGGCGTTCATTACTTGCAGCAGGAAGGCGTGAAGGTGCCGGTCTGTCGGACGGAATTTGCCAGGGACGCGGTGTTCGGGTACCGGAGCGAACGGCTGGCCGACTGGTCGATGGAGATCCGGCATGGGCGACCCGCCGTGACGATCCCGTTGGAGCGGCTTCGGGCGGATGGCGCGATAGCCGTGGCGAGGGTGCTGTTGGACGCGCCGCACGGGTTCGTCGTCATTCCCGATGCGGAGACGAGCGAGGATCTGGAACGGGTCGCCGCCGGCCTGCAGCTGGCGGAAACGGCGAGGCGCCATGTGGTCGTGCGCTCCGCCTCGTCCTTTGCCGCTATACGGGCGGGGCTGCGCGGCAGGGATGCGGTGCTCCCGGCGCGAGCCGAGCAGCTGCTGATCGTCTGCGGCTCCCATACGGCCGCGAGTACGAAGCAGCTGAATCGTCTGGCGGAGGCATGGTCGCTCGCGCCGGTCGTTCTGCCGACGGCGGGGATCGTCGGCTCTGATAGGGAAACGGCGCTCGCCGCTGCCGAGGCAGCCTTGCGCGACCAACTAGGGAATCGGGGGGTGGCGGTCCTGGCGACGGAGCGAATTCGGCAAGAGGGGGATCAGTCCTTGGAGACCGGGAAGCTCGTGATGAGTGCGCTAACAGATGTGGTCCGGCGTGTAGCGCGCGAGGCGGATGCCATTGTCAGCAAGGGCGGGATCACATCCGCTCAAATCGCAACCGACGGCCTTGGCGCGCGAACGGCGTTCGTGCTGGGACAGCTGGAGGCGGGCGTGTCTCTGTGGGAGTTGGACGTTCCCGGGCGAGGAGCCTTTCCTTATGCCGTAATTCCAGGTAATGTAGGCGATGAGGGGACTTTGTTGCGGATTGTGGAGCGATTTCGAAGAAGGACCTGAACGGACGAGGTGGTCCGGCAAAATGAGGAGGGAGTGTTTCAAAATGAAATTTGTGCGATTCCGGGATGAAGCGGGTTGGATCAGGCAGGCTTGGGACGATGGAGGAACGCTTAGAGAAACGGAAGGGGATTGGTTCGGGAGCTGGCAGGAAACCGGCCGGACCTTCCGCCTGGACGAGGTGAAGCTTATGGCGCCGCTCGTGCCGGGTTCCATCATCGGCATCGCTTACAATTATGCCCCGAACGGACAAGTGAAGCCGGACCGTCCCGAGATGCCGGTGTTTTTCCTGAAGCCCGGATCGACGGTTATCGGTCCGGAGGAGCCGATTCATATTCCGTCCGTTCTGGAGGAAGTGAAGTTCGAATCGGAGCTTGTCGCGGTGATCGGAAAAACGGCGCACAACGTGGACGAGTCGGAAGCGCTCGAGTATGTGTTCGGATATACGATCGGCAACGATGTTACGGCTCAGCAGCTATTCCACCCATCAGGGCCTTGGTTGCTGGGCAAATGCAGCGATACGTTTATGCCGCTGGGCCCGGCGATTGTGACCGATCTCCAGCTGGAGCAGGTCAGGGTCCAGTCTCGGTTGGACGGTCAACTCAAGCAGGACGCACCGCTGGAACGAATGATCCTGGACATTGCCGGTCAGATTGCTTATTTATCTCGACTGATGACGCTCAGGCCAGGCGATATCCTGCTGACCGGAGCTCCGGACGGCGCGGGGATGATGAGACGCGGAAGCACGCTGGAATGTTCGATCGAAGCCATCGGGCGGCTTAACAATCCGGTTCGATAACAGACGAACAATCAGCGTCAATGTTTCCGCGCGGTGGCGGTCGCGTTCGGGTCGAACTGACGGTTATCCCCAATGTCGGCGAAGTTTGCCGGGGCCGGCTCCTTTAACTTCAGACGAGCCGCTCGGGCAATGATGACCGCCAATTGCAGCGCGGGTCAATCGGGCGCCGGAGCGGAACGTCTGATCCTCGAAGCCGCCGAGCAAGCCCGCGGCGCGCCGTGCTTGTATCGCCGTTTGACCGAAGCGACGAAGCGAATCGCTCAAGCGTCATCGGGCAAGAGGCGCGGCATCTGGCCGCCCTGAGCCGGCAGCAGCAGCTCCTGGGGATAACGCCAGGCAGGGGATCGGGCAGCATCGGCCTGGGTCTGTCGATTATGCAGAAGATTGACCATCTCCACGAGGAGACTATCGAAGTGGAGAGCGGTCCGAATAGAAAAACGGAGTTTCGGTTGCGGATCCCGGACGCATGAATTCCAAACATTAGGTGATGCTATATTTGATGATACGCATTCAAAAAACGCGCATTTTATGGTATAATTTAATTAAATACTGTGGAAAAGGAGGTGAATAGGGATGATGACTCGTCATAACTCTTTCAATCGCTTCTTTTCGCTGATTATATCCGTGGTGATGTTGTTGTTCGCGACGCCTACCCCGAGTATCGAAGGCAGTCTCGCCGAATCCAGCCGTGCCGGTTCGTGGGTTATTCAAGGCATGGAGTTTCTGAGCCACAAGTCGACGGCGCGCAAGCAAACTTCTACCAACGATCACGTCCGGCTTCCAGCTTATTTGGTTGTGTTGTCGGCGCTGTTAGCCTCTCAGCTGCTGGCCATCCGCCGACTGCGTTCCGCGGTTCCCCCTGCCGTACATCCTCTGATCGCACGCCGCATGGCGCGCAGCAGTTTTTTAACCTCGATTGCGTTTCAATCCCAGTACGTTTAACCTCCCTCTGAGCAAATTCTGCCTTTCTGCCCTTTTGCCCTTTTTAACCAAATGAACTTCTGCTTTTCTGTCCTTTTGCTTTTTTTCTGCTAACTAAAATTCTGTCTCTCTGCCCATTTTCCTAAATTCCCTGTTCCTTACCCTTGTTCAAAAAAAAACGAGGAGCCGAGGCTTATTTGCTGCTGCCAGAAATCGCTCCTCGATCAGGAGGACCTACTGTATGAATATTCGTGAAATCGATTTGCCGGGAATCGGAAAAAAATATCAGCTGCTCGTGCGGGACGGAAGCAAGCTCGTGCTTGTGGTTCATGACGACGGCCGGCGGGAATGCTACCACTTCGAATCCCCTGAGGCGCAGGAAAGCTTGTCCAGCGTCACCCTGGATGATGACGAGGCGCGGCTTGTAGCCGGCATTCTCGGGGGCATGACGTATAAGCCGAAGGCGCTGTTGCCGATTGAGATGGCGCTCGACGAGCTCGTTCTCGAATGGTACCGGGTCGAGCCGGATTCCGCCTGCGTCGGCCGCACGATCGGCGAATTGAACGTTCGGCAACGATGCGGAGCGACAATTCTTGCTTTGCTGGAGAAGAACAACGGGACCAGACAAATCAATCCGGGTCCGGAAGTCGTGCTGACGGCGGATTGTACGCTTGTAGCGGCCGGCGAGAGGAGGCAGCTACTGCTGTTCAAGTCCATTCTCAAGAATGGAGTTGAATGAGCCTATGGACCATCTTGTATTCGAAATCGGAGTGGCCATCGCCCTGATCGCCATGGCAGGGTTGTTGTCGGCCAAATTGCGGTTTTCGGTCATCCCGTTCTACATCCTGATCGGCATGGCCGTAGGCCCGCATTCGTTCGAGTGGTGGCACATCGACCTGCGGTTCATCTCCAGCGGTCCGTTTATTGAGTTTTTGGGCCGCATAGGCGTGCTGTTTCTGTTGTTCTACTTGGGCCTCGAATTTTCGGTTGGCCGGCTTGTCAAGTCGGGGCGATCGATCGTAGTCGGGGGCACGATTTACATTCTGATCAATTTCACGCTGGGGCTGGTGTTCGGCTACGCGGCTGGACTGCCGCTGCTCGAAATATTGGTCGTGGCCGGCATCACGACGATCTCCTCAAGCGCGATAGCGGCCAAGGTGCTCGTCGACTTGAAGCGGACGGCGAATCCGGAGACCGAGATGATTCTAGGGATTATTATGTTCGAGGATGTGTTTCTCGCCATCTACATCTCGATCTTGTCCGGGCTCGTACTGAGCGGCTCGACCTCGCTCGGCGGGATTCTGTTGTCCGCGAGTATCGCTCTCGGCTTCATGCTGCTGGTCCTGATCGTCGGCCGGCGGGCCGTTCCGCTGCTCAATCGGCTACTGAACATCCGGTCCAACGAGCTGTTCATGCTCGTCATCTTTGCGCTCCTGTTCATCATCGCCGGCTTCTCGGAGACGATCCATGTTGCCGAAGCAATCGGCGCCCTGCTCGTAGGGTTAGTATTAGCGGAGACGGAGCATATGAAACGGATCGAGCATCTCATCCTGCCGTTCCGTGATTTCTTTGGGGCGATTTTCTTTTTCAGCTTCGGACTCACCATCGATCCTTTATCTCTCGGCGGGGCGGTTGGTTTGTCCATTGTCGCTGTGGTCCTGACTTTAATCGGAAACTTCGCCGCAGGGATGTGGGCCGGCAAGAGTGTGGGGCTCTCTTCGAAAGCATCGGTCAACATCGGGATGACCATCGTAGCTCGAGGAGAGTTCTCGATCATCATGGCCGGTCTTGCCAAAACCGGCGGCCTGCTCCCGATCTTGCAGCCGTTCACCGCCCTCTATGTGCTCATTCTGGCGGTAATCGGTCCGTTGCTGACGAAGGAAACGAAGTATATCTATAAGGGTATGAATCGTTTGACGAATTGGATAGGTCGGCGCTCTCCCAAACGCGGATCGGAGCGGTCGACCTCCGGAGATTGATTCCAACCGAAGGAGGAATCGAGATGAAGCGAGCCCACGATGATTCTACGTGGAAGAGGAGGCTGCGCATTCAGACGGAGCAGCCGGAAGCGGTAACGGCCATCCTGCGCAGTAGAACCGGTACAACCGTTCACAACATAGCCGGTTTACGCGGGAGGCATTCACTGGAAGTTGTGTTATATCGGCTGGAGGTACAGGAATGGATCGAGCGCATTTTGCGAACGGATCCGGTTGCCGTCCTCGATGTGCTGCCATACCAGTCAATGGAAGATTTCGCGAGGCCGGGAAGTAAGCGGCACCCGCATGAGCATGTTAAGGATGTTTCCAAGTATGGGAACGAGCTGCGGTAGCGACAGACTTCATCGTCCGAGCTGCTACAAAATGTGATATTGTTGTACTACTGGCAATTACAATCCGGTAGTACAGGAGCGTGTTAGAGTGGAAAAACCAAGGGGATCTTATCCAAGTGTGAAGGAAATCGAAAATTGGGTACAATCGATCTGGGCGTTGGCGGACGCAACCGAATGTCAGACGGAGGTCATACACCTGGAGGATACGCCAAGCCGGCTGGGGGTTCATCATTACGATCATGAATTCCAATTCGTGAAGCTGACCCCACCGTCCGGACTCGATCCGTTCTACATCTATTGGCAGCCCTGCTCGGATCGGCAGGCGCCATTGCTGGTGCATGTGCCGGGATACGGCGCGGAGATGAGCACCCATCCGGAGTTTGTATCGCAAGGCTTTCATGTGCTGCATATCTCACCGCTTGGATATACCACCCCATGGGGGAGGGACGAAAGCAAGCGCCGCAACGCCGATTGGCCGGTTTTACCCGATACGGTGAGCAGCGGTGCAGAGGGCGGCTATCGAGTTTGGCTGGCTAATTGCCTTATGGCAGTCCGCTGGGCGCAAAGCTTGCCGGTTGTGCTCCCGGATCGGGTCTCCTTCTTCGGCTCGAGTCAGGGAGGCGGAGGAGCGCTGCTGCTGGGATCGTTGTATCAAGGCCGGGGTGTGCAATGCGTGGCGGCGGACGTGCCGTTTCTGACCAACTATCCTCTTGCTGACGGGCGCGGAGCGTATCGGAGAGCCGTACAAGGGTTGGAGGAATCGGCCAACAGGGAGGAAGGGTGGAAAGCGCTCGGGTACATCGATACGCTGTCCCATGCTCATCGGCTCGATATTCCGGTGCTCCTCACCTCCGGAGAGGCCGATACGGCTTGCCCGCCCGACACGATCGAGACGCTGTATGAACGGCTGCCGGGCACGCGATCCATCACCTTTCTCAAGGGTGGAGTGCATCGGTATACCAAGGAGTTCGTGGCGCTCGCGTCCGCCTGGTTCCGATTGTATGCTTAATTGTATGCTTAGCACGAATGCTTGGTTCAAATGACCCGCAAGAAGGGCACTTTTACAGTGTCTATCTTGAGAATATAGAAAGTTTAAGTGCTTTACAGTACTAAAGCGTGAGGGGGAGGCTTGCCAAGCGTGGTTGGGGGTATCTGCATCCATGGTGCCACCTCGCGGCATCGTTGTCTCTAGTCCGATTTTTTCGGACTGCATCCCGCGTTCGGGGGAGGGGACAGGTTGACAAGGAAACCGTCTTCAAGGCGAAAGATTGGTGGAAACGGGGACAGAGAATGAAAGTTGGCTAATAGTAAACGAAAGTTTTACAGCGTTTTTCA
>NZ_BIMA01000045.1 GCF_004000845.1 Paenibacillus koleovorans NBRC 103111
CTCCAACTGAACATCTTCGCTAGAGACTATCAGGGTGTTCTTCCCTGGTGGTTTTTCTCATTGCGGTGGGATGATGGAATCACCACGAAACATTTTCTGTAGAGGCCGAGCGATATTGGGTCGGGGTAACGCCCATAATATTTTTAAAAACCCGTGTGAATGTACGCACCGAATCGAATCCGGATTCGAGTGAAATATCAGTTACAGAGTGCTCCGTATGTTTAAGCAGGCTAACGGCGCTGCGAATGCGCAACGCATGCAAGTAATCCAAAAAATTGACTCCGGTGAGCTTCTTAAACAAATTGCAAAAGTAGGAGTTGCTGATCCCATACCGTGTTGACATATCCTCAAGCTTGATCGACTTGTTGAAATTCGAATGAATGTACTGCACAACGTCGTACATATGTTCGAGCGTCGGATTGGGTTTGTCGGAATGCATACGCCCCGTATCGGTTTCATCGATCGCCAAACTTAATCTTGGACGTAACGAGGGGGTCATGTTAATGCCGTAGTAATCATTATGCGCACGGAGAAGAAGGATCAACATTTCGATCAGCTTGGTCAAAATTACACTCGTTCTGCCAATCTCCGCATGGTTGTATTCTCTCCAAATCTCGTTCATCATGCTCATCATGCGAACTCTCTGATCCGCCGATAGCGTAACCCATGAAGGAAGGGAATTCCCGAATAGCAATAAACGGTTCAATAGGCAAGCGTGGAGCGAGGTTTTGGACAACAATCCGACATCAAAGATGAGGCAGTATTTGCGGATCAAGCTTCCTGAGATGCATTGATATTTATGAAGTTGATGAGGCGGAATAAAGGTAACGGTGCCAGGAGACAGGGAGTGGCTGTACCCGTTAACCGTTTCCGATCCATTCCCTTCGATCACGAAGGAAAGCTCCGCAAAATCATGGTGATGCAAATAAGAGCTGTCTTGTGAGTAAGTCCATATCCAAAAAGGGAATTTCGTGCTGTCTTCCTGTGTCTCCGGGATCAATTCCTGATAATAGTGAAGCTTGATCACGCCGTATCACCCTCTTGATATAGAACAGATTTCAAACAAGTAGAGTTTTTGAATTTTACAAGCTACGCTGTAGGCGGGGTTATACAGGTTGGCAATTTGGTATTCGGCCGCTTGTCCCAGCAGCAGACTGGTTTCCTGAGCCGTCAGATGATAATCCTGCTGCAGCCATCGGAACATTTCGGAAGTCGCATGTTGAAAGGCCTGGTCCAAAGGGCGAGCGTTTCCAATGCAGAATAAATGGGTGTCCGTTTCCCCGCGAGGCCAATCGATAGCTCGATCCTTATGGATCCTGAAAGATAGGCGCACATCCATGGAGATTTCAATTCCTGTCCCCAGCAACTCACCGTCTCCCTGGACCGCATGGCCGTCGCCGAGATGAAATAACGCCCCTTCCGCGAATACAGGGAAATAACAGACGACTCCTGAAGTAAATCCGCTAAAGTCCATGTTGCCTCCATAGACCCCGGAGGTTGTTGTAGAGATCGCCTGTCCTCTTGGCGGGGCCACCCCCAGGCATCCCAGGAAGGGTTGAACGGGGAGCTTCAAGCGGCCTAGCGCTCCTTCGGACTCCGGCCAGCTGGCCAGCTTGCTTCCCATATCCACCCGCCAACGGACAAGTTCGGCCTCCGGTAATTGAGAAACGGTTTCGGGGTCAACAACGTTGGGGGCCAGCATGTTCATGGACCATCCCCAGCTGCGATTCGGCACGACCGATTCAAGCCGAACCTCCAGCATATCTCCCGGACAAGCTCCTTTGATAAAAATGGGGCCAGTCATGGGGTTTCCTCTCGAGGAAGCGCTTTTACCGGAATTGTTCCATCCCCTTGCATCGAGTGTGGAAGTAAGGATGGATTCTCCCTCGCAGATGAATGCTTGGGGTTCGTGCGTGCCTATTGTGTTAAAGTAGCGTTGGGGATGAAATAAAATTGACATTGTCGACTTCACCTTATGTCTGTTGGGTTTAGCTTCATCTTATCATCCCGTTCTGCAAATCAACGGATAAAATGATCCGGGATCGGGTAAAAAAACATCCGAAACAAGCCTCGGCGCACAAAATAATTGACCGTCAAGACAAAAATTATGGCCCTACGTGGCAAGAGAGCTAATTTATACTAAGGTTGCTTATCCAAGTTGAGAGAGAGGGGTGTTGAAAATCAAAATCGCAAGTGTAACGGTTCTGTTCGATAAGGAAGAAGCCAGGTCAAGATGGGGCAGGGGAGAGAATGTCCTTCAATATGAATTGAATGAAATCATGCGTCACTTTGGAGCGGGCGTTCAGTGGATAGAGCGGCTGGACGAGCAGGCACTCAGCTCTACCGATGTCCTGCTTGCAGCTCTGGAAGCTCAGGATGAGAGGACGACCCGGATCCTGCTCCAGTATATTGAACGCGGAGGCATCGTGATTTCATACGGCGGGTTGTCCGCACTGGCTGATCGGTTCGGGTATCGGGAAATCGCAACGGATGTCGGATATGCCTGTCTGCCACAAGAGATGGCCCGATCAAGCCGTCCGTTGAGGTATTTGCGCGCTAAACCTTGGATTGCCAGAGAGGAAGCGGGTAATGCCGTTCTATCAGGCCACAATCAGTTGAAGGCGATTAGTCCTGACGGCAAGCCAATCGCTGCCGCGCTGCTGCGTCTGGAGCTGGGCCTGGGCTGCGTGGAGCGATGGGCAATCGACATTCCTCAGACGATCGTCCATTTTCAGCAAGGCAGTAAGCCGGTTATCGAGGATGGCATCCCGGCACCGGACGGGTCCGCCAATGTAGATGAGGGAATATTGAAAGCGGATGACGGAGTGGAGATGGATTGGGACTTCGACCGGCTTGTGACCGATGCCGATGCCCCCTATTTTGCCTATCCTTATGCGGACTATTGGAAAGAAGCGCTGTTCGAGCATTTGCTGCAGAAGGTTACAGAACGCGGTTTGACTTTACCCTTCGTCGGATATTGGCCGGAGGGAGTGCGCGGTGTCGCCCTGCTATCCTTCGACAGCGATGACAACATGGATGAGCAGGGCTCCACTACGCTCGATGTGCTCCAGACTCACGGTGTCCGCACTACGTGGTGTATGCTGGAGCCGGGCTACACAAACGAAACCTATAAGCGAGCGACCGTGGAAGGACATGAATTGGCCTATCACTACAACGCGCGGATTCAGGAAGGCTATGTTTGGTCCGAGGATGAGTTTCAACGACAATTGATAGGGTTGCGCTCCAAAGTGCCTAATCCAGCGATCATTTCCAACAAAAATCATTTCACCAGATTTGAAGGTTGGGGAGAGCTGTTTCGCTGGTGCGAAGCGGCAGGGATCGAGTGCGATCAAACGCGGGGTCCGAGTAAAAGAGGCAACGTAGGATTTCTATTCGGCACCTGCCACCCGTATTTCCCGATTGCGCTGGCGGATGAACAAAACCGGATTTACCATGTGCTGGAGGTCGGATTTCTGACCCAGGATCTTAATGTTAATGCGGCTACATCCGACAGAAGTATTATTTCTCCGCTGTTTGAAGAAGTTGCGGCAGTAGAAGGGGTAGCTCATTTTCTATTCCATCAGAGACATATTCATCGATTCGAGCAAGTGCGCGCCGCGTTGGCCGAAGTGGTGTCGGAGGCGAGGAAGCATGGCTACGAATTCTGGACTTCCATGCAAATCAACGCTTGGATCCGAACAAGAGCTTCGATCCGAGTGAAGGCCGTGACTCCCGAGGGAAACATCACCTGCGAGAACAACATCCGTGGAGCCGTCATTTGGACCCCAATCCCCGATTATGAGGGCAGTCAAGCGGTCACAGAGCCGGGGATCGAGAAAAAATTTGGCGTATGGTGCAAGAAAACCGTATTGCCGCAAACACACTAGAAGACTAAGGGGTAGGCTATAATAGAATAGACAACCAGATAACCGAAACGAGGGATGCCTTGGTGAAGCGCTCCAAATGGATGTATACATTGAAAAGCAGAGTAATTGTCATTTTGCTTCTGAATTCTCTTGTTCCCATCCTGTTCATTGGAGGCATCTCTTACATTTCAATTGGAAATCTGTTGAGTCAAAAGCTGCAGTCCAGCATCAGGGACAATTTAAGGCAGGTCAGTTATACGATTGAGAATGAATTGAACAAATTAAATCATGTCTCCATGCAGCTCTCGTTCGAAACCGGGATAGGCCGAGATATCGAACGATATTATTCTTTGCCGATGGACATTTACGAGAAATCGCAACTGGAGCAGTCTATTCAGAACTATATTAATTTAATCACCTATACGAGCCCTAATTTAGGCTTCAAATATTATTATAGTACGCACCCGATCCAGTCGGCTTTCAAGCAGCCGGAAATCAGATCGGATTTTAACCCGGAGCAGCTGCCCAAGCTAACCAGCTTTAGCGGTATAACGTATAACGGTCTCCACCGGAGTATGGATCCTTTGTCCGAATCGCTTGTTTTTTCCGTTGACAGGCGCATCTTTCTTCCGGGAAACAGCAGTATGCATATTTATGTCGAAGCCAGTCCCATCCTGACTTCAACGATCCTGGGCGGCAGCTTGACTTCCATGCATGTGCAATATTTGATGGCGGATGACCGCAACACGATCATATACAGCGAGAATCCTCAGAACTTCCCTGTCGGCGAGGCCTTTGTTTCGGGCTCTCAAGGCTCAACGCCGGATGACGTTCACGGAAAAATTGTATTCGGGAATCGATCGGAGCAAGGATGGACGATGGCGGTTTTGATCCCCAAGTCGGAGTATAACCGGGAAATTAACGATTGGCTGCAACGGTTCTTTCTGGTCGTCTTGATTTCGCTTGGGGTTGCCATGGGACTCGCCTGGATTTTGTGGAGAACGGTCTATCGGCCATTGTCGGGCATCAACAAAGAAATCCGCTTTATTGAGAACAGCAAATTCAACTCTACCTTGCGCTACCCGGGGATCGCCGAATTTGATTTTTTAATTGATCGCTTCCAGCACATGAGACAAAGAATATTCGATTTCATTACGGAAGTCGAGCAGAACGAGAAAAAAAGAACGCAATTGGAGCTGGAGAAGCTGTTGTTCCAGATCAATCCTCATTTTATCCATAATACGCTGGACAGTATTCGATGGATTGCCAGATTGAATGGACAGGATGAAATCGACCGCATGATTTCGACCTTGAACAAGCTGCTCTATTACAATATGGGCAAGAGTGGAGTAGCTACAATCGGACAAGAATTAAACGCTCTCCGGGACTACGTGGAGCTGCAGCAAATGAGGTATGATTTCCTGTTCAACGTGCAAATTAGTGAAGTGGAAGTCCATCTGCGGGAGTTTGTGATCCCGCGCTTTATTTTGCAGCCGCTGGTGGAGAATGCCCTCTATCATGGACTGAAAATAAATGGGCAAATTTCAGTAAAGGTTGACTTGGAGAGTGGGAAGTCCATTCGGATTGAAGTCCGGGATAACGGTGTGGGGATGACTGCCGAACAGATTGAAGGCATTCAATCTGAAGAAAGCGACCAGAAAAAAAGGGGGATCGGCATCGGCATTTACTATGTTTCTCGAATGCTGAGCGTCCAATACAAGGGACAGGCCCAATTGCAAATCCAAAGCGAACCGGGCAAAGGAACATCAATGGTCGTGTACATTCCATTTACGGAGGCAACCTGACATGTTGAAAGTGTTGATCGTGGATGATGACAAGCTAGTCCGAAAAGGGCTAATTGCAACGATGCCATGGGCGGATTGCAACATGTCGATTGCCGGGGAGGCCAGCAATGGGATGGATGCGCTGGAGTTTCTGCAAGAGCATGAGGTCGATCTGCTGATTACAGACATCACGATGCCGGGGATATCGGGCATTGACCTCATGCGCGAGGTTCGCAGCCGATATCCTAACATTTGGTTAGTGGTGCTGACATTCCATCAGGAATTTGAATGCATTCAGGATGCCTTGCGGGCCGGCGCCATTGATTATATCGCGAAGGTGCAGCTGGAGAAGGAGCAGTCGGCGGAAGTGCTCGCTCGGATAGAAGCGCGAATCCGCCATGAGACCGATCAACTGGGCCAGAAGCATAATTCCCTTCAAATGAGTGAAAGAGAAAATGACGCTTTTTACTCGATTGACTTCGACAGCAAGCGGCGGCCTGATTTGGCGCACACGCTAATCGAACTTCCCGGGATTCGCGAAAAATGGTCGTCGCTTTTATGGGTGTTGAACGAGGATGTATACCAGGATTTGCTGGTCAGAACGAAGCAGCTGTATCTTCCCATTCCTAAGCTGGAAAGCTTGTTCTACGCGGCAATGACCGACTGGATGCGAATCGTTCCGGAGCACAAATGGGTTTCTCCCGACACCTTCGTATCGTTTCCGCATTGGGAAAACTGGGCTCAATGGCTAGATGAGATCCGCCTTCAGTTATATGGGATTTTGAAAAAAAACCACTCTGATGAGCTGTCGGATTGCATTTTGCGGGCCGTTTCGTTTATTAACGCCAATCTAAGCGAAGAGCTTCGATTGGTTGACGCAGCGAAAGTAGCGGCCATGAGCCGAAGCTATTTCAGCCAATGCTTCAAGGACGTCACAGGAAAATCGTTTCACGAATATGTGCGGGATGCGAGAATCGCTCACGCTCTAATCTTGTTGAAGCAGACGGAAAATCCAGTGTATTGGGTTGCCGAGCAGTGCGGGTATCCGAACGAAAAGTATTTCAGTCGGGTGTTTCGCGGACAAGTGGGGGTATTGCCAAGCGAGTATCGCCATGAGATGAGAAAAAACGTACGAAACAGGGTCTAATTTCGTACAATTTTCACGGACCCTTTCCTCCATTGTGAGGCTAATATTTACCCCAATTCAGGACAATTGCTGAACTCTTTCAAAGAGTTTTTTTTTTACAATGAAACCAAGGATGCAAGTCCTTACAAATCATTCTAGAAGGGAGTTGAAAGCCCCGGATGATCATTGACTGCCATTTGCATGTGAAAAACGGAGACTACTACCGTACGGAAAATTCCGGTGAAGAGATTGTTCAAGCACTGGACAAAGGGGGGATCGACAAGGGAGTCGTTTTTGCAATTTGTACTTCAACACGGGAATCGACGGACATGGTCTACAAGGAAGTGCAGAAGTATCCGGATCGCTTGATCGGGTTTGCCTATGCTCGCCCCAGCTACGATCGAATAGTAGCCGATGACATCCGCTATGCTCTTGCTCAGCGCAATATGAAAGGGATCAAAATTCATCGCGGCGAGACGCTGCTCCATCCCGATGTAATCGGGCCTGTATTGGAGGTAGCGATCGAATACGACGTTCCATGCCTGATTGATTCAGGGGACGACTTTCCGGCCATTAGCGGCATTGTGGAGAGGTATCCCATGTTAAAGCTAATTCTGCCTCATCTGGGTTCGCCGTCCGGGAAAGTATTCGAGATCGACAAGTACATCGAATTGGCTCGAAATCATGAGAATGTGTATCTGGATACGGCCTATGTCCCCACATATTGGAAAATCAAAGACGCCATTGAAAGACTGGGCCCGCAAAAGGTGCTGTATGGCTCCGATGGGATCCTTGTCGACCCGCGAACAGAGCTGATGAAGATTGAAGTGCTGAATTTCTCTCCCGAGACGAAGGAGTACTTGTATTACAAAAACATCGCTCGCCTACTCAAGCTGTAAATGTTAATGAGGTGACGGCTTCGTGAAGACCCCGGTAATTACGTACGAGAATTTGATAACAGGCTTACGTAAGTTGGAGCTCCCGCCCAATCCGATTTTACTCACTCACCTCTCTCTGAAATCACTGGGTTATGTGGAGGGAGGCGCGTTAACCGTGATTCGCGCTTTGCTTCATATTTGCGGTAACGAAGGCACGCTGGTTATGCCCACCTTAACCTTCGGAATCGTGAATGAGCATGCGCCGGTTTTTGACGTGAAGCATACGCCGACTAACACGGGACATATTCCAGAAGTTTTTCGCAAGCTCCCGGATTCCAAACGCAGCCGGCATATCTTTTCTTCGGTTGCCGCAATAGGCAAGCAAGCGGAGTCAATCGTTTCCTGGCATGAGGATACACCCTGCGGGAACGGTACCCCGTATCACAAGATTGTGGAAATGGGAGGCTACTCCCTATTTATCGGAGCTGGTTTCGGCAGTAACTCTTTGTTTCACGTCGCGGAAGAATTTGTCCATCCTCCCTATCTGACTTACAAAACGATAGAGAACGCCACTGTCGTGGATCAGGACGGGAGAATAACAAACGGTTCTTATCGTCGTTACAACTGTTCTCAGACTGGTGTTGTTCGTCATTTGGCTCAGATGGAAGCGGTATATCGTGATGCAGGAATCGTTACAGAGACTCGTCTTGGCGAGGCTTCCGTCAAATTAGTGGGCGCTTCTGATAATTTCAAAATAAGCTGCGAGCTATTGAAGCGTGATCCGGACTTTATTTTGAATAAGGGGGAAACGATCAAATGAAAAAAACGAAAGCGGTTTCAATCATGCTGACCGGCATATTGGCCATGGGGACTCTGCTGGCTGCTTGCAGCAAGGAGGAGGGGGGACAAGCGGTTGAATCCTCTCCGACTGCCAAGACCAATCAACCAAGGACCAAGTTAAAGCTGTTTATGGCCGATTCGGGTCTGCCGCATCCGTCTGGGGTAGACCCGAGCAATAACTCTTTCATCAATATCATCGAGGATTATGCGAATGTCGACCTTTCCTTGGAAGTTCCCAGCGCTCAAGATTTTAAGACAAAAGTGGATTTGCTGCTGGCGTCCGGCAATTTGCCCGATATTCTGCACACGACATACGCCGTGGATGCTGAGGCGAGGGCCAGGGAAGGGGCATTTATCGATCTTAAGAAGTACTACGATAAGTCCCCGATGGTTCAAAAGTACATTACACCGGAAATGATGGAATTTGCCAGGGATCCGCTCGCGCCGGCAGGAACGGGATACTGGCGAATCCCGATGTCGAATGCCAAATTCATGAACGGTTCAGGCGTCGTCGCACGGTACGATCTGATCGAGAAGTACAACGGCGGCAAATACCCGGAAACCGTAGACGAGTGGATCGACCTGCTGCGAAAAATCAAAAAAGCCCAACCGGATACCCCGGTGTTCTCAAACCGCGTCATCAACGATAAGTTGCTCAATTACGGAGGGCTTCCCATCTATTATTGGTATGGAGCCTTGCCCTACGAGTACAGGGTCCAGAGTGGAAAAGTGGTATCGAACTTCACATTGCCTGAATTTAAAGCGGCTACCGAGAAGATGAAAATGCTTTATAGCGAAGGCATTTTCGATATCGAATTCGCTGTTGTCGACGCTAAGAAATGGATCGAAAAGTACGTTTACAACGATGTGCTTTTCTCCGTCGACTCGCCTTCGGCCGTAATTCAGGAATACATCTTTGAAAGTCAATTTTATAAAGAAACGCCAAGCTTGAAGTCGCGTGTCTTGGACATGGCACCCAGTCTTACGAAGTATCCCGCCGAATTAAAAGATGTTAAATATACATGGGGGAAAATGCTAAATCCGATTCGGGGAGGACATTCTCTTCTTATCTCCAGCAAAACCAAAGACCCGGATCTGGCTTGGAAGGTTATTGAAGGTTTCGCTGCGCAGAATTTGCATGAGGCGATTTACTGGGGGAAAGAAGGCGAGACCTTCTCCACTCAAAACGGAAAGCGTGTACCGATTGTGGACAAGATTAACGATCCGAGCCGAGCCTGGGCACTTCATCTTGGGGTCATTATGGGCTTTGAGGAAGGGATTGAGATCAAGAAAACGATCGTGGAACAAAATATAGGCAAAGTATACGGGCAAGTGTCCACCAACCTGGATAAGGTGGCTGGCGAAGCCAAAAAAGGCGGATACCCGCTAACAGCCTTCTATGTTCCGTCCGACGCGGCCAAGAATAAGGCGGTCGAATCGCGCGAGTTTATTTCCAAGACTACGGCCGAAGCCATCATGGGGAAGATCACGATGCAGCAATTCGATGAACGGGTTAAAGAATTTGTGAGCAAATATGGCTTTATGTACGACGAAATGACCAAATATATAAATGACAATAAAGATGCGTTGAGAAAGAAAGGCGTTGTAGAAGTGGATTGGTAGTCAACCAAAGACCGGATGTCCGACAAGGGATGTCAGTTGGACCTCCGGTCTGATCCGGACGCGCTTCCTGTGCGTTCATTAACGGTTAAGGAAGTGAGCCTATGAATCAACCGCTTATCGAAAAGGCTGTGAGCATTCGCCGGAAAAGAATCTACAAGAAAACTTTATTTTCCTTGTATTTGTTGCTTGCACCCGCATTGATTTTGTTGTTTGTGTTTCACTACATTCCCATGTATGGCATTATCATTGCGTTCCAGAACTACTCGCCCTATAAAGGCTTCATTCATAGCGATTGGGTGGGGGTGAAATACTTTGCCTACTTTTTATCAGACCCCACGTTTTGGAAAGTGCTCGGAAATACAGTGATCCTGAGTGTCTATGATCTGGTGTTCGGTTTTACGGCCCCCATTTTTTTTGCCTTGCTCGCCAATGAACTGGTCAACAAGTCGTTTAAACGGATTACGCAAACGATATCCTATTTGCCGCACTTCTTATCATGGGTTGTGGTATCAGGATTGTTTTATCAAATTTTATCCCCTACAACGGGAATGGTAAACGAAGCTTTGGGTTGGATTGGTATAAAGCCTCTATTCTTTATGACAGAAGTGGAGTGGTTTCGGTCCATTTTAGTATTTTCTGAAATATGGAAGAACGTCGGATGGTCCGCCATTTTATACTTTGCGGTGATTGCGGGGATCGATACCAGTCTATACGAAGCTGCAATGATGGATGGAGCAGGACGTCTGCGTCAAATTTTTCATATCACCCTTCCTGCTATGGTGCCGATGATTGTACTATTACTGCTCTTGAAAGTTTCTACCATCTTTTCAATCGGATTTGAACGCGTGTTTACGATGCAAAATTCACTTGTTCTGGACGTATCCGACGTAATTAGCACATACGTCTACCGTCTAGGGCTGGAGCGGGCGCAATACAGCCTGACGACCGCCATCAGCTTTGTGCAAAGTACACTTAGTTTTGTTTTGTTGATTACGGCCAATAAAGTATCCAAAAAGTTTGTTGGTCTGGGGCTTTACTGATTGGGGGGACTTAGGTGAAATACAAGACCAAAGCCGGAAAAGTTTTTGAGATCATGAATTACTTGTTTTTTGTCCTGTTCTCGCTGTCCATTCTCATCCCGTTTGTAAACGCCATTGCCATCTCGTTGAGCAGTTATTCGGCTTTGGCCAAAGGAAGTGTAGGTTTGTGGCCAAAGGGCTTTACTTGGGAGTCTTATTATACGTTGGCCTACAGCAAACAGTTTTTGCGAACATTCCTGAATACGGTCTTCCTGACTGCCGTAAATACATCGCTGGTCATCGTTATTTCTTTAGCTGCAGGCTATGCGCTGTCCCATAAACATTTGCTGGGAAAAAAGTTCTTGTTTCCGTATTTGATCATCACGATGTACTTCAGCGGAGGATTGATTCCATCTTATATCTTAATTAACGGGATGGGGTTATCCAATACGTATTGGGCCCTTATTTTGCCGAATGTCATAAATGTGTTTTATATCATTGTTTTCCGTAATTCAATCAGTCAATTACCCCAGGAATTAATCGAATCGGCTGAAATAGACGGGGCCAGCGAGTGGCGCATTTTATATAAAATCATACTGCCGCTTGTCCTCCCTATGGCTATGGCGTTTGTAATATTCAGCGCCGTAGCTTACTGGAATGAATGGTTCGGCGTCTTGATCTACATTCGGGAAAGGAGCATGTGGACGTTGCAATTTCAACTCCGGGATATTCTCATTAATTCCATGTTATTTGATTCCGAGATGCAAAATTCTGCCGCAACGAGCGGACCCAGGGTTCACCCGGACAATCTGAAGATGGCGGCATTATTGCTGACCATCTTACCCATTATTGTCGTGTATCCCTTTGTCCAAAAATATTTTGTTCACGGGCAATTGGTCGGAGCCGTAAAAGGATAAATTTACACCTCAACCCAAACCATTTTTGCAAAAGGAAAGGAACTCGAACAATGACATTGGCCATATTGGGAGGACCTAAAACCAAATCGACGCCTTTCGGAAAAGGTCAGCGGTTTGATTTAGCGGAAGCCAACGAGCTAATAGAAGCGCTCCAGCAAAATACCTTATTCTATCACTACGGTAAAAAGGTGAAACAGTTCCTGAACGATTTCAACGAGCTTTATAATGTCAAATACAGTGTGGCTACCACTTCGGGAACCGCCTCCATCCATGTCGCCCTTGGCGCGGCCGGAGTCAGCGTTGGCGATGAGGTGATCACCAGCCCGATCACAGATCAGGGAACCTTGATCGGGATATTGTACCAGAATGCGATTCCGGTTTTTGCCGATTTGGACCCCCATACGTACAACATGGACCCTGGCTCAATCGAGTCCTGCATCACCCCGCGCACCAAAGCCATTCTAGTCGTTCATCTCGCGGGCAACCCGGCTGATATGGATGAGATCATGAAGATTGCCAGAACGCACAACCTGAAGGTCATTGAGGATTGCGCACAAAGCTATTTGACCCAATATAAGGGTCGTTACGCAGGCACGATAGGCGATTACGGTTGCTTCAGCACCAATGATTTCAAACATATCTCGACAGGCGACGGTGGAATCGTAACGGTTAACTCCGCGGACGAGCAGGATTACTTGACGACCCACGCCTTTGCGGATAAAAACTTCAAAAGATTTGGCGATACGGTGCAGAAGGATCTGCATTATTTGGCTCCCAATTATCGGATGAGCGAGCTGCAAGGCGCTGTGGGCGTTGCGCAGCTGAAGAAACTTCCCTGGATATGCGGACAGCGTCATAAATATGGCGATCGGATTACCGAAGGGATCAGCGGGCTGGATGGCGTGCTGCCGCATAAAGTCGCGGACGGAAACGAAAGCACGTATTGGTTTTATATGATGCGGATTGACGAGACTCGGTTAACTTGTACCCGCCAACAGTTCAGTGAGGCATTGGCAGCGGAAGGAGTCCCGAATTCGGCCGGCTATATTCCCGAGGTCATCTACATGCAACCTATCTTTCAGAAGCGCCAAGCCTATTTGGGCAGTCATTTTCCTTTTGATCTTACCGGAATTACCTACGAACGAGGTCGATGTCCGAATGCGGAAGAAATTTTGAAGACCGCCATCCGGATTAGCGTGAATGAATTTTATTCCGAGCAGGATATCGAGGAAATGATCGAGGCGATCAGAAAGGTCGCCCTCTACTACAAGAAAGCGTAAACGATTTCGAACGGGAGGAGAGTACCTTGTTCCGCAACCAACTTAAAGCTAAATGTTATAACGCGGCAAGTTCAACGGCGTTTGGCGTCTTTATCGGATTTCCTTCGACGCAGCTGGTAGAGATGGCCGCCTATACGGGCTTCGACGCCGTAGTCATTGATAATGAGCATGGCATGCTGTCTGCCGAGAACGTGGAGCATATGGTGATGGCCGCCGAACTGACGGGCATCACTCCGCTCGTGAGAGTCGTTTCGAGCGATCCGGCGGAGCTGCTTAAGGCCATGGATCGGGGAGCGCATGGCGTTCATGTCCCTCAGGTCGAAACGGCAAGTGAAGCGATCCGGATTGTGGAGGCGGTCAAATATCCGCCCGTCGGAAGAAGAGGCGCTGCTTTTTCGATGAGAGCCGCCCGCTTCGGAACCGTTCCCTTGTCTGATTATTTGGAGCGTGCCAACGAGGAGTCCTTCATTTGCATCCACATCGAGACCGGGAAGGCCTTGGATAATTTGCAGGAGATTCTGGAGGTTCAGGGAGTCGATGCCGTCTATATAGGGCCAACCGATCTTTCAGTCTCACTTGGCTGCAAGGGGGATGTCGATCACCCCGAAGTACGGAAGGCGATGGAGCAAATTCGGCATGCAGCCGTTGCAGCCGGAAGAAAGCTCGGTATTCATTCAAGGCATGCAGCTGGCGCTGTTCTCAGACAGGCGTGGGGAGCGGATTATGTGGGAGTGACGGTCACCTCGCTGGTAACGGACGCTTTTTCCGAATATATACGAGCTGTAAAGACGAAGCCGGAACAAACGAAGGAGGCGGATGAACAATGAGCATGGAGTACGAGACAATTGCCAAACGATTGGAAACCATATCGGCCATCCCCGTTACCCCCTTTCATCCGGTAACCAAAAGAATCGATTGGGCCGCATTGGAGCAAAACATACATTTTCTACTCGAACAGGGGCTTCAAGTCATCGTGCCGTGCGGGAACACGAGTGAGTTTTATTCGCTGACTTTGGAAGAAGCAAAAGCCGAGATTGCCAAAGTAGTCGAGATTGTGAACGGTCGGGCCCTTGTAGTCGCAGGCGTCGGGTACTCGACGGAAACGGCTATTCTGCTGGGAGAATATGCTCAAGCGGCCGGCGCCGATGCGGTCATGATTCATCAGCCTATCCATCCCTACGCCACAAGTCGCGGAGTTTACACCTACTTTAAAACCGTTATCGAATCCCTTGCTATTCCATCCGTCTTGTATTTCAAAGATCCGCATATTAGCGATGACATCCTGCTGCAGCTGGCTTTGCTCCCAAAGCTTGTCGGCATTAAATACGCGGTTAACGATCTGCCTCGTTTTGCCCAGCTATGTCGTAACATGCCGAAACACTCTTCCGTAAAGTTAATCTGTGGGACAGCCGAAAAATGGGCCCCTTTCTTTCTGACCGCCGGCGCTTCAGGGTTTACTTCGGGTCTGGTGAACGTACACCCCACATTATCCTTCGAGTTGCTGCAGGCGTTCCGCTCCGGGAATATGGCTGCTATGTGGGCGATATGGGAGAAAACGGTCCCTTTCGAGAACTTGAGGGCGAAGTACAATAACGGGAACAACGTGGTTGTGGTGAAAGAGGCGATGAACCAAATCGGCCATTATGCCGGCGCGACTCGGGAGCCGGTCGATCCGTTGGACGAACGCGATCGTGCCGAAGTGAGAGCTATTCTTGAGGGATGGGGACTACCTACAGCAAGGAGCGGAGACAATGAGCGGCCAAGATCGCATTGAACAGAGAATGTCCGAGTTGGGGATTCGCTTGCCTGATGTTCGCCAGCCGGTCGGCATTTACGTACCCGCTGTAACAAGCGGATCGCTGGTGTTCACATCGGGCACGGGATGTCGAATCGCTGCGGATCGTTTTTTGTATTTGGGTAGAGTGGGCAGCGACCTAACGATCCAACAGGCGCAGGATGCTGCCAGAACGGCCGCCATTAATGTGTTGGCGATATTGAAAGAGCATCTTGGCCAATTGGATCGGATTGAGAGAATTGTGAGACTGACCGGTTTTGTGAACAGCGCGCATGATTTTCACGAGCAGCCCGTAGTGGTGAACGGAGCCTCCCGACTGTTGGAGGAAGTGTTTCAAGAGAAAGGACGTCACGCCAGATCGGCGATCGGCACTAGCAACCTGCCCTTTAATATGCCGGTTGAAATTGAATTAATCGTGGAGATCGGAACATGATGACGTTCAGCGACTTTTCCATAACCCGTCTTTCGCCCGGCTTCAAGGGGGCCTTGAGGCTGCCGCTGTTCGCTTCATTAGGCCGCGAGCTGGAGATGCCTGTAATGGCCGTTAAAGGATATGCGGAGGGACCGACGCTGCTCGTCACGGCCGGCATTCATGGCGATGAGTTTGAAGGAATGGCAGCCATACGCAGTGTTTTCCAGCAGCTTGCCCCAGAGAAGGTGTTCGGCTCATTTATAGGGCTTCCTGTTTGCAACGTGCTTGCCTATGAGCATCAAACCAGAGAGTCGCCCCCTTATGCGGACGGATTAAACTTGGCCCGGGTGTTTCCGGGAAAGAGTACGGGAAGCTACACGGAGCGTCTCGCTTATTCGTTATTCGAGTTCGTTACCCGCAATCTGAATCCGGAAACGGATGTTTTGTTGGATTTTCACAGCGGAGGGACGAAATACGAGTTTGTCCCCTTGATTGCTTTGCATCGGAATGCCCCCAAACGAGCGGAAGCCGAACATTTGATCCGCCGATTCGGAATCGACCGGCTGTGGGAGATCCCGGTGAATCCGGGAACTTTAAACGGGGCCGTATCGGAATATGGGATTACGACGATTGCTACGGAAACGACAGGACGGGGAGCAGCGCGCGAAGAGGATATTCGACAATATGTTACTGGCATTCACGCTGTCATGCATGTCCTGGGCATGATGGAATCGACGGATCCGGCTGTAAACGGCAAGGCCATTCGAACAACCGTCAGACAGTACTTCCATACCTCAGGTTTTTTTCAATCCCATGTTGCAATAGGGGATGAGGTGCACAGCGGGCAGGAGCTGGGGTACGTAGTCAATGAGGAAGGAGAGCGTCTCGAATCCGTAATAGCGGAAGAAAGCGGGGCAATCTGGGCTGTACGAGCATTTTGTTCCGTGTACATGGGAGATCTTGCTTTTCTCATCGGAACGCTCCCCCGAGACCTCGAGAGAGCCTCGGACTTCCGGGAAGGCGGAATATGAAAAAGTGGCTGGTTTGCGGAGCGTGCGGGACACAGTATCGATTGAATGCTCCATCTGGTCTCTGCCTGCGCTGTCAGGAATCGGGCAGGCTTCAAGGGCTGGAAGTGAGTTACGATTATGCGGCGTTAAGCCCGTCTCGAAAAAAAGCTTTTGTTCAAAGAGGCCGTTCCATTTGGGACTTCAGTGATCTGCTTCCATTCGATGAGGGCGTCGTTCCAGTAACTTTAGGCGAAGGGATGACGCCATTAACCCCTATGCTCGCAGCTTCCAGAATGGGCTTCCGGCATATTTACACCAAGAATGAATCGGTTAACCCTACATGGTCTCACAAAGACCGATTCAACAGTGTGGCGATCACCAAGGTTCGCGAGCTTGGCCATAGCCGGGTAGTGGGGACATCTACGGGCAATCAGGGCATATCGACGGCAGCTTACGCGGCGCGAGCCGATCTGAGGAGTACGATCCTGTTCCCGGCGGAGACGCCCAAATTGATGGTGGATTTGGCTTCGCAATACGGCGCGCTTTCGATCGTAACCCAGTGGCATGCAAGGGACAGCATGGTTCAGCGGTTAATGGAGCTCGGGTGGTTCCCGGTCGTGTCCTTGAAAAATCGCGAATTGACCAGTCCGTATGGTATCGAAGGGTATAAAACCATCGCTTATGAAATCCTTGCAGATCTGGGCGCGGCTCCCGACAAAGTGCTCGTTCCCGTTGCTGGCGGCAATGCCTTGTACGGGATCTACAAGGGATTCAGAGAGCTGCAGGAAATGAAGCTGATCGAGCGCATCCCGCAAATGATTGCTTGTCAGGCTTCAGGGGCCAATGTTGTGGAGAAAGCGTTCAAGCAAGGCCTCGAGCGAATCGGCACTCAACCCGGCGCCTACTCGATAGCTACCTCTACGCGGGAAGAGACGGCGGGCGACCATGTGCTTGCAGCGATCTATCGATCCGGAGGCGACACGGTCACGGTTTCCGACGGGGAGATCCAGGATTGCATGCGGACACTGGCAAAGGAAGGATTGTGCGCGGAGGCGGCATCCGCCTTGCCAACAGCTGCCTTGTTTAAGTTAATCGGCGAGAAGAAATTTAAGGAAACCGATACGGCAGTTTGTCTGCTAACTTCCGGCGGCTGCAAATCCCCCGATATTCTTAGCGATTTGCGTCCTCCGGCCGTGAGGATTGAAGCCTCGCTATCGGCTCTTCAGCAGGTTCTCGAACGAATGGGTCTTTGAAATTCCGGACGATCAGGAGGAAACGCCCTTGAGCACGAAACCATACGAGTATGTAAAACTGACTTGGGAAGAAATCAATGAAGCGGTTGAGGCCGGGAAGGTATGCATCATTCCGGCGGCGACCATTGAGGATCATGGTCTTCATTTGCCTGTCGACACGGATGTAGTCATCGCGGAAACCATTTGTAGAGCCGCGGCTGAATTAATCCCTGATGAAGTCGTACTGCTGCCGTGTATTAACATCGGTTATAGCCCGCACCATATCGACGGACCGGGCGTCCTGACTATACGATGGGATACCTTTATCAATTACGTGAGGGACATCACCTCCTCCCTGGCGTATCATGGATTCAGAAGAATTCTCATCGTGAACGGACATGGCAGCAATCGTCCCGTCCTCCAGATGGCTTCGCGCTTGACGGTCGTGGATAACCCGGACACCTTATGCGCGTCCTTGTCATGGTGGGAATTGAAGCAGGTACAGACTGCGGTAAAACAATTTCAGGAATCCGAGTGGACCGGCCATGCGTGCGAGCTGGAAACCTCCATCTATCTGGCTGTGGACGACAGTAAAGTACAAATGGACCGGGCGGTGAAAGACATAAATCCGTATATGAGCGCGCATTTTTGGTCCGACCTCGCGGGAAATCCGCCAGAGGGGTATGCGAATCAGGTGCAGCTAAATGAATATTGGAGTACCGTTTCCGGTACAGGAACGTGGGGAGACCCGACTGTCGCCACGAAGGAGAAAGGGAACATTCTGATCCAGGCGGCCGCGGCCGAGATCGCCGATATCGTATGCGAGCTCAAAGCGCGCCCTATCCGCAAGAGGGTTCCTCATCAAACGGCAGAAGCGCAGAAGCGCAATCGGGAGCTCGGGTTTCAGAAAGGTTGATTGGCATAATATGGAATCTGTATTTGTTGGCGGACAAACTTATTTGAATTATATAAACGGCGAATGGCGTACTGCGGGCACTGGGCAAACCGTTCCCAGCTTAAACCCTGCCCAGAAAAGCGAAGTCGTGGGCTATGTGCAGTCTTCCTCAGCGGAGGACTTGAATCAAGCAGTTGCAAGCGCCAGAGCGGCCCAGCAAGGCTGGAGAAAGCTGTCCGGCTCGGCGAGAGGCGAGTATTTGTTTAAAATGGCCAATGCGCTTGAAAGGCGTATAGATGAAGTTGCGGAGACAATGACACGTGAAATGGGCAAACCACTGCCCGAAGCAAAGGGTGAAACGGCACGAGGAGTTGCCATCCTGCGTTATTATGCCGGAGAAGGATTGAGGAAGATCGGGGACGTAATTCCCTCGACGGACAGCGAAGCGCTTATGTTTACGACTCGTGTGCCGCTTGGAGTGGTCGGGGTCATATCGCCTTGGAACTTCCCGGTAGCCATTCCAATCTGGAAGCTGGCGCCAGCCTTGATTTACGGCAATACGGTAGTGTTGAAGCCCGCACAGGAAACGTCCGTGACAGCTGCAAAGGTTGTAGAATGCTTCGCCGAAGCGGGACTTCCCGGAGGCGTACTGAATATGGTGACTGGCAGCGGATCCGTTATCGGGCAAGGGCTTGCGGAGCATCCGCATGTAAACGGGATTACGTTTACCGGCTCCAACCAAGTCGGTAAACGGGTCGGCCAGGCGGCGCTTGCCAGAGGAGCGAAATATCAGCTTGAGATGGGCGGGAAAAATCCGATTATTATCGCTGCGGACGCGGACTTGGATTTGGCGGTTGATGCAACGATCAGCGGGGGAATCCGGTCGACCGGACAGAAATGTACGGCAACTAGCCGCGTTATTATTCTGCGTGATGTTTACGAAGCTTTCAAAGAGAAGCTCGTGGTCAAATTAAAAGGGTTGACAGTGGGAAACGGCTTGGAGGCCGGTACATGGCTTGGCCCTTGTGCCCATGAAAAACAACTGGAAACCGTACAATCTTACATTCAAAAAGGAATGGACGAAGGGGCGGAGCTGTTGTTCGGCGGTTCAGTGCCGGACTCTCCCGACCTGGCCGAGGGTTTCTTTATTCAGCCCACGGTTTTCGATAAGGTAGCACCGGACATGGCGATTGCCCGAGAAGAAATATTCGGCCCCGTGCTCGCGCTGATTCCGGTCGATTCTATGGAAGCTGCGATTCAGTTGGCTAACGATTCGGATTATGGTCTGAGCGCTTCCATTTACACGCAAAGTATTAGTCACATTCTTTCATTTATTCAGGATATGGAGGCTGGGTTGGTAAGGATTAATTCGGAGACGGCTGGGGTAGAGCTGCAGGCACCGTTTGGGGGCATGAAACAGTCCAGCTCTCATTCACGCGAGCAAGGCCAGGCGGCTATTGAATTTTTCACCTCGATAAAGACAGTATTTCTCAAAGCTTAAGCGACTCTGCTTGGTTAGCTGAGCAAAAATATCTCGTATTTCGCGGATGGAGTAGATTACAATACTATTAGCTACGTGTTAATCCACGCCAACCAAGAGGGGGATATGAACTTGAAATTTGATCTTGTCATTCAGGGTGGTTTGCTTATAGACGGGACGGGAGCTTCGGCCAAAAGGGCCGATCTAGGGATTATTGGAGATCGGATTGAAGCGATAGGGGATCTGACGGGAGCAGATGCCGAACGAATTCTGGATGCATCCGGGAAAGTCGTTGCACCGGGCTTCATCGATGTTCATGTCCACTCCGAGCTGGCTATTCTTGGAGGCATCGATCAATATGCTCCGCTGAAGATGGGAGTCACCACGCAGTTGGCCAGCCCTGACGGCTTCTCGTGGGCGCCCTTGTCGCAGCATCGGTTGCTGCAACAAAAAGCGTATTTGCACGCTTTTTACGAGGACGCGCTAATCGAAACTAACGGTGATATGTCCATGGATAAGCTGTTCTCTATTTTTCACGGACGTCTGCCTTCCAATTTGGCGCTGCAGGTCCCCCATGGTTCGATCCGATTGGAAGCCGTAGGTTGGGAAGATCGAGAAGCGACCGAGGATGAGCTGAAGCGGATGGAGCGGATGGTGAGGGACTGGATGGAGGCCGGAGCGGTTGCCTTCTGTACGGGGTTGGAGTACGAACCGATGCGGCGGGCCAATCTGCGCGAGCTTGTACGCTTGTCCAAGGTTGCTGCCGAATACGGCGGTATTTATGTAGCGCACCAAAGAGGTTATGCAGAACGTGTGGTGGCAGGCTGTGCGGAAACGTTTGCTATTGCCGAACAAGCGGATATTCCCGTGCATATTTCTCATTTTGCCGTAGACGAGCTTGCTGGCGAACAAATCAATTTTGCCTGTTCCCAGGGAATTGATGTCACCTTCGATATGTATCCGTATCCCGCCGGGTGCACCCATCTTCTATTGGCGTTCCCTGCCGAATTGCAGCTCGGTTCGCTAGAGGAAGTCAAGGAGAGAATCAAGCAAAAGAGCATTCGACAACAATATGCGGAACAGCTTAACAAGGCCTTCCCTGTGGACAGGCTCCGTTTTGCCTCGCTCGGAACCCAAGAATCTACGGGTTGGGAGGGGAAGACGCTTGGTCAAGTGCAGCAGGAAATGGGGCTTGATTTACCGGATGCCATTTGTGAAATCTTGCTTAGTACCGACTTTCAGGCACTGATGATTTATCACTGGCCGCAAGAGCGGTATCCCATCTTGAAGCCAACCTTCCAGCATCCGCTTCATATGATCAGCACGGACGGCATCTATGTCGGTCAGAAGCCGCATCCCCGCGGATTTGGGACTTACCCGAAAGTGCTGGGTGAATTTGTTCGGGAGCACAAGTGGATCAGTCTGGAGCAAGCGATCTACAAAATGAGCGGATTTCCAGCGCGGCAATTCAAGATCAAAAACCGCGGTACGCTTATTGAGAATCATTATGCGGATATTGTCATATTCGACCCGGAGACCATCAACGGTAATGCAAGCTTTGAGCATCCGCGGCAGGATCCTTCCGGAATCGAATATGTGCTTGTAAACGGAAAAGTGATCATTCATAACAATGAAATTAGTTCTGGATTGTATGGGCGAATTTTGTAAAAAAGTCATTCAGCTTCTGTATAAGGATCAGGAAATGAAGCGGGAATGTTGATCGTTACGACAGCCCCCGAATGCTCTTGATTGTCGAAGGAAATGGTTAGGGCATCTCCATAGATCAGTCGAAAGCGTCGATAAGTATTGTAGATCCCGGTATGTCTGGAGAAAAAGGGAATCATTCGATCGGCAGGGGACTGCAGCATCTCTTGAAGATGCTCCAGCACCTGTTGATCGAATCCGGGCCCGTTATCGGAGATGCGGATATGAAGACGGTTATCGACTACCGTGATCCGAAGGTCAATGGCAAAATATTCGGCATTTTTCAACTCGTTCCATCCGTATTTCAGCGCATTTTCGACAAAGGGCTGTAAGCCAAGTTTAATAATTAATAGATTGTGTGCGCTTGCATCTACATTGTAATGAATCGTAACGGGCCGATGGTATCTGTAGAAATGAATGTTTTGATAGTATTGTACATACTCAATTTCTTCATGAAGCTTTACCCAACCCTTATCGTTGCGGATATTGTATCTTAGAATGTTGGCGACTTCATGAATGAGATCAGCCATATCCTGTTTTTTTCCTCGATCGGCCAAAGCTTCAATTGTACCTAACGTGTTGAACAGAAAATGCGGATTTACCTGCGCTTGCAATTGAAGCAGTTCTTTTTCCTTTCCCCAAATGGTCTTCTGAACAATCTCATCCTCCATCTTCTTCCGTTCATCCAGCATTTGATTGAAGGTCTGGATCAAGTAACCCAGTTCGTTTCTAGGAATTTTATGAACTTTGGAAATAATGCCATTGCCGAATAAACTCATGCTGTGTTTTAACCTGTATACCGGTTTTAAAATTTGCATAATAAAGACGAATGAAAGGACAAAGGCGACAATAAAGCAGATGGCGCCAATGATGTAGGTCAAATTTCGTGTAGATTTGGTCCCTTTCATTAAGGTGTCGAAGGAGACCAGGTTGACCAGTCTCCAATCGTCAAACATCAAGGACCGATTGGTAAGCAAATAATCGATGGATTGGATGTTGATTATCTGGCTTTCCACATTCGCAGAGTTGTTCCTAAAAAGAGAGTCCACTTTATGAATGATAGCTTCTGAAACGTTGTTATCGCCTATATACATTCCGTTGCTTATGTTGTAGAGAAAAATAGTGTTGGTTTTGGCTGAGTGAGCTGTAGCCACAATCTCGATGATCGACTTTAAATCAAAATTAATCATAAACCATCCATCAATCGTGAAGTTCGCATAATTAATCATGGGTTTAACAACGGACACGACCATCGCTTTAGGGGATTGAACTAATTTATTTTCATGGGGACCAATGAGTTGAAAGGAATTTTTCGAGAAAACCTGCTCATAGACAGGATCGTTTAATAGATTGTAGGAGTAGTTCATGATGGAGTTCATATTTTTCCGGGCCGGATAAATGTTGGAGGAGCGGTCAATAAATATTACTTCGACAACCTCGGGCTTATTAACGATGGAAATCCGAAGCGGCTTCTCAATATCGAAAACGAACAGCTGCTGCGAATAGGCGAGGTCATCCAGGTTCTGCAGAAAATGCTGAAACGGCGGGGTGAAGGATAAATCGTTTATCGTTTTTTCGAATTGGGTTAAATAGGATTCAATCAACGCAACTCCGTTGTCGGCATTGAGTTCGGAGTTTTCAGTAACGAACTTTGTGCTGGCGCGGTACATGGAGGATTGCGAAAAATAGCTGACAATAAATAAGGGCACAATTAAAAACAGGATCAGAATTAAAAACAACTGGTTTTTCAAGGGGCTCGAAGGAAGGAACATCACTATACACCTCAATAGAAATATACTACAGAGAGAATTGTGAATTCAACAAGCAATAGAAGTGAAAAAAAGTAGTACCATTTTATTAAAAAGTTATAACTATGGCTATTAAATATAGGTGGTACTATAACGAGGTAATCCACAAAACAACGAAAAGGGGAATTTGGATGGCAAGAAGAAGGATGTTGATTTTGATAGTGTTCATCTTGGTTTTGGGTACTTTCCTGGCAGCATGCTCCAGTTCAAAAGACGAACCACAGGCAAGCAGTCCGGCAAGTTCAGAAAGTGCGAAACCTACGGCAACGCCAAGCGGCCCGAAGGAGCCGGTCACGCTCAAGGTTTGGTATCGACTGGGCGGTATTTACAAAGAAATGCTCACATCAACGATCGCCGATTTTCAGAAAGCCAATCCCTTGATTACGATCGAAGTGAATGATATCCCTGCTGCTCAATATGCAGCATCGATGCAGGCGGCCATTGCAGGCAATAGCTTGCCGGATTTTTTCTTGAATGAAATAAATATTCCCCTGCAAAAGATGGTTGAGCTTGACTTGCTCAAGGACTTGAACGAGATCTTTCCTCCGAAAAGAATGGCCGAATTTATACCAGGCACATTTACGGAAGGAGTAACCACGTTGAAGGGCAAGGTGTATAGCGTTCCAACGCGTGACCCGCGCCCGGCGGTACCTCTGGTCTTCTATAACAAGGCCATGCTTGCCAAAGCGGGGTATACGGAAGCTGATTTAAACAAACAACTATCCTATGATCAATTTATCGAGATGGTCAAAAAAACAAAGGAAGCTAACAATTCGAAATATGGAATCGCTGTATCTGGCAGAAGCGATTATTGGTGGTTCCACCTTGTCTATTTGAATGCGATGTCATCGGCGGTAGATCCTGATATTGCAGACGGTTTTAACTATAAAACGGGTCAATATGTATATAACAATCCTGGATTAGTGGATGCCATGAAGTTTTTCAAAAAACTGGATGACGAAAAGCTGTTTTTGCCTAACTGGCTGACGATGTCAAACGGTGAAACCACGCAACCGTTTCTGGACGGTAAAGATGCTGCCTTTGCATTTCGACATATCGAATCAACCTCCCTTTATCCTTCAGACACTATAGGTGTAATGAATATACCGACGAAGGATGGCAAGCCGTTTTATGTTGCTTTTAATGAAACAAGCGATCATTTCTGGCAAGTGAACAAGAAAACCAAACATCCGGAAGAAGTGACGAAATTCCTTGAATTTTTCATGGCAGACACATACAAAAAAGGATTGGAATCGGCAAAGCTGAGATCTCCGGTTACCGCTCTGAATGCAACGGTGAAAAATGAGTCTCCGATGTTCAACAAGTTAACCCCAATGATCGATAAAATATATAAAATAGTGCCGAATCCAAGAATTGCGAATGATAAATTGATTGATGTGTATACGGAGTCGACTGCGAAGAAACCTTCCGTTACGGTCGAGAATGTGTTTTATGGCTATTTGGCAGGTCAGATCCCGGATCTGCAAGCGGCTCTTGATAAAGTGAACGCTGAGACGAACAAGGTATGGGATGCCGCTATTGAGACCGTGAATAAGAAAAATCCTCCTGTAGCGAAAAAGGATTTCATCTTCCAGAGCTGGAAACCGTTTGAGGATTATAAGAACAAGTAGCAATTTACATGAAGGGTGGGTGTCATCACCCGCCCTTCTTTCATGGAGGCGAGCTTCGAGTGCAAATCGCTGTGCAAAAACCTATAAAGAAAAGCGGCAGGCTGCATACTTTAAAGGTCAAAAAAATGATTTGGGCCTATATTTTCCTCGTACCTCAGCTGTTATTGTTTCTCTTTTTTACCATATATCCCATTATTATGAGCTATGTCTATGTATTTTTTGACTGGTACGGGCTCGGACCTCTGGAAGATTTCATCGGACTTGATAATTTTAGAACGATTATTGCAGATGAACGGTTTTGGGATGCCGTTAAGATCAGTTTTATGTACATCGGTGGCGTCCTCGTGATCGTCATGCCCGGTTCCTTTTTATTGGCCATGCTTCTCAATGCGAAGTTTATGAAAGGGAAGGCTATTTACAGGACGGTGTTTTTCATACCGGTGATTTCGACGACCGCTATTATCGGAGTTGTAATGCGATTGATTTTCGGCTATGAGGGCTCTTTGGTTAATAGTATATTAATCAAATTGGGCATCCTGAATCAAGCGGTCAATTGGTTCGTGAATCCATCTACGGCGCTGGTCATCTTGATTCTCATTGGAGCATGGATCCAATTCGGTTTAAAAATGGTCTATTGGCTGGCTCTCCTGCAATCGCTCCCTCAAGATGTGTTTGAAGCGGCCAAGATCGACGGAAGCAATGCGATCAATACCTTTCGATACATTACTTGGCCGCTCCTTCTTCCAGGCGCTGCCGTGATCCTGCTGCTTAGCATCATCGGCGGATTTAATGTATTCGATTTAGTAGTCACATTAACAGGGGGCGGGCCATTCTTCGCCACGACTACAGCAGATCTATTTATTTATAATACGGTCTTTAAATCAGGAGGCCTTCCTCGAATCGGACTGGGTTCAGCAGCCGGGATCATTTTTGGGATGATGGTTTTTGCGGTAACTTTGCTGGTGACTTTTGTCGGTAAAATGCTTAGCAATCGGTATAGCGTTAAGGTATAACCATGAAGAAAGAGTAAAGGACTGCTGTTATATGAGAATGAATAAGTTACTTGTATTAATTATCCATGTATTGTTGGCTCTCGTTGCTCTTATTTGGATATATCCCTTAATTTGGATGATGTTCTCCTCCTTAAAAACCGATTCTGAATTTTTAACCGGCGGGCTACAGTTGTTGCCTGATATCCCGCAATGGGCCAATTACAAACGGGCTTGGGAAGTCGCACATTTCAATGTGTACTTCATGAATTCCGTTACCCTTTCCGTTTCTGTCGTCGTTGTGGTTGTGATTGTGAGCTCCTTAATGGGATATTCGCTCGGAAGAGTCCAGTTTCCTGGAAGAAAGTTTCTTATGGGTTTATTCGTATTCACCTTATTCGTTCCCAAAGGATATACGATTTTGCCGGTCTACTTATTCATTAAATGGATTGGACTTTTGAATACGATGGCGGGGCTCATTTTAGTAGAATCCTCAGGCACTCACATCGTTTTCATCCTGCTTTTTGCAGCTTATTTTGCGGCCATTCCCAAGGAATTGGAGGATTCCGCGGAGATGGACGGCTGTGGGTTTATCAAAACCTATTACAAGGTGATGCTGCCGCTAGCCATGCCGATTATCGCTACGGTCGCCATCGTACAATTCATTAACGCCTGGAATTCTTTTTTCGTCCCTCTAATCTTCACATTAGGCTCACCGAATTTGAAGACCTTGTCTGTGGGCATGTATAACTTTTCCAACCATCTAACTACAGATTATCCAGGGATTGCAGCGGCTGCGTCCATTGCATTGATTCCTGTTCTAACCATTTTCGTTTTCTTTCAACGATATTTCATTGAGGGTATTTCAGGCGCCGTGAAAGGCTAACGGAGAATCGAGGTCGACATGAAAATTTGTGTTGTTGAAGATGAGAAGTCTACCCGGGAAAGCATCATTCATAAACTGTCGCTGTTATCTTCCGATAACCTGATTTTTGATGTCGAATATGGTTTTAAGGCGCTGGAACGCCTTCTTCTGATTCAGCCCAATCTTGTATTTATCGATATTTACATGCCTGAATTGAACGGGCTGGAGATGCTGAGGCAAGTGAGAGGCAAGCTGCCTCACACCCGATTTGTCATTCTCACCGGGTACGGAGAATTCGAATATGCGCGTGAAGCGCTATTGCTTGGCGTAGAAGATTATTTGCTAAAGCCGGTGTACGACAAGGATCTGAAAAAGATTGTTGAAAAGGTTCAAACGGATTTGCTGAGTGAGATGAAACTTAACCTTCAGCAAGAGCTAAGGCTGCTGGAACAATCCGGGTATAACATCGAGATCAAAAGCATCGATTATCCCGAGATTTGGTCCGATGAGAACTTGCGGAAAAAAATCCGGATGGGAAAAGACCAATCGGATTCTAAAGATAAAGTCATGATTCAGTTTCAAACCTATAGAGGGATGAAGGGCATCGTAGTTTTAGTTGATTCTACGGAATCGGAGACAGACTGTTTTTACGATTGCCAACAATTCATTAATCAGTTGCGAAAAGAAATAGATCTCTATACAGCATCCTGTTTTTTTGATGAAACCAGGGATTTGGCCGTGATAAGAATGAAACAATCTCACCGTTCGGGTCTTTCTTCCGCCATCATGCTGCGAAATGCAATGGTATCCCACCTAGCATCAGGCAAGTCGGACTTAGTCGAATTTCACAGATTGTTCGATCAATGGACCTCTTATATCGGTGAGATTTCACTTAAATTGCTGCAACGGGAATGCGTTATGCTGTTAGGCTCTTTGGATGGTGCCTTTCAGAATAGCAACATGCGTTTTATTGAAGAAACCGATAAAGCTTACTGGGAAGATTGGGTCCACTCATCCGAGAAATGGAGCGAGCTGCGCAATCGGATGGACTATTTGGTACGGAAAGGTCTTTCCGCTTTGTACAGTTTGGCAGATTCCAATAAATTGACGGATCGCGAGATCGTAGATCGGATCCAGGCGATGATTGCAAATTTCAGTGATTACCAGCACATGAGCTTGGATCGTTTTGCAGAGCAATTTCATATTCACCCTGTTGTTTTGAGTAAAGTGTTCAAGAAACAGACGGGTATCAACTTTATTCAGTATTTAACCAAAAACAAGATGCTTCGGGCAAGCTATCTGCTCCAGCATACGTCCATGAAGGTTCATGAGGTGTCAGCAGAGGTCGGCTATTCCAATTACCGTTATTTCAGCATGTTGTTTAAAAAGGAATTTCATGTCTTGCCGCAACAATACAGACGAAACGAAAGGAGCACATATGCGGATGAACAAGAATGAATTTAAAGTAGGCTTGGCTCAAACTGACATCACTCCGTTGTCGCCTGTATTCTTGGCTGGCCAATTGTATACCCGGCTTTCTGAAGGTGTAAGGGATCCTTTGACGGCAACAGCTTGCGCGATGGAATCGGGTACGGAACAAGTCGTTTTTGTAAGCTGTGATTTAATCAATATCCCCGATGCACTTCGCGATCGAGTGCGCTTGCAATTGCAAGGGCAGGCAGATGCTCCTGATCCGACGCAAGTTATTTTCAATGCGACGCATACACACACAGCACCCGAGCATCGTCTGCCGGCTAAGGATGCGGATCATTCCTCAATTGGAGGAATGAATCTCGAATTGGACGTAATGCCGGTCGAAGAGTATTTGAAGTTCTTGTCCGCTCGGTTGGTTGAAGTCATTGTTCGGGCATGGCAATCGCGACAACAAGGCGGGATCGCTTTCGGCTTAGGTTATGCTGCAGTTGGACGCAATCGCAGATGGGTGGATCGTGAAGGGAAATCGACGATGTATAACGGAGATCCGGCTCTCTACGATTCATTCCGACATATCGAAGGGTATGAAGACCACAGCGTTCAGTTGACTGCGATTTATGACGTGAATCGCCAGCTGACCGGTTTAATAGTGAACCTTGCTTGTCCCTCTCAAGAGACGATGCATGATTTTACGGTTAGTTCGGATTTTTGGCATGAAACTCGCCTGGAAATTCGGAGAAGATTCGGTGAAAATCTGTATATATTACCGCAGTGCAGCGCCGCCGGAGACCTGAGTCCTTCGTTGCTCTATGATCTGGAAGCGAACGAGCGGATGTTGGAGCTTAAAGGAAGATCGATGCGCGAGGAAATCGCCCATCGGATAGTAGCTTCCCTAGAAGAGATTTTACCGTATATCAGCCGGCAGATCGATTACCATCCCATCCTTCAGCACCAAGTAAGAACCGTCAATCTCGCACTCAACCAAATAACAGCAGCCGATGTTCAACAATCCCAAATGGAGATCGACAAGCTTCATCTGGAGTATGAACAAGAAAAGACGAAGCTGGCTAATCAGCCTGAGCTTCGTCAGCAGCCGCGATGGTACGTTCCGCTATCAGCCGTGTATCGCCGGATATTATGGAATCAGAGAGTGATCGCGCGTTATGAGCAGCAACAAAGCGTTTCTACTGTAGCTGCTAAATTGCATATTTTGCGATTGGGAGAAGTAGCCTTTGCCACAATTCCATATGAATACTACCTGGACTTTGGGATTCAAATCAAGCTTCGCAGTCCTGCGCTGCAAACCTTTTTGGTTCAATTAACGGGTGGAGGTACTTATGTGCCAAGTCCGCGCTCTGTGAAAGGCGGTGGGTATGGATCGGTTCCGGCAAGCAACGCGATCGGTCCGGCAGGTGGCCAGGAATTGGCCGACCAAGTGGTTTTTGGGCTACAGACACTTTGGGGAGTAAACGCGGAGAAGCTGTAAAGTGTGTGCTTATCTGGGAGGACTGACACATGGAAACGATCCAAAATGTGACCGCCCGCCAGATCGTCGTACCCCTGGAAAATCCGGTTTGGCTGGGAGGCTACGCGGTCAAACAAAGGGAGTACTGTCTGGTCGAGCTGACGACGGATCACGGAGCGAAAGGCTATGCTCTTGCTTTCACCAGAGGCGCCAACTTGGCGGACATCGTCGTTTCGCTGCTGGCACCGTTGCTTATGAACCAACCTGTCGGGCAGATCGAACGATTATGGGAAACGATGTATTATGGCGTTCGCCTGAATGGCAGGCAGGGCGCCTTGATGCGGGCCCTCAGTCTGGTGGATATTGCCCTATGGGATTTGAAATCGACACAATGGAATGTGCCGCTTCATCGGGTTCTTGGCGGCTATAGGGATTCCGTGCCGGTCATGATGGCGGGCGGTTATTACAGCGCGGAAAAAGGTATCCAAGAGCTTTGTAAGGAGTTTCTGGATTATGTCGATCAGGGCTACAAACATCTAAAGCTTGTTGTGGGCGGTGCGTCCATGGAAGAGGATCTTGCGCGCTTTATCGCCGTACGCAATCAACTGCCCGCCGGGATTCAGCTTGGTGTAGATGCCAATGGGGCTTGGGACGATCCGAAGGCCGTGCTGAGGTGGATCGAGAGGGCTGATCGGGAAACAACTGGACTATCTTTCGTGGAAGAACCGCTGCCTCCGGAGCAGCGGGCGGGATTGGCCTGGCTGCGGCAAGCCTCTTCCACTCCCCTGGCTGTGGGCGAGTTTATCGCGGGAAGATGGATGTTTCTCGAATATATGAAGGAAGGCTGCATGGATATCGTTCGTGCGGATGCGACACTGTGCGGAGGCATCTCGGAATGGCGGAAAATCGCAGCCCTGGCCAATGCCTGGAATCTCCCGGTGATTCCCCATTATTTCGCTCCGCTCCATATTCATCTGGCGTTGGCTTTGCCCGGGTGCAGCTTGATCGAGGTAGTGTCGACAGCCGGGAGAAACAGCAGCTTCCATCTGATCGCCGGCCGCAGCTATGAGTTGAAGGACGGCGAAGCGGTTCCCACAAACGCGCCGGGACTCGGTTATGTCCTGGATCCTGATTTTATCGAGGCCCATACGACCCAGGTAATGTCTGTATAGCGGAAATGAAGGAGAGGCGGGCTTTCCATGATTCAATCCATTCATCATGTGTCCTTTACGATCAAGGAGATGGACCGTTCCATAGCCTTTTATCGCCATCTTGGCTTTCAAGTGGCTTCGGATCGCAGGCAATTGACGGCGGACTACCTGAAGGACATTACAGGGTATGCCGAAGCGGAGATGCATGTGGCTTATTTGAACGGATTTAATGTTCAGCTGGAACTGATTCAATATGTTGCTCCGGCAGGCATCGATTTGGACAAGACGAACTACCATGTCGGCAGCGCGCATATTTGCTTTATTACCGATGACATTCATGCCGAATATGAAAGATTGAAGCAGGCGGGCGTCCGCTTCCGGACGGCTCCCATAGCCATCCGCGAGGGTCCGAATGCGGGGAAAGGAGCGGTTTACTTCTACGATCCTGACGGCTATACGCTGGAGCTGGCCGCTGTCTGGAAACAATCGGATTCGTCGAAGACGGAGAAGGGTGATGGCCATGGGTGACAAGCTGCAGCGATTTTACCGCGGTATGCGTACGATCAGACGTTTCGAGGAAATGGCGATTGAGCTGTATAAAGAAGGGTTGATCGGCGGCTCGTATCATTCCTATATCGGTCAGGAAGCCGTGGCGGTCGGGGTCTGTTCCGCGCTGCGCAACGATGATTATATCACCACCACATACCGCGGGAGAGGCCAGCATCTGGCGAAAGGGGCGGATCCTTACAAGCTGTTCGCCGAATTGCTGGGTCGGGTGGATGGGTACTGCAAGGGCAAGGGTGGTCCGATGCATATCACGGATGTGCAAACAGGCATTCTAGGTGCCAACGGCATTGTAGGTGCAGGAGTGCCGATTTCCGTAGGTGCGGCCTTGTCTGCCCAGATGAGCGGAATCGACCGCGTGTCCGTCGCTTTTTTCGGCGATGGAGCGATCAATCAAGGAGCGGTTTCGGAAGCGCTGAACTTGGCGGCCGTATGGTGCCTGCCTGTTATTCTCGTCTGCGAGAATAACTTGTACTCGGAGATGACGCCCTTCCATCGTTCCGTCAAAAATAAGGATCTGGTCGAACGTGCCGCCGGATTCTGCATGCCCGGGATCATTGTCGACGGCAACGATGTGGAGGCGGTGTTCGAGACGACGTCTGCCGCCGTGGAACGAGCCAGACGGGGGGAAGGACCGACGATGATCGAGGCGAAAACTTACCGGCTGCAAGGGCATATGTTCGGCGACTCGGAAATGTACCGGAGCAAAGAGGAAGTGGCGGCATGGCGCGGCAAGGATCCGCTGGATCGCTTGAAGCGGAAGCTGCTGGAGCAAGGCCTTGCAACGGAATCCTTGCTGGCCGAATGGGACCGGGAGTTGACCTCCAAACTCGAGCAAGCGGTGGCATCGGCGCGCTTAAGCCCCGAACCGGGACCGGAGGCCATCTACGCGGATGTGTATTAAGTTTCGGGATCGGGGGGGAATGCGCGATGCGTGAGATTACGATGGCACAGGCGCTGAACGAAGCGCTCCGGGAGGAGATGGCCCGGGATGAGCGAGTATTCCTGATGGGCGAAGACATTGGGGAATACGGCGGCATTTTCAAGGTAACCAAGGATTTGATCGAGTCATTCGGCGAACGGCGGGTTCGGGATACGCCCATATCCGAAGCTGGTTTTATCGGCGCCGGCATCGGGGCGGCCATGACGGGACTAATTCCCGTAATCGAGATCATGTGGGTGGATTTTACGGCGGTCGCCATGGATCAGATCATGAATCAGGCCGCGAAGCTTAAATATATGTCGGGGGGGCAGACCGGCATCCCGCTGGTCATTCGCACGCAGGGCGGGGCGGGACGCGGCAATGGCGCTCAGCATTCCCAGAGTCTGGAGACGATGTTCGCCCACATTCCCGGTTTGAAGGTTGTCGTTCCGTCCACGCCATACGATGCGAAAGGTTTGTTGAAAGCGGCGATTCGCGATCCAGGACCGGTTGTATTCATCGAAAATAAAATGCTGTACAACAAAAAGGGACCAGTGCCGGAAGAAGATTACGTGATCCCGCTGGGAAAAGCGGAAGTGATCCGGCAAGGTCGGGATGTGACGCTGATCAGCGTATCCCGCATGGTGGATTTCTGCCTGGAAGCCGCCGAACAGCTGGAGAAGGAAGGCCTGTCCGCTGAGGTCATTGATCTGCGAGCCTTGAATCCTCTGGATGAACTCACGGTAGTGGAATCGATCCGCAAGACGATGCGCGGGGTCGTCGTCCATGAAGCCACACGTTCTTACGGCTGGGGGGCGGAGGTATGCGCTTTGCTTCAAGAGAAGGCGTTCGACTATCTGGATGCGCCTATTATGCGCGTGGCGACCAAGGATGTTCCCCTGCCGTACAACCGGACTTTGGAAAAACAAACGATTCCCCAGGTTTCCGATATTCTGGAGGCGGTTAGGTCGCAAATTTGATGCGCATTAACAGCTTGAATTCGGAGGTGACACTCAGATGTCCAAATTGATTCTTTTACCCAAGCTGAGCCTGACGATGGATGAAGGGAAGATTGCTCATTGGATCGCCCCGCTTGGGAAATGGATTGCCAAAGATGACGTGATAGCGGAAATTGAAACCGATAAAGCGGTTGTAGAGCTTCCGATGCCCGAAGACGGCGTGATCGAACGTTTTCTAGTCGAAGCCGGTGAAGAGGTTTTAGTAGGCGCGCCGATTGCGATTTTGCTTGGCAAGGAGAACGCTCCGCTGTCTGCTCCCCCTCCCAAGCGGGAAGAATCGCCAACCTTCCATGTAGCGGCATCCCCGTCCGCGCGAAGAAGAGCCCGGGAATTGGGCGTCGATTATCGGACGTTGACAGGAAGCGGACCGGGCAGTCGTATCGTACATCGCGATATCGAGTTTGCCGCTTCCCAGCAAGCTTCTGCAGACGTTGCCCCTCCGGTCCCATCGTCTGACGCTGTGCCGAAGGCGACCGCCGGTACGGGACGAAAGGTTCCATTGTCCCCCATGCGCCGAACAATTGCGAAACGAATGCTGGAAAGCGTCCAGACGATCCCGCAATTTTCGATTACCCGCCGTGTGGATGTTACATCCCTGTTGAACCTCAAACAACTCATTCAGTCGAGTTTGATGAAGAAGCAGATCAAGCTTTCGCTTACGGATTTCATCATACAGGCGGTGGCGGATACTTTGCTTGAACATCCGTCGCTGAATGCGTCCTTTATCGGACACCCACAGGATGAGGAGTGCCATATTGCCTTGCATGAACATGTTCATGTAGGACTTGCGGTATCCGTCGACAACGGACTGGTCGTGCCGGTTATTCATGAAGCGGAGAAGCTATCCGTTGCGGAGATCGCTTCGATGAGAATGGAGCGGGTAAATGCCATTCGCAACCGCACCCACAAGGCGTCTGATCTACAGGGTGGGACCGTTACCGTATCGAATCTGGGTGCTTATGAAGTGGAACAATTCCAAGCCATTGTCAATCCTCCGGAAAGTCTTATCCTTGCCGTGGGTGCGGTTCGTGAAGAGGTCATGGCGATCTCAGGAAAGATGGAGGTCCGAACGGTGATGCAGCTCACGGGCAGCTTCGACCATAGGGTGATCGACGGCGCACCTGCTGCGGAATTTATGCGCGATTTGGTCAACCGTCTGCAATCCGCGGATTTGCGGCTCATTTAATAGTCCGATAGGAGGCTGCCATGAATGACGAAGTTGGGTTTGATTTAACGGGAAAGGTCGCTTTGGTTATCGGGGCCGGGGAGACGGGGGTGGCTATTGCGCAGGCGCTTGGCACTGCAGGTGCACAGCTGGTCTTGGCCGATTCGGCAAGAGGGCCATTGGAATCGGCCGCGGAGGTTCTAGGATCGCTTGGGTTCAAGCCGGATTGTCGGATGGCGGATCCCTCGGTGAAAGATCAGGCCCTTTGGCTCGTAGAGACAATCAAGGTGGATTACGGGAAAATCGATATACTGGTGAATGCCAGAGAGCATTATGTACGGGGTCCTGCTGCAGAGATGGGACTCGATGATTGGCAGAAAGCCGTCCATATCAACATCAAGGGAGTATTCTATGCCTGTCAGGCCGTAGGCAAGCAAATGCTCCTGCAAGGATCAGGCAGCATCATTAATTTGTCTTCGGTCGCGGGCATGCTCGGTATTGCTCAAACGGTTGCTTTCGCCGCCTCTAAGGGTAGCGTGGATCAGCTGACGCGTACGCTTGGGGTCGAGTGGTTCCCCCGCGGAGTGAGGGTAAACGCGATCGCCGCCTGGAATGACGGGATGCGAGAAGAGGACGGGCCTCTGCGGGTGATGATCGAGAAAAGTCCGGCCGGTCGTATGACGAAACCGAATGAGCTGGCTGGAACAGCGGTTTATTTGGCTTCACGGGCTTCCTCAAGTGTAACGGGGCAAATTGTATACGTAGATGGAGGATACACGGCGCAATGAAACATCCCTTTGATTTAACCGGAAAAACGGCGATTGTCGTTGGAGGCGCGGGCGGGCTTGGCCAACAGCAAGCGATAGGGCTAGCGAATGCAGGGGCAGTCGTGGCCGTGGTGGATGTGAATGCGGAACGATTGGCGTCGGCCATACGGGAGATCAAGCAGCAGGGCGGCAATGCAAGGCCGTTTCTGACGGACATCACGGACCCGCACGCTGTACAGGCGATGGTACACACGGTTGTGGCCGAATTCGGACGAATCGACATTCTCGTCAATGCGGCCGGCATTACGCAGCGCTGTCCCAGCGAAGACTTCCCTGAGGAGCTGTTCGAGCGGATTCTGAACATTAATCTGAACGGGTTGTTCTATGCTTGCCAATCCGTGGGCAAAGTCATGATCAGGCAGGGGGGAGGTCGGATCATCAATGTCGCCTCCATCTTCGCTACAGTTGGTCTCCCGGAGTCGGTCGCCTATTCGATGAGCAAGGGGGCGGTAGTCCAGATTACCCGAACGTTGGCGGTGGAATGGGCAACTAGCCATATCGCCGTCAACGGGTTGATGCCCTCGTGGTTTGAAACCCCGATGGGCAAGGTGGCCGACAACAGGAATCAGTTCTACAAAGGCGTTGCACGGGTACCTTCGGCGGAAGAACTGAAGGAGAAGACGATCGGTCGCGTTCCACTGGGCAGGTACGGAATGCCGCATGAGATTATCGGGGCGACCGTCTTCCTGGCCTCCGATGCCGCTTCGATGGTGACCGGGCATCTGCTGGCCGTAGACGGCGGATTCTTGGCTCAGTAGCAGCGGCATGGCGGGGTCATTACAGCGAAGGAGGTGACATACGATGATGGAACGTAAACGAGTATATTCAGGCGCACCATGGGAATCCTCAATGGGCTATTGCCGAGCCATACGGATCGGTTCACTCGTTGAGGTATCCGGTACGACGGCGATGAAGGACGGAGAGGTGGTTGGCGTTCACGATGCCTACGCACAAACGAAGCGCATTTGCCAGATCATCGAGGAAGCGCTGAACCAACTGGGATCCGGCCTGTCCGATGTATTCCGGACACGGATTTATGTGACGGATATTTCCCGGTACGAAGAAGTGGCCAGAGCGCATGGAGAATATTTCGGAGAGGTCGTCCCCGTATCTTCCATGGTTGAAGTGAGGTCGTTGATTCATCCGGATTTGCTGGTTGAGATTGAGGCTCACGCCTTGGTGGACGAATAGAGGGAGCCTTCGAAATGGGGGCGGCCAATTGCTAGTCCATTAGCATTTATGAAAGGAGTCAGGCCATGGCTTATTCTATATCCGATCTGCATCGTAACGGCGCCCCCAGCTTGATTGAACACCTGCGTTCACAAGATCAGTGGCCGGTGTCGAGAAGCTCGTTGCTTAAGACGTGGTTGGATTATATCGGGGGGGTGCCGGAACGAACGGAGGTATCCTGTGAAACTTTGTCGGAGGTCAAAATGGAGGGCCATTACCGGCGGCACATTCGGTATTCGACGGCTTACGACGATTGGGTGTCTGCCTACTTACTCCTCCCTGCCGACTATGTAGAGCGGCCCACCGCAGTACCCGCTTCAGGCTTTCCGGCCATACTTGCGCTCCATCCTGCATTTCCATCCGGCAAAGAGCATGTTGTGGTTGGCGAAGGCAAGTATGGATTGGAATTAGTGCAGCGCGGGTATGTGGTATTGGCGCCGGATACGCCCGAAATGGGGGAACGGGAAGGTCTGGCCACATCCGAGCTTTGCGTGCAATACCCGACGTGGAGCCCCATCGGCAAAATGGTGACGGATCACCAATATGGTCTGGATCTGCTGTGCGCTATGGAACGGGTGGATCCCCGACGAATCGGTGCGATTGGCCATTCGTTAGGCGCCTACAATGCTTTTTTCCTGGCGGGACTGGATTCGCGGATCCGAGCCTTTGCGGTAAGCTGCGGCTTCAGTACATTTGCCGGCGATCCGCGCCCGAACCGATGGGGATTAGGGGAGAGGATGAATCATCTGCCGCGGTTGACGGCCGATCTGGAGCGAGGCAAAGTTCCCTTCGAGCTTAACGAAATTGCCGCATTGGCCGCACCGACCCCCGCCTTCTTCTGGAGCGGGCAGGAGGATCATGTGTTCCCGCATTGGAAGGAAATTTCCACAGGCATGGAGCAGTTGAAGCGACTGTATGTATTTTTGGGGAAAGGAGAGCGATTCGAGTATTGGATGGGATCGACGGGACATGTTTTTCCCGATGAGGTGCGTGAACTCGCTTATCGGTTTCTGGATCGTTGGCTGATTCCGGAAGTAGAGAGGGGTGAGAAATCGACATGAATGCGATCGAAATCAGAACTATGAGTCAGTGTACGGTCGATGAAATCACGGCCTTGTGGAATGTCGGGTTTCAGCATTATCTCTACGATATGACACGGACGCCCTTCGCCATGCTAAACAGCTTGGGCAAGGAATACATCCATCCCGAGCTGTCCATCGCCGCCTTTATTGACGGAGTGCCCGCCGGTTTTGTGAATGTCGGGATTCGAGTGATTGAGGGGCGGATACTCGCGTGGAACGGCGGAACGGGAGTCAACCCTGCTTTCCGGGGCAGAGGGCTTAGCAAGCAGCTGGTCACTGAAATCATACGCCGTTTGAAAGCATTCGGGGCAGAGTCGTTCACGCTGGAGGTCAACGCCAAAAATGATCCCGGCATTCGCTCCTACAGCAGCTGTGGACTGACCATAGTGGATGGACTGTTCACCATGCGCCGGAAAGGAGATTATGAAGGCCACCCCTTCAGAAGCAAACGAGCTGCAAGCTATCGGTTTCATCAAGGAGCAGCAGATCTGGTGAGCCGGCTTCCCTTTTATTGCAGCGAGCATTCTTCTTGGACCACACAATGGTTTAACCTGGAGAGCCATCAATCCTTGATCGTCTACGATCGAATGGGAAATGCCATCGGTTATGCGCTGTTCAGGCAACAATTCAACGAGAGGGGGGGGCAGGTTTCGGTTAACTTGAACCATTGTGAAGCCGATTCGTCGAGGGAGGACCATCCGGATATTATTCTGGCCCTGCTGGAAAAGGTCATGACGCCGGAAGCAGCAGGGATAGACCGAAATGTCACCTACCTCCGTGCAAGCAATAAGGCTGCGGTTGAAGCTTTATTGGCGGCAGGCTTTGAGAATTACAATGAAGAGAAGCTCATGGTTATGCGATTGGACAAGTAAAAGGAACCCGACTTTCATTTTCAAACCATTTCATAAGGATGAAGGAGAGAGCTATATGAGTCAGTTGGAGCCCCGAAAATTGCCTTATCGATACGAATTTGACAAAAGCGAAGTGGAACAGATTGGCGAGTGCAATGAAACCCATGGTTTTGCCATCGTGAAACATTTCCTGACGGAGGATCAGGTGGAAGCGCTCAAGGAGGAGGTGAGACGTGTAATGGGTCCCGCTGCGGAAGCTTCGGACACTTATACCCATACTCATCCTTCGTTCGTAGAAGCGTCTCCGGTGCTGCGGCAATTTATGGCTGACGAATCCTACATGCGAATCGCCAATCGGTTAAACCGTCATGTGCCCATTATGCTCAACCGCAGCGCAGCCATTTATAAAAAACCGGGAGCGGGACCTATGGCCTGGCATACCGATTGGGAACCCCTGGAACATCCTTATCGAGCGAATGCGGTTCTGAACAATACCGGCGCCTCTTCCATGTGGTTTTATCTCAACGGCATTCGTCCCGAGCGTGGGGGACTGGCCATTATTCCGGACTCGCACACATTGGATTATAGCGGGCCTGAAGGGTTTGAGCTTACGGAGAGGGGCAAGTCGTTTTATCGAAAGGGCACGGCACCTGTGGACTATACGGAAATGGACTTTCCGGAATGTATTCCTCTATACACAGACCCGGGGGATTTGATTATTTTTGCCGAACGCACCTTTCATGGCGTCTTTCCTCATCACGGGGATGAAGTGCGCCTAACCTGCGCGATGTCCTTCCGACCTATCGCTTATCAACCTCCGCAGGTTTGGCCAGTGCCCGAATCGGCTCGCCAATTCATCGCGGATTGCCCGGCTGAGATTTATCCATTGGTGAAAGATTATATCGGCTTCAACGGGGATTGGATCAGTAAGGAGTGAGGTGAAGCTGGGATGCAGGTCGTAGTAGGCGGATTACTGCAAGAGAGCAATACGTTTAGCGAGGCCGAAAGTACGCTGGCGGATTTCAAACGTTATTTTTATCTGACGGGCGAGGAACTGTTGAAGGAGAATGGAACGAAGAACGAACTAAGCGGGTTTTGCCAGGCTGCCTCAGAACAACAAGTGACGCTGCTCCCAACCCTGTATGCCCAAGCGTGTTCCGGCGGGAAAATACGGCGTAAATCGCTGGATGAGTTGAAACGGCAGCTTATGGCGCACTTTGACAACATACCGGCTTACGATGGGGTACTCTTCGCCCTGCACGGAGCATGGGCTGCGGACGACAATGACGATGCCGACGGGGAAATCGTGTGTGCCATTCGGGAGAAGATTGGACCGACTATCCCATTAGTCATCACTCTGGATTCGCACGCGAATGTCACGCGTACGATCGTTGCGAACGTCAACGGGATTGTAGCTTACCGCACGTTTCCCCATTCGGATTATGCAGAGACGGGCTATAGAGCGGCGCAATTGTTGTTTGCCCTGCTTCGCGAGGAAGTCGAATCGCATCTATGTTATGTGAAGCTTCCGATGATAACGCCTGCGGAAGCGCATCGGACAGACGAGGGACCGATGTTCGAGCTGTGGCGCGAAGCGGCGGCCGGAGAGCGGAGCGGCCAATCGCTTGTCACCTCGCTGTTCGCTGTCCAGCCATGGCTGGACGTAGACGAGCTCGGCTTCTCGGCGGTTGTTATGGGTAGGAGCAAAGAACAAGGAGAAGCGGAAGTCCGCCGGCTCGGCAATCTCATCTGGAGCAAGCGAAAGCAATTCAATGTGACCTTGTACTCGGTCCGGCAAATCGTCGATTTCCTGTATAGTCGCGATAAGCCTACCGTTGGACCGATTGTCGTCTCGGATTCCGCGGACAGCCCGGGAGCGGGATCCCCCGGCGACAGCAATGCCGTTCTGAGGGACCTGTTGGAACTTGGAGCCGAGTCCAAGTTCACTTGCCTGCTGTCGATGGTGGATGCTCCCGCCGCCCGCAAGGCTATTGAGGCGGGTGTCGGCAGCACCGTCAGGCTGCAGGTTGGCCATTCTGTCAGCACCGCGTTCGGTGCGCCGCTCGAGATTGAAGGAGTCGTAGACTATGCAACGGAAAGCGGCATCTTCGTATTCGGAGGGGGAACCGTCGCTAATTTGTCGGCAGATATGGGATGCTGCGCGGTCGTATGCATCGGAGGCATCAAGCTGCTGCTGATGGAAAATCCGACCTTCACCGGCGATCCGGCCATGTACCGCAGTGTCGGGTTGGAACCGCTCGATGCCGATCTCGTCCTGGTGAAGTCGGCGGCCCAGTTCCGTGCGGAATATGGAACCGTCACCGATCGAATCTATTTCCTGGACACACCTGGCGCGAGCACGGCCAACCTGGCGAGTTTGACCTTCACAAGAATACAACGGCCGATGTATCCGTTTGATACTGAAGCCCCATTCGACGGAAGTCCGCACGAGGTGGAGGAGCGTTGGAATGTGACGTTTCAATACGGGGTATACGGAACCGGCGATGATGCCTCCAATCCGGAATATCCGCTGTTTATCGACGACTCCCGAAGACAGCGGGGGAAGTGGAGAAGATTCAAGCCGTCGATAGTCGGAGCCAGACAGCTTCATCCTTCCCGAACCGCATCGATCACCGTGACACAAACGCTATCGTTCGAGGAAGCGCAAGAGATCACGCATCGAATTTCGGCGGCGGAGTCACGCTCGAACGAACAGGGAGACCGGACATTTGCCTATATAGGTCCGGATCAGCCGTGGCGAAATCATTGGACGACAGTAGATGAGGCACAGCGGACTTATCAGAGAACGTATACCTCCGTTGAAGAGGTATTGCAGGATTCGGATTCGGGGAGCAACGCCCTTCAAGCGATTCCTTGCGATAACCTGCTCACGGAAGCGGGCAGATCAGCGCTTCAGAATGAATTGAAGACCTGCGTGCGGACGGCGGGATTCGGCACTCGCGCGGGAGTTGTGGCGGCGGCGAAATATTTGGCTGTTGATTTTCCCTTCGATGTAACTTATGTATCCGGCAACGGAGGCGTCTATCATGACGGTGTGATCGCTGTTCCCGGCACATCGCTGTACCGGTTGAATTGTCAAGACGGTCTGAACATTGACAGCGAGACGACGGGTTGGGGCTGTCTGGATGATGTGTTGTACCAGCATACGGAGAATAAGGTGGAAAATCCGGCCAAGCTCCATGGAACGAATTGCAGTTCATTTGTCTACTGGGCCATCAACAACGGGGGATTTGATCTGTACCGGGATACGGACAGCATGATAGCTTACTACCAGCATACCAAGTACGATTTTAACAAAAGCGATAATCGCTATCCGATTATCAAGATGAACGCTTCTTTTCTCGGCAACGGTATCGGCGGACGCGACGCGAGCGACAGGAACAGCTTTGAATTGACCGGCGAAGCCGGCAAGCCGCTTTCCTATCATCCGACCTGGAACGATGCGGATCAAGCCTTGCCAGGCGGAATTCAGCCGGGCGATCTGGTCGCTGTGGGAACGCGCCACATCGGAATGGTGCTGGAAGTAACCGCGGAATATGTTTATACGGTCGATTCTGTGGAGCATCAGAATGACTATGCGCTGTGCTATAACGGCTACGATGACGTTGAGGCTTCTCACGCGTGCAAAACCAGAATTCAAAACGCCAATCCCGATATCGTCCACTCGGGTGTATATATTCGCAAATTTGCAAGGGATCACGGGCAGAACTATTGGACCCGTCTGATCGCTATGGATTATGTGTACAACAATCCGTCTTTCAAGCGAAGCGGTTCTGAGTTTTATGGCATTTGACTTAACGAAGTGAAAAAAAATTCACGAGGAGGAAATACAATGGCGTCAAAGTACAGAGTTGTCGATGTCGATGCGCATTACCAGGATGACCCGAGACCGCTTCACAAGTATATGGAAGAACCATGGAAAACCCGGATTCGCGACTGGAGCGGAAAGTATTACAGACCGGTCGGCGGAGGGATTACGCATGACGCGATGATGGGAGGACGTATCCGGGTAGGCAAGCATAAGGAATTGCTGCAACGAACTCAAGGGATGGAATCGTCGCGGGAAAGTATTCTGGAGACGATGGAAATGTTGGAATTTGAAACCATTATTATGGTGCCGAGCCAGTTATTGCAATTGGCCAACATCAATGACAAGGATCGCGCCAATGTGATGGCCGAAGCTCACGTCCAGTATATGCTTGACGATATCATCGATCCGGAGAAAGGCATATACTGCTGCTTGCCGGTTCCATCGCAAGACCCGGTTGAAGCAGCCAAATTAATTGAGAGATACGGCGCCGAACCTGGATTTTGCGCGATCCTCTTCGTGACCCAGGGACCTGCGCCACCGCTGGGCGATCGTTTCTACGACCCCATTTATGATGCGGCGGAAAAATATAATCTTCCCTGCATCTTGCACAGTGCTTTCTCGGGACCGGATGCCAATACGTATGCGCATGGTTTCGGCAAATGGTCGGAGGCGCACGGGTTGGATTTTGCCATCAGCAATATGATCCAGTTGACCAGTCTGGTTATGCAGGGCGTGAAGGAGCGTTATCCGAAGCTGGACTTTATTCTTCAGGAATCAGGCATCTTCTATATTCCGCAAATGATGTACCGACTGGACAATGAATATATGCGCCGTCGTTCGGAAACGCCTTGGCTCAAGAAGCTGCCGAGCGAATATGTGAAAGATTTTTATTATGGAACGCAGCCTCTGGAATTGCCAAGCAACATTAACCATTTAAAGATGGTATTCGAGATGATCGATGCGCCGAACACGTTGATGTATGCATCCGATTATCCGCATTATGACTGGGATCATCCGTCTTGTATTGAACGTCTGACCTTCTTATCGGAGGAGGACAAATACAAGATTTTGGGTGAGAATGCAAGAAAGGTTATGCGATTTAAATACCACCCGGCTGGTATTAAGATGGAGGTGACAAAGAAAAGATGAGCAAACATGTGATTTGTCATTCCTCTGAAATCAAGGTAGGCGCCCATAAGGTGTTTACAGTCGGTCGTCATTCTTTTGGCTTATTCAAAGTAGAGGGAAGCTATTATGCGCTAAAAAACCTGTGTCCCCACCAAGGAATGCCGCTTTGCGAGGGGGCCGGAGTATTCGATCAAATTGAAGGAGAAGTAACCGCAGATCGTAAATTAAGAGAGTTTGTGGCTGGGGAAAAAAATCTCGTTGCCTGTCCTTGGCATGGCATTGAATTCGATATCCGCACCGGACAATGCTTGTACCGCAAAGATTGGAAAGTCAGGACTTATGAGGTATTCGTGGATGCCGACGATAATTTGCAGGTAGAGTTGCCGGACTAATGAGGATACATCCCTTGTTTGAAGGCGCAATTAAGTTTCGAGAAACTGGGAGGGAATATGGAACCTATTAAAATATTATCGGCAACCGGTATCCTTGGAACCGGATTTAAGGAAGAGACGTTCAATTATTCGTTGTCGCTGAAGCCTGATGTGATCGGATGCGATGCCGGTTCGACCGATGCCGGCCCGCACTTCTTGGGGGCGGGCGTCTCCTATACGTCCAGGCAAGCGGTCAAACGAGACTTAACGATTATGCTGAAAGGCGCAATCAACCACAATGTGCCTTTGCTTATCGGCAGCGTGGGCAATGCCGGCGGCGATACGCATGTGGACTGGACGGTCGACATTGTCAAGGAGATCGCGGCGGAGCAGAACTTGAGCTTCAAGCTGTCGTACATCTACTCCGAGGTGTCTCAGGAGAAGGTACTCGAATTTTTCCATGGCAACAAGATGAGACCTTTGCAAAATGCCCCGGAAATGTCGGAAGAGCGCATCCGGAATTTAACCAAAATTGTCGGTGTGATGGGACCTCATCCCTTCATCGAGGCTTTGCAAAACGGCGCTCAAGTTGTGATCGCGGGAAGATCCAGTGATACGTCCATCTACGCCGCAGTGCCGATCTTAAAGGGGTTGGATACCGGATCGACCTGGCATGCAGCAAAAATTTTGGAATGCGGTGCGGCGAGCGTCGAGCGCAGACAGCATCCGGATTGTCATTTTGCTTGGGTGTACCCGGATCATTTCATTGTGGAACCGCCAAATCCTACTATGAGATGTACCCCGTTAAGTGTCGTTTCCCACATGCTGTACGAGAATACCGATCCGTTCCACCTGTACGAGCCGTCAGGCATGTTGGATGCTTCGGAGGCCGTGTATGAGCCTTATGGAGAACGCGGGGTTAAAGTAAGCGGCAGCCAATATATTCACTCCGATACGTATACGATCAAATTGGAAGGCGTAAGGCGAGTAGGCTACAAAAAAATATCCATCGCCGGTATTCGAGATCCGATCATACTCCAGCAGCTTCCAAGCTATATCGAGTCGGCGGCAGCCTCCATTCGCAGGAAAGTGAAGGAAAGCGTCGGTCTCTCCGAGGATCAATATTTGTTGAACTATAGAGTGTACGGCGAATCCGGCGTACTGGGCGAGCTGGAACCGAATAAAGGGAAAATCGGTCACGAGGTAGGGTTGTTTTTCGAGGTGATAGCCGAAACCTCCGAGTTGGCCACAGCCGTCATGGCTATCGCGTCACATACCATCCTGCATCATCCGGTGAAAGAATATTCCGGCTTCATCAGCAATACCGCCTACCCGTTCTCCCCGCCTTCTGCGGATATGGGAGCGACCTACGAGTTTGCCATTAATCACATTGTGGAAGTGGAGCACCCTAACGAGCTGTTTAGAATCCACTATGTCCAAATCTAATCCAGCATTCAGAAAGGAGGCAGGTTCGATGTATTTATGTGATTTGGCCAAATTGATCCGATCTAAAAATGCCGGTCCCTTTATGTTAACGATTGACATCTTGTTTGAGAACGAAGCGTTCTATCGGCAAGCATTACGATCGGGGAAGCTTAATAAATCCTACTTTTCACAGGTGTACCGGATTGAAGAAGAGAAAATCGAAATCTACGAGTGCGACAACTGTTACGCCTTAAAAATATCGTTCCCCCGATCGACGGTTTCCGGCGGAGTACTGGACAACGATCTCTTCGGCGGACAGCAGCACGCGCCTATCGTTTACTTGGAAATAGAATAGACACGAAATGGAACGGAAGGCTTCTGACTCGGAAGTAGCCTTCCTTCCATTTATATGTGGGGCGGGAGGAATCGAATGGACAAGAATGCTTCGGATCGATTCATAGACCACCTGGCGATGGTGGGAGAAACTCAACTTACAGAAGAGATCGTGCAGCAAACGAAAATGTGTGTGCTGGATTATATCGGATGTACGTTGGCGGGAGCCCAAATGTTGGAACCGCGAAGCCGCGAGTACTTGAAGAGCTTTCGTACGGACACAGGGCTGACAACGGTGGTAGGGATGGGTGAGAAAAGCAGTCTGCTGGCAGCCGCAATGATCAATGGGATTCATGCTCATGTGGCGGAATTGGATGACGGCCATCGCTATGGCATGATGCATCCGGGCGCACCCGTCATCTCGGCTATGCTGGCAGCAGGGCAACAAGAGCAGATGAACGGCCGGCAGTTTATGAAAGGAATTGTTGTAGGCTACGAGGCGGCTATTCGTCTGGCCAGCGCAGTCCAGCCTAATCATAAGCTTCGCGGTTATCATGCTACAGGCACATGCGGCACAATCGGCGTGTCCATGGCGATCGCAGCGGCGCTTGATTTTACGAAGGAGAACATGAAATCCGCCTTATCCGCTGCGGTGACAAGTGCCGCCGGTGTGCTGGAGGTAATCGACGACAATTCCGAGCTTAAGCCGTATAACGTGGGAAGAGCGGTTGTCGCCGGCATGAATGCGGCCTTTATCGGACGAGTGGGCATGAAAGGTCCGGAAAATATTTTGATGGGCAAACGGGGGTTCTTCAGCACCATTGCCGAACCGGTGGAGCTGTCACACATAAGCGAAATCAGCCCTGATCAACCATTATGTATCGAGCAAATCTATCGAAAGCCTTATGCCGCTTGCAGGCATTGCCATTCCGCAATCGAAGCGGCCCTGCAGCTTGGCCGTTCGCAAGAGATCGAATTAAACCAGATCAAGGAAATCAGAGTGGAAACCTATCGTTTGGCCGTTGAAGGCCATGACCATACGGAGATTCGCGGAATATCGTCAGCCAAAATGAGCACGCCGTATAGTGTGGCCGTGTCGTTAAAATGCGGCAAGGCGGATTATCAGCAATTCATGCCGGAATATTTACAGGATGCAGAGGTGGCGGGGCTGGCAAGGAAAGTAATCGTTTGTGAGAATGAGGAATTATCCAAGCTCATGCCTCATAAACGCGTGGCCATCGTGAAGCTTGTGATGAATGACGGGCAGCAACTGACGCATCGGGTGGACTATCCCAAGGGAGAGCCGGAGAACCCCATAAGCTTGGATGAATTAACGGCCAAATTTAGTTCATTAGCCCTGTTTGCCGGAAAAAGCGAGGAAGCTGTCAGCAGGATTATTCATCATGTCTGGCATTTAGAGACGAATCTGCAAGAGCTTTATCATGAATTATAGGGAGATATTATGGACAACAACATGCTTGGCGGAAAAAGCATCATTCTGAGACTGGAGTTCGATACAAATGCCATTAAATTCGGCCGTGTCGCTTCTGTGATTTTTGAAGCGGGCGGTGACATCGTGGCTATGGATGTGATCCAAACCAGCCGCAACCTGAACGTGCGGGACATTACCATTCAATTATCGGATAGCGGAGATATTCACAACATTACAACCGCCATTAAACAGCTTGAAGGGGTAACCCTTGTCAATATATCGGATCGAACCTTTCTCTTGCACCTGGGCGGAAAAATAGAAACCAAACTCAAAACGCCGATTCAAAACCGGGACGATCTGTCCCGTGTCTATACCCCGGACGTGGCCCGCGTTTGTATGGCGATTCATGAAGAACCTAACAAATCCTATTCCTTGACGATTAAGAGAAATACGGTAGCGGTTATCTCCGACGGGAGCGCCGTGTTGGGCCTTGGCAATATAGGGCCTTATGCGGCCATGCCGGTGATGGAAGGGAAGTCCATGCTATTCAAACAATTGGCTGAAGTGGATTCCTTCCCGATCTGCCTGGATACTCAGGATACGGAGCAGATCATTGCGGTGGTTAAATCGATAGCACCTGGCTTTGGAGGCATTAACCTGGAGGATATTTCCTCTCCCAGATGTTTTGAGATCGAACAGAGGCTCAAGGAAGAGTTGGATATTCCTGTCTTTCATGATGATCAGCATGGAACGGCCGTAGTTGTGTATGCAGCCTTAATCAACGCTCTCAAAATTGTAGGCAAATCCATTCATGAAATCAAAGTGGTCGTTTGCGGAATCGGAGCGGCCGGAGTCGCTTGCAGTAAAATATTGCTCTCTGCCGGGATTAAGCAGATCATAGGCGTAGACCGTGATGGTGCATTGTGTGCGAATAAGAAATATGAGAATAGCATCTGGCAATGGTATGCCGACCATACGAATCCCAATCTTGAATCAGGCTCTTTGCAGGATGTGTTGCGTGGAGCCGATGTATTTATCGGCCTTTCCTCAGGGGGGATTGTAAGCCGAGAGGATATAATGGGAATGGCGGCCAACCCGATCGTATTTGCCATGGCAAACCCGACTCCGGAAATTCGTCCGGAAGAGGTCGAAGACATTGTTGGCGTTATGGCCACGGGGAGATCCGACTATCCCAACCAGATTAACAATGTGTTGTGTTTTCCCGGTATTTTTCGCGGTGCCTTGGATTGCCGGGCGTCTGAAATTAATGAAGAAATGAAATTAGCCGCCTCACAAGCCATTGCCTCTTCCATAACGGATGAGGAACGAAACAAGTTTTATATCGTGCCCAGCGTGTTTAATCAGCATGTAGTAAAGGCGATTCGTGATCTTGTGATTAAAGCGGCGATCAGAACCGGAGTAGCCCGAAAAATTCCCAATGAGTACCGATATGCAGTAGAAAAACAAGCCTAGTAGCTATTAGCAGCTAAGATTAATGAGGACCAGGGTGGATGAGCGAATGAAAGCTTTGTTGTCTATGCAAACGATTCAAATGGAATCCAGTTGGTTTCGCGGCGCTATTTCATTGGAGCGATGGGATAAGGGCATTCAGCCATGGCGATTGCCATATGACCAGTTCAACCTATTTGATCCCGGTTTAATGCAAAGGGCCGCCATACCGTCAGGTGTGAGAATCGCTATCGAAACCGACTCCACGCGGCTCGGATTGAAGGTTCAAGCGGCCGCGCAAGAGAGGCAGTTCGATCTCGTTCTGGGACAGGATATTCATTCCAGCCTTACGCTGTCTGCAGGGGATGAGCTCTTGACGGTCGAGCTTCCCGACGGTCTGAAGCAAGCTGAAATCTACCTGCCGCATAAAGTGCCCGTTACCCTTCAAGCCTTGTTAGTGGACGATGGGGCAATCGTGTCTCCCATGGCGGAGCGTCAACCGAGGTGGGTCACGTACGGCAGTTCGATAACGCAATGCAGCGCGGCTGCCAGCCCGGCGCTGACCTGGCCCGCCATTGTCGCAAGAAGGATGGGCTGGGATTTGACCAGCCTGGGCTTTGGCGGCCAATGCCATCTGGAGCCGATGGTGGCAAGATTGATCCGCGATTTGCCTGCCGAGTTCATCTCGCTTTGCCTCGGGATCAATGTGTATAACAGAGGCAGCTTGAATCTGCGCACATTTCGTTCGGCTGTGATCGGCATGATTTGCATCATTCGTGAGAAACATCCGAATACGCCTCTATTTTCTCTGTCGCCGATTTATTCGCCCGTACGGGAAACAACGGATAATAGCGCGGGATTGTGTTTAGTCAAAATAAGAGAGGAAATTCGCGAGGCCGTTGCCATTCTGACTGCCGCCGGCGATCGAAACCTACATTACTTAGACGGCCTGGATATTCTCGGCTCGCAACATGCCGGTTATTTGCCTGATCAGCTTCATCCTAATGCCGAGGGCTACCAGATCATGGCGGAAAATCTTTTGCAAACCGCCACCTTCACGGCCCTGAAAAAGGAGGGATGAAATCGATGGAGCCATCCATTCTTCATGAGCTCGAAACGATCATACCCAAGGAACGTATCCTCCTTGATTTAGCGGATCGTTATTCCTATAGCTTCGATGCCTCCTTCGGCGAATATTTGCCTGACCTTGTTATTCAACCGAAGGATGCCGACGAGATCTGTAAGCTTGTCAAGCTGGCTAACAAATACCTGATTCCCGTTTATCCAAGAGGGGCGGCGACATCCTTGAGCGGTGGCCCCTTGCCGGTGGAGGGCGGGATGGTATTGGACATGTCGCGTCTCAATAAGAAGCTGGTGATCGACCGCGAGAATTTATTAGCGATTGTCTCCCCTGGCGTCATTACGGCGGACATTCATAAAAAAGCGGAGGAAGTCGGACTGTTTTACCCCCCTGATCCAAGCAGCTCGAATGTGTGTACGATCGGCGGCAATCTGCTGGAAAATGCAAGCGGGCCTAAAGGGTTAAAGTATGGGACCACGAAGGAATACGTGATCGGGTTAGAAGTGGTTACGCCTACGGGTGAGCTCATTCGAACAGGGGGGAAAACGGTAAAAAACGTTACGGGGTATGATCTGACTCGCCTCCTTGTTGGCTCGGAAGGAACATTGGGAATCGTCACTGAAGCGATTTTACGCTTAATTCCTAAACCTCAGGCCAAAAAAACATTGCTTGCCGCATTTTCCCAGTTTATCGATTCCGGATATGCCATCACGAAAATTTTGTCATCGGGAATTTTGCCGGCAGCCATGGAGATCATGGATCAGTATTGTATCAGGGCGGTCGAGAACTACCAGCCGAGCGGCTTGCCATTAGATGCGGAAGCGATTCTGATCATTGAAGTGGACGGCCATCCTATGGCCGTGGAAGAAGAGATTCGCAAGTGCGAAGCGATTTGTTGGGAGCAGCAGGCGTTGTTGGTAAAAGTGGCGGCGAATAAAAGCGAGCAGGATGAAATCTGGAAGGCCAGAAAAATGGTTTCTCCTGCTATCGCTCAAATGGGACCGACCAAAATTTCTGAGGATGCGACCGTCCCCCGCGATCAAATTCCGGTTATGATGGATAAATTGAAACAAATCCGCCACAAATATCAATTAAATCTTGTCGTATTCGGCCATGCCGGAGACGGCAATCTGCATCCCAATATCCTGACCGACAAGCGGAATCTCGAGGAGATGAAGCGGGTGGAGGACGCGATAAGTGAAATTTTCGAAGCGGCTGTCGCACTCGGCGGAACGCTCTCCGGAGAACATGGCATCGGTCTCCTTAAAGCGCCCTATATGGAGATGGAGCTCGGTAAGGAATGCCTGGACATGATGAGAAAAATAAAGCAGGCATGGGATCCGAACCATATTTTAAACCCGGGCAAAATATTTCCCAAGCCATCTCAAACCAAGGTGGTGCTAACTTAAGATGAGCCAGACTGACGATTCCGCTAAAAAATCCAAACTGGCTTATGATGCGACAAACATGTGTATCCAGTGCGGCTATTGCCTGCCTGCTTGTCCGACCTATGCATCGATGGGCACTGAATCCGCTTCTCCGCGTGGAAGAATTAATTTGGTCCGATTGGCGGCTGAGGGCAAAATAAGCATTTCAGAGGATTTGGCGAAGCCGATCGATCTGTGCTTGGGGTGTAGAGCCTGTGAACCGGCCTGCCCGGTCAATGTGCCTTATGGCCGTATTTTGGAAGCTGCCAAAGAAGCCATTCAAACGAGCAAATCCGAAAAACAAGCATTCAGCTTGGGGGATCAGGTAGAGGGATTGGCTTTGACGCAACTGTTTCCTTTCCCGCGACGATTGAAAATAGTAGGGAATGCCGTGTGGTTCTATCAAGCTATCGGATTGGACCGTTTGGTTCGAAGCTCAGGAATATTAAATAAAATATCCCCGAAGCTGGCTCAATTTGAAAGGGTGCTTCCCCGCTTGGAAAGGCCGATTCGCCGCACCAAGTGGGGGAGGCTTATCCTGGCGAAAGGCGAAACGAAAAGGAGAGTAGCTTTTTTCGCAGGTTGTATCATGGATGCCTTGATGAACAGAACGAACCGTCTGACGATTGAACTGCTGACATCGGTCGGGTGCGAAGTAATCATTCCCGAGCAGCAACGCTGTTGTGGCGCCCTGCATGCGCATCAGGGAAAAATGGAAGAGGCCCGGACGTTGGCGAGGGCGAATATTGCCGCGTTTGAAGAGTCGGGATCCAGCTGGTACATCCATAATGCAGGCGGCTGTGGCGCCCTGCTTGGCGAATACGATCATTTACTCGCCGAGGACGAGGCTTGGGCGCAAAGAGCCAAACAATTTTCTGCCAAATCCAAAGATATTAGTGAAATCCTTGTTGAGATGGGACCACTTCCTTTCGATAAACAATATGACGGCGGGCGGGTCACCTATCAAGATTCCTGTCACTTGCGCAACGTTCAGCATATTTCTAAGGAACCGCGTCTACTGCTGCAATCGATACCGGGCGCCCATTTCGTCGAAATGGAGGACAGCGCCAGCTGTTGCGCTTCCGGAGGTATATACAACTTGACTCATTATGAACAATCCATGCAGATATTGGACGCGAAGATGGAGAAGGCGGCTAACACGAAGGCAACGACTATCGTTTCAGGAAACCCGGGTTGTTTGCTGCAGCTGCGAATCGGAATAGACCGGCAAGGAGCTTCGGGTTCTATTCGAGCTTTGCATCTTGTTGAAGTTTTGGCCGAGGCATGCGGGTTGGATAAGTGAATTGTTGTTATAGGACATGAGGGATCGGCGGGATATTGTGCCGCTAAAGGGGCCATTACAACCTTGACCAAAGCGCTTGCTGCGGATGAAGCCAGGTATGGCGTTCGAGTCAACGGACTGTGGATGCACGATAGGTATATCGCATGTTAGCGGGCACGAAATCCGTGAATTGGCTCAAAATTGAGGTTTGTAAGGCGGAACCGAGTAGGATGGTTTAGTGGAATATTGTCAGAAAGTATAAATTCTTTACAGAACTAAAGCGTAGGGGGTGTGCTTGCTAAGCACGGTTGGGGTGAGGCAGAACCATAACGTTACGCTATAACGCTATTTCGTCGGAATGGGGGGAGCCGCCGCGAAATAACGCTACGGGATCACGCTATTTGCCCTTGCTCCCCCGAAAAGGCTATTCCGCCCTCCAATAACGCTATGGCATAACGCTATTTGGCCGCAACAGTGCAGGAACGGCGAAATAGCGTTATGCGGGAGCGTTATTTTTCTGACCAAGTTCGTTGTGAGCTAAAATGGAATAGAATTCCTGTTCATCATCCATACTACAAATGGCTGGCGTGCTACTCCAGATCAGGAAATGGGAGGGTGAATATGTCCGATATCAGCATCCATTTATCCGAGTCTCTATCGACGAACGTCACAAAGATAATGAAGCGTATTACAGGGCTTGCATGCATTAATCTTCCGGTACGAAATAGCTCAATCACACATGGTGGCAGCCAGCATACGATTGGCTGCCATTGTTCGTTGAAGTAACGGGCGGGCATTAGGCTTCCGGGCATAATGCCCGCTTTTCTGTTAGACGCCCTCCCGTGTATTCTTGACGGGGATAAAGGGATGCGTATATTAAATTTATGAATTATAATCAATCTAGAATTGAAAGCGTTATTATATATAATTTTGTCAGATTATAATTCAGAGGTGGGAGATTTGAAATCACTTTTTCTTTCGGTCAAAAGTACTTTATTCAGGAAAACAATGCTTCTATATAGTTTTGCAGTATTTCTACCCATTTTAGTGTTTTTTTTATTCTGCTATTCTACGGTTTATCAATCATTTGAAAAAGAAATTTATACCTCCAATATCAACAAATTAAACACGGTTAAGAACGTTTACGATGTGAAAATATCCGAATTAAGGACATTAACGGAAAAAGTCGACGTATCTCCTTCCATGACGTTGTATCAAATCCAAAACCATCCAGATAGCGTTGTTTCTACGTTGTCATTTTTGACAAGACTGCTGGATCCGCTAAGCGATATATTTTTGTACGAAAGAGGTTCCAATAAACTTTTTTCCTCGTCCGGTACATTCTTTTTTTCACTTGTACTGCCGAATTACATCGCCTCCAGCGATTTGACTGTCGATGAGTTTTATTATGTATTAAACCATGCAGATTCTGTAAATGTACGCCGGGTTATCAGCCCCAATGACCAATCCTATCTATTTTATTATTCACCGCTTTCCCCTAACTTTTCCAATCCGACAAGAACCATTGTTTTTGTAATAGACAATGAAAAATTAAAAAAACTGTTTAATTTCTCTGTAAAAGAAGATGTGAATGAAAACGTGCTTGTATTTGATAAAAACCTCCAATTGCTTAGCAGCTTTGTGCCAGATTCAAAGGGGATGGTCTTGAATCAAATTACTCCTCTTCTGGAGCAGCATAACGGAGATTTTTCAGATACCATCCATATAGACGGACGCCAGCTTTATGTCATTGCCTTGCATTCCAATGAGACCGGTTATTACTATGTCAAGATCACAGATATGCAATATGCCATGAAAAGTCTTATCCAAATAAAAAATTGGGTTATCGTGGTTATTTCGCTCATGCTTGCCATAGGTGCGGTTATCATCATGCTGGGACTAAAGTTCAATTATTTTCCGATTCGGAAAATCGCGTCACAATTGAAAGCGTATTCAAAATCCGGGAATGATGAGCTTAGTACGATAGAAAGGGCAGTAGATGATCTCAACCAGCTTCAAGTGGAATACCGCAATTTT
>NZ_BIMA01000046.1 GCF_004000845.1 Paenibacillus koleovorans NBRC 103111
GGCGAAGCAAAACCCGACTCATCGGCGGGCTGAGCTACTACTCTCCTACTATCCAGCTATCCCCCTCTCCTACTCTCCTACTCTCCTACTCTCCTGCTCTCCTGCTCTCCTGCTATCCCACCATAATACAATCCTACTTTTCGCATCACCTTACTTCGCTCCCCGGCGCCCGGATCCCCATGTTTCGGGGCAACTAGCGTGATCCCGGTTTCGCCATAACGTTATTTGCTCCGGAAACGCCAAAACGTCGCTGAAATCTGGAAATAACGATACGGCATCGACGGCATCGACTTATTTCTCCGCCAAACTAACCATCTCGTCAAATAACGTTATGCCGTCGCCGTATCGCCGTATCGCTATTTTTCATCAACTCTCGTCCATGTCCCCATTTATCTTTCAGACAATCTCATCCTGCCGTCCCGCTCCACCATTCCGCCATTCTCCGCCTACCTGCCTACCTGCAGTCCCGCTCCACCATTCCGCCATTCTCCGCCTACCTGCCGCCCTCCCGCTCCACCACCCGCACTCCCTTCCCGCCAACCAACAAAAAAAAGCCAGGGACCAATTCCCTGACTTCTACCTACTCCGCCTTCGGCGACACCACGTACACGCACCGGTGCCCGCCCTTCGCCTTGCACTCCACCTGCTGTACGTCCGCGCCGAGCACGTTGCGGAACAGCGCCAGCTCGCTGCTGCAGGCCTGGTGGAACTGATGCGCCACCGCATGGATCGGGCAGTTGTGCTCGGTCAGCACATAACGCCCCGTGGCCGCATCCTGCTGCCACTCCGCCATATAGCCGCGATCGTCCTGCAGCTGAGCCAGCTCGCCGACCCGCATCTCCAGCTCCTGCCCCTGCATCGCCTGCCCGTACTTCTCCCTCAGCCGCTTCTCTCGCCGCTCGAACAAGCTGTCGATCATCGCTTCGCCCTGCAGCTCCTGCACATCCTGCAGAAAGTCGAGCGTGATGTCCGCATATTTCTTCGGAAACATCAGCTCCGAGCTCTCCGTCAGCGTGTACGCATACGTCGGCCGCCCCATCGCCTGGCGCACCAGCTTAGTTTGCACCAGCTGATCCTTCTCCAGCGACTGTAGATGCCGCCTCACGGCGATATCCGTTATTTGAAGCTGCGCGGCCATTTCGTTCGCCGTCAGCGCATCGTTTTTTTTCAACATCTCGAGGATGATCTGTCTCGTGCTCTTCGCCTTCGACATATGCTCACCTGCCCTACTTAATCCGCATAAACTCCAACTCTTCTCCGTCCGGTCCGGTCACAAACATACTTTGCCAGCCGTTCTCCATCACGACCAGCTCCGGCTCCCCACCGCTGCCATACCCGATCCAGCTCACCAGCCGCTCCTGCAAGCCGTCCCAATCGCCCACCTCAAACGCCAGATGCACGCCGGTCGGCCTTCCCGCCCATTCCAAAGGTTGCACGAGCTCCAATCGAGCATCTCCCAGCGTCAGGAACAGCAGCTGCTCTTCCTCCCATTGTAGTCGCATTTCCCGCCGAAAGCCAACACATTCCGTGTAAAAGCGGGCCGACCGCTCCAGATCGCTCACTTCCAGCGCCACATGATGCATTCTCATGCCGCCGCGCCACCCCCTCGCCTCTTACAAAATCAAATTCATATCGCCGAACTCATGCCACAAGTAACCTTGCGCAATGGCTTCCTGGTACGCTTCACCCAGCAGCTCCGGATCGATAAAAGCAGACAGCATGTCGAGATGGCTCGCTTCCGGCTCGTGGAATCCCGTGATCAACCCGTCCGTAACACGCAAAGGTCGAGTGCGGTCGATAAACAGGTTCGTCCAGCCGGCCCCCTCCAGCAACACGCCATCCTCCCCAACCGCCGATTCCAGCGCCCTCACGACCGTCGTGCCAACCGCCACAACCCTCCCTCCCAACTTCCGGGTTTCACGAATCTGCTCCACGGCTTCAGCCGGAACCACATACTTCTCATAATTGACCTCGGGAGCCGGATGGCCCCCCTCCTCGAGCCAATAGCTCAGTCCCGTATGGAGCTCCACGTAAGCGATCTGTACCCCCCGGCGCTGAAGCTTGAAGAGCAGCTCCCAGCTGAAAGCACGGCCCGCCGAAGGCATCTCGACCGAACCCGGCGTGGAGGCGTACACCGTCTGATAGTAATCGAGCTCCCAGGGCTGCTTGATATATTCATAACGGATAGGCTCCCCGAGCGCATATATTTGGTCCATTAACTCCGTACCGCTGCAGGAAAAAACAATCCGCACCAACAAAGGCGAACAAAATCCTTCCCCTACGCACTCCGCAGCAGTCGCGACAAGCGAAGGCTTGATGCGAAACGTATCCCCAGGTGCAACCGAGCGGCTCCCGCCAGTCACAACCGGCAACACATCCCAGCTCTCCTCGTCCACCCTTCTGGCCAACCGCAGCTCCACCCGCTTCTGCAGCTCAATCCCCCCACGTTCCCAAGCCCCGTATAAAATCGCCGGAATCGTCCGGCTCGAGTTCAGCACCAGTAAGTCGCCCGCCCGCAAAAAACGTTCCAGCTCATAAAAACGCGCATGAGTCGTTTGCCCCGTCAACCGGTCCAGCACCATCATTCTCACGTGATCTCTGCGAATCTCCCTGCGCTCAGGCGGCATTGTCGCGTTCAAAGCGTCCGGCAGCTCGAAATGTGCCAATCTAGCGTCCATCGTCCCCGCCTCCTTCCGGCCTTATGAACGCCTGAGCCTCGAAACGCTGCCCGTTCACACCAGCCCCCTCATCGGACGCCAAATAAAGGAACACATCCGTCACATCGCGCGGGTCGGCAAGCTCGTAATCGGGATCAGGATCGGCCAGCGCCATCATCAGCGTCCGCATGCTGCCCGGATCGACCATGTTCACCCGCACGGCGGTTTCGCTCAATTCATCGGCCCATGTTTGCGTCAGCCCTTCCAAAGCGAATTTGGATATCCCATAAGCGCCCCATCCGGCATACCCGACGCGTCCCGCTTCGGAAGTTACATTGATCACCGCTCCCTGTCCATGACGAAGCATGTTGACGAGCACCCGACGCGTGACAAGGAAGGGTCCAACCGCATTGACACGCAGCACTTCCGCGAAATCCGCCTCCGGATAGTCGAGCAACAATGGCATCGGGCTAGCTCCCAGCATCGCCGCATTGTTGATTAGCACATCGAGCTTGCCGAACGTATCCTCCGCTATGGCGACGAACCGCTCCACATCCCGCGCTTGCGACATATCGCCAGCCACGGCCAACACTTCAGCGCCTAGCTCTTCCAGCTCTCGCTTAACCTGCAGCAAAGCCGCCTCCCCCCGCGCTGACAACGCCAGCTTGGCTCCCTGCTCCGCGAAAGCGAAGCTAAGCGCCCGCCCAAGCCCCCTCGACGCTCCTGTGATCATTACCGTTTTCCCTTGAAAGATTCCGTTAGCCGCCATGTCGATCGCTCCTCATCGGTTTGGATTGTTTTCGAATTTAAATAACTTTATAAATATTTATGTTTGTTTAGTTTATAATATGCTTCTCGTTCCAATTTGTAAACCATTATTTTCATTTTCATGCCCCCATTTCCCCACCAGATTCTGTTACAATATTTAATTATTGCTACAAAAAGGAGAGCGATCTGAAAGCCATGGAAAGACCAAATTTCTTTATCCGTTCCGCAAGTATTTGCCTATGCCTGATCTCACTCGCATTCACAGTTTCTTCTCTGCCTGTTCATGCGGAGACACTAGCCTCCGGGGAACCGGAATCAACCATCGGATGGACTCAGATTGCAGCTGGAGGCACTCATAAAATTGCTGTAAAATCGGACGGGACTGTATGGGCTTGGGGAGGGAATCGTTCTGGGCAAGTAGGTAACGGTGGAATGGGGGCTCCGGTGGAGTCGCCTGTACAAGTAAAAAACATTTCCAACGTTCGAGGCATTGCAGCAGGCAATATTCACTCATTTGCGATTGGCCAGGATGGTACTGTATGGGGCTGGGGAGCCAACACGGATGGAACAATTGGAGACGGCTTTGAAACTACCCGGAAGACCGGCTCCGGAGAAGCTTTGGACAACCAAGATCGTGCCGTTCCGGTGCAGGTGCGTGAACTGAAGCAAATCACGAAAGTCGTTGCCAATTTCGCCGCCAGCTTTGCACTTAAGGAGGACGGTACCGTATGGGGCTGGGGATTCATCTCTGTCCCCTACACCAAAATTCCCGCGAGGCTTATTGGCTGGACCGACATGACAGATATAGCGACAGGGTATACGGGGAATTTGCTCGCCGTTAAAAGCGATGGGACTGTATGGACCAATGGTAAAAATGGACTCCCAGCCCAAGTTGAAGGCTTAAGTGATATCGTGAAAGTGGCCGCCAGCTCAGGAAGCTCCTACGCTTTGAAGAACGACGGTACGGTTTGGGCATGGGGACAAAATTACGATGGGCGTCTTGGAGACGGGACTACAGTAGCCAAAGAGGCTCCCACTCGGAACCCTTTTCTCCAAAATGTGGCGGATATCTCGGCAACCTCAGGCGGCGCAGTCTACTTGTTGAAGGATGGAACCGTATGGGCTAACGGGACTAACCGAGGAGGTCAATTGGGGATCGGATCCTATGAAGACTCCAGCATTCCGGTTCAAGTAAAGGGTCTTACTCATATCACTCAAATCTCCTCATCTACAACCGGTAATAGTGTAATGGCACTAAGGGGGGATCAAACACTATGGTCGTGGGGGGACGGATACGTTGGTGATGGGACAGAGTGGTGGAGGACCGTTCCGGTTATGATTAAAAGCTACGAGAATCAAATTCTCGAAGACATCGATACGATTAAAGTGGATATTAATGGGAAAGCCATTCGTTTCGATCACTCCCCCGTGCTAATATTCGAGAAAACGATGGTGCCGATGCGTAAAATATTCGAAGTGTTAGGTGCGACTCTAGAGTGGGAGCAGAGCACGAGCACTGTGCATGCCATTCGAGGTCAAACTCGCATCTCGCTAAAAATCGGCGATCAGCAAGCCTTGGTTAACGGGGCTCCAGTAGAGCTGGATGCCGCTGCCGTGATTCTGAACGACAGCACATTCGTCCCGGTCCGTTTTATTGCCGAATCTCTTGGCACTGTAGTGGCTTGGGATGACGTTACGAAAACGGTCAAAATCACTACTCCATCGACTGGGAAATAAGCCTCACACTATTGCAACTTCTCGCGATCCATTTAGGGGCAAGTCCAGTCATTTCCAATCTAGCAAACATAAATATAGTAGACAGCCACTGTATTTTTGCTAGAAAGGAGGAATTCGCATGCAGCTGCAACAGCTCAAAGGCCGCTATGATGCGGTGTACAGCTTGGGCTCCAACTGCTTGCCGGGGATGCAGCTCCGCAAGAACAAGCTTACTTCCGCCACGGGGGTGCTGGACTGGATGATCTCCGAATCGCTCGGGAGTGTGAACCAGCTGCTGCAGAACCGGTTCTCCGGCTTCATGCAGCTGCCGAATATGACGGTGACCGGCTTCGATCACAAGAAGTACAGCTACATGGTGCGAGACGCCGCTTACGGCATCTACTCCGTGCATGACTTCCCCGTGGAACGCAATCCGGGAGGCCGCCTCTTAACTTACTCCGAGTTTCAGGAGAAAATAGAGCGCCGAGTCAGAAGATTCCTGAACCATCTAGCTGCCGGCCGATCGTTCCTGTTTATTCGGACGGACGGCTCCTATCAGGAAGCCGCAGAGCTTCAAGCGACGCTCGCCAATCTCATCCATTCCGAGTTCCGCGTGCTGCTCGTTCAACATACAAGCCGGGCGAAAGGCATCGTGGAGCAAAATGGGGGACTCGAGCATGTCAGTGTCGTCGAGCTGCCGAACCAAGATATTTGGGATGGCAACGATGCCCTGTGGCGGGAGCTGCTGAGCGGGGTCACATTAGTGAAATAGGTGCTTCGCGAACCGCACAACACCCCAAAAAACCGGCAAGCACATCACTCGTGCTCCGCCGGTTTTTTCCCGTCTCCCAATCTCACGTACACCGCGCCTAAAGCTGCCAATCGACCGCCGTCCAGCACATTCCGGGTGTCCAATACTTGCCGCGTCCGCATCCCTCCGATCGCCGGCAGGAGATAGTCCGGCTCGCGGAACAGCGAATGATCCGTGAGCAAGACTAGACAATCCGAACCGGCTGCCGCCGCTTCCAGGTTACACGCCGCATCCCATCCATCCCCGGACGGGCGGACATACGGATCGAACAATCGCAATCGATACCCTTTTGCCGCCAAAACATCGCGAACCGCTGCAGAAGGGCTGTTCCTCGTATCCGCCACATCTCCTTTAAAAGCCAGCCCCAGCAGCGTGACGACGGGCTCCGCCACACCAGCCACCATCGTTTCGACCTTCGCCGCGACCCGCAAGGGAACCGCGTCGTTGACGTCGCGGGCCAGCTTCACAAGCGGAGCGTCGCCGGCGGCCGCGTCGACGATAAACCAAGGGTCGACGGCGATGCAATGGCCGCCTACCCCCGGTCCCGGCTGATGGACATGCACCCGCGGATGCGTGTTGGCGAGACGCACCGCCTCCCAGACATTGAAGCCGATCGTTTCCGCCAGCCGGGCCAGCTCGTTCACATACGCGATATTGACGTCCCGGTACGTATTCTCGATCAGCTTGATCATCTCCGCCGTTCGCAGATCGGTCGTGTGGATGTCGCCGCGCACAAAATGCCGGTAAAGCGCTACAGCCATTCGAGTCGACCGGTCGTCGATTCCGCCGATGATGCGGCTGTTAACGGCGAGCTCCTGCAATACTCGACCCGGCAGCACGCGCTCCGGCGAATAAGCGGCATGCAGCTCTTCGCCGAGCCGCAAGCCGGTACGTCCAAGAATCGGCAGCAGCACACGCTCCATCGTCCCTGGCGGAACCGTCGACTCCAACAGCACGAGGTTGCCGCTCCGCAACCAGGGAAGCAGCGAAACCGCCGCCGCCTCCACAAAGCTCAAATCCGGCACCCGACTATCCGACATCGGAGTTTGCACACAGACCAGATAGACGTCCGCTGCAACAAGCTCCGTCGACACTGTAAGCGCCCCGCTCGCGAGCACATCCGCCAATGCTTCCCGAAGTCCCGGCTCCTGCGGGTCCACGATCTGTCTCCCAATACGATCCACGACGGAAGGCTGGCTATCTACTCCTTGAACCGTACAGCCGCTCCGCGCGAATAAGACGGCGGTCGGAAGTCCGATGTACCCCAAGCCGACAAGGCAGATCTTCATAACACGCCACCTCCCACGCTTAAACGAACGCCACCCTAAACGGTCGCCTGACACTTACACGGTCACCTGCTTACGCAGTTCCGCCTCCGCTGCCGCCGCCATTTTGCCCCAATCGTTCCCCTCGCCCCGTAGACCCTCGATATAGTTGAATTTATCAGCCGAATACAATCGAACCCCCAGCCTCATACATCGCTGCAAAAACTGCTGAAACGGAACCCCAAGCTCCTCCGGCGGCGAAACCCGAGTGAACAGTTCTTTCGCGACAATCCAAGCCCCGTCCGACAAAGTAGTCGCATACAAGTTCTGCAGCTCCTCCCGTTGAAGCGTCAAACCACGGTTCGAAGCCGCTCCGCCAAAGGAATAATAAGCTCCCTTCCCCACAATCGAAGCATTCGAAAATTCAGCGGCATGCATCAGGTCCTTCAAATAATGAGGGGCATAGTAGCAGTTCTCCCGGAACAGCGACATGTAGTTGTACCTGGACTGGGTCATCGCATAACGCAGCCCCTGACCGAATGACTCCTCCTTCCGTAGCAGCACGATCGTGATAGAAGAATGATGCAGATGCAGGCTCTCCCGAAGCTGAAGCAGATCCTCCCTCCCTACTAGCAAAACAAGCTCCTTGCGGAGCCACGACTGTTCATAGTACCGCTCCAAAATATAACGCGCCTGCACCGGATTCCGCACCCACGCGACGACCGTCACCCCTTCTGATTCGCTTGTCGACATCCCAAGCTTATCCAGAATCACATCGAAACGGTGCTTGTACAGATGATAGTCGTATACATGCCGGACTCCGAGCAGGCTCAGCCTCTCCGAGACCTCCTGCTGCTGCAGCAAATAAGCCAGATGGCGATGCGTCTCCGACGGAGCGGCTGCAATCGGCACGAGACCTGGCAACATGCGGTTGATGCCTTCGGCCGGCGTGCTGATCACATTCGTACCCGAGGCCAGCAGCTCGAACATCCGCCGGGCGATCATTGTTGGACTTTGGGCGGCTGAGTTGACGTTCAGGAACACTTTGTACTGTTTATAAGCCAACACCATCTCCCCGTAAGCAAGCCCGGGCAGCATGCAAGGCGCGTATTGCGGCGGAAAATGATAGCTGGGATTAGGACTGCCGTAATGTCGGTCATAAATATGAAGCCCATGAGCCATCGCAGGCTCCAGGAGAATGGGAACATCCGCGAGCCGCTCCGGGTAACGGTCCTTGTAATAGCTCCCCGCGAACGCAACCGGCAGTTTAGAGCGGTAGCTCGAGCCGATCGGATTATGGAGGGCAGGCTGCGCCGCAAACGGCAGGACGTACACCTTCTCCTTGCCTGCTTCCTTTTTATATTTGTCTACGCAGTCGGCATCCGTTGTGAAAATATAATCGAAGCGTTTGGCCGTTTCAATAAATTGGGTGTAATGCGGAGGATCCTCCTTGTTCCAGAACACGGTCGGAATGCCCCGTTCGAGGCAATAGTCGAGCAGGGCGAACAGCTGGCTGAAGTCACCGGGGCGTTTGTCGTTCAACTCATTTTTCCAGCTCCCGTCGGCCCCGCTCCAGGCAGACTCGACGAACAAGAAGACTGGAGCTATCTCTTCCATTTGCGCCCACCAGCTGTACGCCTTTAGAGGGACGAGCTGGCATTCGTGTCGGAAACAAGCATAGCTGAACGGATCGAGAATGCAGGCGACGACCAGCTCCGGCCGACGATTGCTCCCAGGCAGCGGCTTCGGCATGGCCCTGCGCTTTCTATCCAACATCCGAACCGCATCCGACAACCCGTTCCCCATCCTCGCTCCTCCTTTCTAGAAACCTCAAACTCTCTTGCCGTTGGATTACTATATGAGCTTTCTCGCTCAGGCGGTACGGCATCTATCGCATTCGGGCTTTCGGCACAGGCACATTTTCTCCCAACCGGGCGTATGCGGACGCCATTCCGCGAATCACTCATAGTCTGATAGAAAGGAGGCGAACCATGAACGAACCTAGAGTCATTGGGATATGCGTGTCGGCCGATCGTCCGTATGTGCATGAGATGGCGGTGAAACGGCTGCAGATGCTCGGGCAAGCTGGTAACCGAAACGAGTGGATCTTGTTCGATCGGGACCGCGTCAATGTGAAAACGAGGAAGGTAACGGGCCGAAGATGGGGGCATGGGGGGCAAACCTTCGGTACGGTTGAAGAGACGATTCCCTGTCCCCCTGTCGTCTTCGTGCAGTGTATTGCGGGGCGGCGTTGGATGGAGCAGTTGAAAAGAATGGGAAGCCAAGTGTTCAACGATTGTATGTTCGACAAATGGGAGTGCTGGACGACACTGGCTGGCGACCGCAGGCTGCGCGGTGTTTTGCCGGACACGCAGCTGTTGACTGCCGATCCCGGCTTGCAGCTGTTTCTCGCCAAACATCGCGATATTTTCCTGAAACCGATCGATGCGGATCTGGGGCACAGCAGCTTGGGGATCGTCCGGCTCCAGCTTCGCGAGAACGGTTCCATTCTAGCGAGCCACGAATCCGTGCTGGAGATGAAGACGATCGAGTTTGACGGCTTCCGGAGCTTCTATGCCTGGTTTTATTCGTATGCCGGACGGAACATGTATCTCATGCAGCAATCGATCGAGACGGAAATTCGGATGAACGGGGTCACCGATTTCCGCCTGCATATGAACCGCAAGCCGCGGGGTCAATGGGTCGTCTCGCTCGTCCTGCTGCGCATCGCCCATAACCGCAGCCACATCGTCCCCAAACGCGCCATCATGCTGCCGATGCACAAATGGAAAGCGATGTCGGGGAACTCTCCTAGTCAAACACGGCAAATCGAATCGATCGAACGCTCGGTCATCGAACTCGGTTATCGCATCTGCTCGCAGTTGGACGGCAGAGGCTGGCACATGGCGGATTTAGGGATGGATTTCGGCTTGGACCGGCAGGGACAGCTTTGGATATTCGAAATCAACCCGCTTCCTAGCCCGCTCTCCCTATCTGCTGATTGGTATGAGGGGAACGCTTGGACGAGTCCGCTGGTTTATGCGCAGTCTCTTCTAAACTAGTCTCGGGGCACGGAATTCAGACTGGAACAAACATACAAAATAGCAATCTAGCGTCACACATCGCCTTAGATATTAATAGGATGTCAGTAGAAAGGAGGGGATCACTATGGGAGTTGTAACAACAGCGTTTGTATCCATCTCGCTCACGGCTTATGTATTGCCCGGAATAGACCCGCTGCCGGATACGATTATCCCGTTGCCGCTGGCCATCAACCTGCTCGTGGAGGTGCCTTATCCGGTAGTCGGCGGATTAGTCACTATCGACCTGCTGCCGCTGCTTGGCATCGACCAGGATCTGGTGCTGGCCGTACCAGGCTCTAGCGTGCAAACCGTCGTTCTCGTTCCTGGCGTTTTGGAGGCGCAACTGGCCGTCATCATATCCGAAACGGCGTAATATTCGCTTCTAACGGGGGGACAAGCCCTCAAAAGAAGAGAGAGCCGTTCCTCTGGAACGGCTCTCTCTTCTTTTGGGGAAGGTTAATCCACCTTGCCCGTGCCATAGTTCAGCTGCTCTAATTGAGCAGGCGTCCAATTTTTGACCTTATTCGCCCCATCCGGTCCGGTCAGCTTGATGCGGTAATTCGTTTCGATATAGGTGCGAATCGTTCGGAATTGCTCCGGCGTCATCTCGGTTATCCCTGTTTTGCTGTCCAACTGCGAAAGGATGAGCCCGATCACTTCTCCGGCGAGCGATGTGTTCGGTTGGATCCGAGCGCTGCCGTAGGCGGCTCCTGTGGCTCCGACATTTTTGCCGGCCGTGATGATGTTGGCGTAGCCCTTCGGGATAAAGGAACGCAGCGGGATGCCGTATTTGTCGGGGTCGCCCTTCTTGTAGCCCCATCGGTGCGTCAGCGTTCCTTGAAGATCGATCGGGTAGCCGGCGATCGCCACATTGTCCTCAAACATCTTGCCGCTCATGATGTCCGATGCTTGCAGAACATATTCCGTCTCGAAGCGATCGTAATCGCGGACGTACAAGTACTCCGGATAGCCGTTCACTTCCGCCTTCTCCCAACCCGGCAGCTCTTTGCGCAGATGCTGTAGAACAAGATCGGTCTCGCGTCTCCCTCGTTCGATCGCACTCTTCACGCTCGCCTCGTTCGACGGGTCGACGTTGTAGATGAGCAGCGCATTGATCGCCGCTTGGCCGTCTTTCAAGTTGATCGTATTCAAGCCGCGCAGGAACAGCTCGGGATCCGACGGTGTGTAGCGGCTGCCGACATTGCCGAAGCCCCAAGTGGTCGCATTCGTGACCGTAGTCGTGTCGCCATAATGCTCCACAATTTCTCTCTTGCCAAGCTTGTAGACGCCATCCTTGAACGCATCCCAGTCGACGTTCTTGAACATCATCATAATGGTGGACGCCATCCGGTCCGGCTTCGGCAAACCAAGCGCGGTCTCGATGCCCGGGATGCGAGGAAGTCCGAGCCGGCTCGTTAGCGCAGCGAAGTCTGAATTTTCTACATAGTAGCCGGCATGGACGGTTTTTTCTTGCCCGTCCTTCGTCTTGTATTTGAGCTGACCGATCCGTTTTTTGCTGCCCCCGCTTGTGTCTATTTGAATATCGGTGAGCTTGATGCCGGACTCGATCGGAATGCCCTCCATCAGCTTGTTGAAGTAAGCCTGATATTCGGCCGGCTTGCGAATTTTGCCGCTCTTGAAGTCGTCGAACAGCAGCTTCACGCGTCCTTGGACCAGCGATTTGCCGCTGTCGTCCTGCGGTTCGTCGAGAAAAATCATCTGCCCCTGGATGAGCTGGCCGCCCGGCTTCTCCCTCGGATCGAGGACGAGCACCGATTTCCCTTCGTCGCGCGCCGCACGTGCCAAGTACATCCCCTCTACTTCAGAGCCGATCACCACGATATCCGGCTTGGTCGGATCCATGGAGACGCTGGGAATCGGCTTAGGCGTCGTCGAAGACCCGGCATCGGAGCCTGGCCATTTGCAGCCCGCCACGAGTGCGGCCGTCAACGCGAGCAGCGCAATCATGTTCCACCATTTGCGCAAGTTCATTACAACCTCCTAATCTCTACGGGAATGACCGGACAAAACCGGTTTTTCGTCCCGCTTCATATCCGCATCCCTCATAAAACCGATGCACTTCCTCCCGTTTCGATCCGGTGAGCAGCATGATTTTGTAGCCGTTCGCCTGCCGCACGATCTCCGCCGCTTTGTCCAGCACCATCCGGCCGTATCCTTGTTTCCTATGCTCGGCATGCGTCACTACGTTCTCGATCAGCCCATATGGCCGAGCGCCTCGGGTCAAGTTCTTGATCAGCGTCAAGACACAGGTCGCAACCAGCCGGCCTTCCGCCTCCACGACGAGAATGTGCATAGAGGGATCGTTCAATATTTCTTCCCATAATGTTTTAAGGGGCTCATCCCAAACCAGCTCAGGATCCGAATCATGCAAATATTGGTAGAGCTGGAGCAGCTCGTTTAGTTCGTCTTCCCGTATGATGCGCGCTATCGCTTGTGGACTTGTCATGGTCATACCTCCCGGCTCGGATTCGCGATTACGTCCAGGATCAATTGCTTCTGATGCCCCGGCATTCCGTCAGGCCATTCACCCGGGGTGCAGAAGCGGATTTCGGCGATCTCCTCGTTCGGTCGGAACGTTCCGCGTAGCACTTCGCCTCTATAGATAAGATCGATCCGCGTCGGCTTCGTGCCGAATAGGGCTCGGGCGAGCCGAATACGCACCATCAGCCCGGTCTCCTCCTCAATCTCGCGCTTGAAGCCGATCTCGGGCTGCTCGAGCTCCAGGAATCCGCCCGGAATGCCCCATGGCTGCTTCGTTCGGTAGCGATGGTTCAGCAGCAGCACTTGGCCTTGGTCGTTCGTGATGACCCCGAGCACCGCTACGACATATTTGGGCTGTGTCCAGGCGACAATCGTGTTCTTGAAGCCTTGAAACGGCGTATGCTTGTACAGGGCCACGAGCCAGCGCTTCGGCAGCGCATTGATGAGCTTCTTGAGCATGAACGCCCTCCTCGAGTTCGATGTTAATCCAGCTGTACGACCGCTCCCGCACCGATCTCCACGACATCTGTATCAACCCTGATCCAGACCGGAATCGCGGAAGGATTGTGCACGATGCGGCTGTCGATCGAGAACCGCAGTCTCTGCAAAGCTTGCATGTAAGCAAGGATCTCGGCATTGGTGGCGTACCAGATGTCTTCGCGGCCCGCTACCTTTTCGCCGAATCTATCGAGCAGCTCCCAATTCTGATTGTTGTCGAACTCGTAGCTATGGCCCCAAACATAGAGGAGCGCCATACGGGTATGCCGCTGCTCCAGCGAGACGAACGCCTCCGCCTGCTCGACCATACCGTGATGATGGCAGGTTGGATGCCAGCGCAGGAAGTCGGACGGCATCTGGAACTTGCCGTGGCTTTCGACCGTGCGGGCATATTCGATCCCTATTGCAGGCAATAAGCTCAGCACCAGCTCATTGTAGGCTCCAAACGGATAGCTCATCCCCCGCACCGGGTAGCCTACGAGCCGCTCCAGAGCCTCGCGGTCCGCCGTCAGCTGCCTGACGATCTGATCCGCCGACGTCTGGTCCAGAAACGGATGGTTAACCGTATGCGCCGACACCTCATGGCCTTGGAACAGGCTTGCCACCTCGTCCGCGCGAATGTACCGCTCGTTTCCCAGAAACCCCGAGTTTAGATGAAACGTCCCTTTCAACCCATACTCGTTCAGCTTGTCTACCAGCCTTCGGTCTTGCTCCTTGCCGTCGTCATAGCTCAGCGTGAGCGCCTTCGTCCGCCCTCCCGGGAACATGTCATATCGAATCCGCTTCTCCATTTTTAAGGGCCCTCCTCTAATTTTTCCTGCTGCTCCCAATTGATCTCGCCTGTATTGTGGCACTGATAGCCGTTTGTGTCAAATTAAACTCATATCGTCAGCATCATTCGAGGCGAGTAGCATCAAGCAGAAATGGAAAAAACCCCTGCTTCCTAAACGGAGGCAGGGGTTGCTTTTGTATTCGGCTCGGCTCAATCGTCGTCCTCGTCCTCTTGCGCTTTGCGCAGCTGCTCGAGGTACTCCGCCGTGTCGCGGTCGCGCTGGCGGCCTTTCTCCTTGAGCCGCTCGATCGCAGGCATGATCAGGAGGTCGACTTCCTTCTGCACGATGTAGGACAAATCGTACCGGGTCTGCCCTTCCAGGAAAGAGCCGACCTCCATCAGGTTGTTGTACCGGTCCAGCTCGTCTCGGGTCAGCAACCCGCGCACTTGCACGCTGCAATGACGCACCTTGTAAGCCTCCTCCAGCCACTCCGCTGAGGAGCGCGTAGGCTGTCTGTCTGTGCAACTAATTAGAACTTACCCTTCTTCAAGACGAGCGGAATGCCGCCAATGATGTACAGGTAGCGCATGTCGATGATCTTCTTCATCATGGCCGCGGTACCGCCCTTCAGCTTGCGGCTGCCGACGACGCCGATCGCTTCGCCTTTGCCGAGCGAGGCCACTGTCCCTTTGATGGACGGCTTGAATTCTTTGAGCGGCTGGTTGCGGATCGCGGCAACCAGGTTGCTCGCTGTCGTGATGCCTTGCTGCATCGCGATCTGGGCGGTCGGCGGGAAAGGCCGACCTTGGTCGTTGAAGATCAGCGAGCAATCGCCGATGATGAACACGTTGTCGTAGCCCGGCGCCCGGAGCTGCGGATCGACCTTAACGCGGCCGCGCATGGCTTCGAAGCCGGCTTGCTCGACGAGATGGTTGCCGCGGATGCCGCCGGTCCAGATGACGGTCGACGCTTTGATCGTCTCGCCGTCCGCCAGTATGACGCCGTCCGGCATGCACTCTTTGATCGCGGTCGCGATTTTGAACGTAACGCCCTTGTTCGTCAGCACTTGCATCGCATACTCGACCAGCTCCGGATCGAAACCAGGCAAGGCGGTAGGAGCCGCTTCGATATTATAAATTTTGACCAATGCCGGATCGACGTCGAACTCTTTGCACAATTCAGGAATACGGTCCGCCAGCTCGCCGATGAACTCGATGCCCGTGAACCCGGCGCCGCCGACTATGAATGTCAAATAATCTTTGCGCTCCGGCTCGCGCTTGAACTTGGCGAATTGATACTCGATATGCTCGCGAATGAGACGAACGCTGTTGATGCTGCGGATGTTCATGGCGTATTCTTTCAGCCCCGGGATGCCGAACGTCTCGGATTCTCCGCCCAGACCGATGACCAAATAGTCGTAAGACAGCGTGCCGTCCTCCAGCACGACCTTGCCTTCCTGCGGCTTGATCTGAACGACCGTCGACTTGACGAAATCGATCTTGAACTCGTCGATCAGCTTCGAGATGCTGACGCGCGCATTTTCGGGATTGTCCGTACCGGCCGCCGGCATATGCAGATGGGTCGTGATGTAATGATAGTCGTGTTTGTTCACGAGCGTAACGTTCGCTTCATTGTAGTTCAGCTCTTTTTGCAGCCGAAGCGCCGTCAGTACTCCGCCGTAACCGGCTCCCAAGATGACGATTCTAGGCACTGTGCTCATATGGATCATTCCACTCCATTATCCGTTTTTTTGTTGCTTCTCTATACCTATGACAGCTTGCAAACCGCACCTTGTGAAAAATTACACAATCCGTGGCATGAAATACCATTCCTACCCTTACTTTAAACGATATCGGGCCTAAATATAACTGTTAAAGCAAACATTTTTCCGATAGATATGGATTTCACCTGCAATCATATCTCGATCCGGCGCAAATTTCAAGTTGAGGAATGTCCAAATTTTGTCGTAATTTGTTACAATGGGGTTTTCTTAGCCCGTCGGAATGCTTATAATAGGAAGGGATTTGTTTTCTAAAGTGACGGAGGTGTAAGTTGGCGTGTCGAATCAAGACCAAGTTCAAGGCTCCACGGATATCGTAGTCATCGGGGGAGGTCCGGCGGGCATGTTCGCGGCTTTCTATGCGGGCATGAGACAGGCGTCGGTGAAAATTGTAGAAAGCATGCCTCAATTGGGAGGCCAGCTGTCCGCTCTGTATCCCGAGAAATATATATACGATGTAGCTGGATTTCCTAAAGTAACGGCGCAAGAGCTCGTAGATCGGCTGCGCGAACAGATGAAGCTGTTCCCGTCGATCGGCATCGCATTGGAAGAAAAAGTGGTGAAGGTCGTCAAGAAGGACGAGCGTGATTTCGAAGTGGTGACGGACAAAGAAACCCACCGTTGCAAAGCGGTCATCGTCACAGCCGGCGTCGGCGCCTTCGAGCCAAGAAAGCTGGAGCTGCCGGAAGCGGCCTCCTTCGAGAAGAAAAACCTGCATTACTTCGTCAGCGATTTGAACCGTTTCGCCGGCCAACGGGTGCTGATCAGCGGCGGCGGCGATTCCGCCGTAGACTGGTCGCTCATGCTGGAGCCGATCGCCGAGCAAGTGACGCTCGTGCATCGCCGCGACAAGTTCCGCGCGCATGAGCATAGCGTGGAGCTGCTCAAGAACTCCAAGGTCAACATCATCACCCCGGTTGAGATCGAGAGCCTGAACGGTACCGATCGGATCGAATCCGTGACGCTCAAGCACGGCAAGACCGGAGAAGAGACGGTTATTCCGGTCGACGCGGTCATCGTCAACTTCGGCTTCGTCTCCTCGCTCGGCCCGATCGCCGAGTGGGGCTTCGAGATCGAGGGCGGCTCAATTGTCGTGGATTCGCGGATGGAGACGTCGATTCCCGGCATTTTCGCAGCGGGCGACATTACCACGTACCCGGGCAAGCTGAAGCTGATCGCCGTCGGCTTCGGAGAAGCGCCTACCGCGGTCAACAACGCTAAGGTGTACTTCGATCCGGAAGCGAAGCTATCGCCGGGCCACAGCTCCAATATGAAGTTTTAATCGTGTGACTGATAGGGCATTCTATCCACAGTTGCATTTTGTAGGCGGTACTGCCTTCTCGGGCTGCGTTCGCTTGCAAAATCGCTGTAGGAGGAATGCCCTTTGTCTTATGGATGTCCGGTGTGCAATGGGATGAAATCGTTGAATCAACATTGTCCGCAGTGCAGCCGCTTGCTGGACGACCGCGGGCGGGTGGACGACTATTTGGGCGACTACTCGCCCTACCGGGAAATCGACGATATGAAGCTGACGAACGGTTTCGCCGACTTGGCGAATCATACTTGCGTGCATGCGCTGTTTTGCGGTGGGTGCTGTGTGGTGTATGCGTTGGAGGTGGAGGAGATTCGACTGTGAAAACAAAGAGCAGGTCAATGGCGGAAGTTCCGAGTGAAAAAAGCCCCCCTTTGCTCAGACATCTTGTTTAAACCTTCCAGAGGTGGAAGGTTTAAGCCAAAACTCGCCGGGGGTCTTCTTTTTCACTCTACACTACCATTGACCGAAACCCGTTTTCACAGTCGTATCTCGGGGGAGGGAGTTATAAAAGGATATCGTTCACTTCGGTGACGGTGCGGCCCACGGTGAAGTCGTCGTAGCGGGTGATGTCTGCACGCGCAGCGTGGTTGTTAGCGGATTCGATGCACTTGTAGGTGATCCGCATATCGTAAGGACCTTCGACGTGGTGCGGCGCTCGTCGAGGCTGCTTCAGGGCGGCTTCCACGTCCGCGCGGATGCGCTTCACGGCTTCCTGCGGGTGGATGCTTGTGGTGCGGCCGTTCGGGTGGCCTTGTTTGATGACGGTGGCCGGAAGATCCTCGCCCAGCACTTGACGGGCTTCGTCGATAGCGGCACGATCGCCGCTGACGTACATGACCGGTACGCCGAACTGGCCGGCGAGTAACGACATCTGCTCGATCTCGCCGATCGGGCGGCCGTTGATCCAGTAAGTCAGAATCGTGGTTGAGTTCTGCGTATGCGGTATAACGGAATTCGGTGTCCCCGCCATCGAATGGTAGCCGACCATGATCATAGCGTGGAACGAATCGTCCAGCGCCGGCAGCACCAGCTTGCCTGAATCCGGCCGCTCGATCTCTACGATCGGATTCAGCTTCTCGCACAGGATGTTGTAATCCTGGTTACCCCCATGCCCGTCGTTCACGACGATCCGGGTCGCCCCAGCCGCAATCGCCCCTTCTACAGCGGCATTCACCTCTGCCGTGAGAATTTCCTGATACCTCGGGTAAAAAGCATGTCCCCCCTGGCATTGTTCCTTCAGGAACACCATGCTGATGCCTTCCATGTCCGTCAGAATGTAAACGTTCATCCGTTTCTCCACCCTTTCACCTGTTTGATACCTGTACCAACTATATCATTATACAGTAGATTGGATGAGCTGGGGGAACAAAAAACACCTCTTGCCGAACTTTCAACTTGGAGGTGAAGGTTTGGCGGAGGTGTTGGGGCTGCAGGGCCATAGCTCTCCAGTGATATTAATGCTTTTTTCATACTAATTCTGCTGGTGAGCGGCGTTTTTCGCTGAGTTAGTACGTTTGGAGTACTAATTTTTGGTTACTACTTAGGTCATTTAGCGGTGGATAAGGCGGGTGGTTGCGGATACTGAGTACCCAAGTAAACCAGACTGACAACCAAATTTTCTCCTTTTACACTGCCAACAACACTGCCCTCGAGCTAGCACTTACGCCCCCATTAAACTAAGCATCAAACGCAGCCGACTGTTTTGCTCACCAAGCAGACTAGGTTTTACAATACACAGACAGCTGTCCGGTAACTAACCTTGCATTGCATAGAACCAAACACTAAATGTTAGGTCCTTAAGCAAGGCTAGTGGGTGGGGAGCTGGATTGCTGCTGCAACGCGGATTTTCGTGCTTAGAGGGGGTGGGAGAGCCGGAATTGCTGCTGTTCGGTGTCTGCATGGCAAGCCACCTAAGTAGTTACACGTTTTGCGTACTTATTTTTGCGGGCGAGCGACGATTTCGGTTGAGTTAGTAAGTTTTGCGTACTTATTTTTGCGGGCGAGCGCGTTTTCTGCTGAATAAGTACGTTTTACGTACTTATTTTTGTGGGCGAGCGCGTTTTTCGCTGAGTAAGTACGTTTTGCGTACTTATTTTTGCAGGCGAGCGACGTTTTCGGTTGAGTTAGTCCGTTTGGCATACCTGTTCCTGGGTGTGGCGGGATTTGAGCAGAACTGTCCCCTTAATTTGAATCCTCCTTGCCGCCAACCGGACTTTTCCCGTGCCGCTCTCTATACTCCGTCGGCGACAACCCTTCAGCCTTGGCGAACACTTTCGTAAAATACCGACGCTCCGCGTAACCGACGGCCCTGCCGATCTGAGTCACGCTTTGGTCGGTTATGAGCAGCATCGCCTTCGCCGCCTCCAGCCGTTGCCGCTTCTCGGTAAGGATTGGAGTCAGATCGGGCAGACGATTCGCTTTGGCAAACTTCTGCGTGTCAGTCCCGCCAAACAGGTCGCTACGTCTTCCAGCAGCTTCAGGCGAGGCTTGGCGTCGTCGCGCACTTGCGTATGGCGCAGGGAAACGGTGAACGGCTTCACGTCGGATTTGACTTCGTCGCCGGTTCCGTTCGTTGTGCTCTTGCCATTATCACCGCATGCGGTCAGTACGCCGGATACGAGCAGTACGCTTGCCAGCGCGGGTGCAGCTGTTTTCTTGGTCATCATTGGGACCCTCCATGATCGAAGTGGATTTGCTTCTTACACTTTTCATTATAGGGAGGCTGGTTCAGGTCCGGCAGGCTCTCATTTCGACAATAAGGGGGTAAAATCATATACTCGATCGGCGCGAATTTATTTCCTTTTAAGCTTTCTGCCTGAATTCTAAGAGTCCGTTAAGGTTGGTCGGCTATACTGGAAACGCCATTTATTATGAACGAATCAAAGGAGAACTTGTATAGATGAAAGTGTTGGTCGTGGAAGACGAGCTGCCGTTATTGGAATCGATCGTGCAGCTGCTGCGCGAGGAAGGTTACGAGGCGGACGGCGCAGGTGAGGGCGAAGAAGGGCTCTATTATGCGGAATCCGGCATCTATGACTTGCTCGTGCTCGATATTATGATGCCTGGGATGAGCGGCTTGCAGCTGCTGCAGAAGCTTCGCGCCAAGTCGGTGGATACGCCGGCCCTGCTGCTGACGGCCAAAGACAGCGTGGAGGATCGGGTGCGCGGGCTCAATACGGGCGCCGACGACTACCTCGTCAAGCCGTTCGCCATCCCCGAGCTGCTGGCGCGGGTCAGGGCGCTGCTGCGGCGCAAACATCCAGGTTCAACGGGCTCCGACGGTAGCGGAAGCGGCGGACTCTCGTACGATGCTATCCGGCTCGAACCGAAGCTGACGGACGCCTATTTCGGCGATCAGGCTTTGCAGCTGACAGGCAAGGAATATGAGCTGTTGCACTATCTGATTCGGAATAAAGAGATGATCATCACGCGGGAGCAGCTGTTCGACCGCGTCTGGGGGCTCGATTCCGAGGCGGGCATCAATCTTGTCGATCTCTATGTCCATTATGTGCGCAAGAAGCTCGCCGCCGCCGGCTGCCAAGGCTGGATTCAGACCGTGCGCGGCATCGGCTTCATGCTGAGGAGGAAATAGCCATGTTCCAGAAAACGAAGACGAAGCTCGCGCTCAGCTATGCCGCTTTGTTTCTGTTCATTTTGGCCGCGCTGGGGTCAGCCGTGTATTATTTTATCGAGCGGAGCCTGCTGACCAAGGTGGATGAGGCGCTGACCAATGAGTCCCATTCGGCCGGTAGGGCCGTCTTCTATGGCACAAGTGCCGTTCCAGTGGATACGGTAAGCAAATTGAAGAGCGCCGGCATCCCGGACGACGTCATTCTGAAGCCCCTCATGGCCCAGATTACCACGCCAGTAAATCCGGTTGTATTGGATCCGCGAATATTCATGATTTATCGCAGCGAATCGGGCATGATGCTCTCCAGCTTGCCCGGGGATTTGAAGCTGGGGCAAGATGTGCTCGATAACCTGATCGAAGAGACGAACGGACAACCGATCAGCACGGTGGAGCTGGCCGGCCACAGCTACCGCGTCAGCGCCTCCACCAACCCCAATTCGGCCAAAGGCGGATTCTCGGACGTCTACGCCGTCATGAGCGTCGAGTCGGAAATGAGCATGCTCCATAACCTGCTGCTTATTTTGGCGGTCGTTGGCGGCGTTGGATGCATCCTGGTTGTATTGGCCGGTTACTATATGGCGGAGCGCGCACTGATCCCGATTCGCAGCGCCTGGGAGCGGCAGCAGCAATTCGTCGCCGACGCCTCGCATGAGCTGCGTACGCCGCTCGCCGTGATGGGGACGCATGCCGAGCTGCTGCTGCGCCATCCGGATCGTACGATCGAACAGGAAAGCCATATCATCGCTCCCATATTGAAGGAAATCCGGCGGCTGTCCAAGCTCGTGACGCAGCTGCTCACCTTGGCCCGCTCGGATTCGAATCAGCTGGAGCTGCAAAAGTCGACGCTGCTGCTGAATGAGCAGCTTGCGGAATCGGCGCGTTCCTTCGAGCCGCTCTGCGAGATGAAGTCGATCCGGCTGGAGACGGAGCTGGAGATACCGGTCGTGTTCTCGGGCGATGAGGCGCGGCTGCGGCAGCTCTGCGTCATCCTGCTCGATAATGCGGTTCAGCACACGCCGATCGGCGGTCGCATCCAAGTGTCTTGCATGCGATACGGCTCTTCCGTGCGCTGTCAAGTCGCCGATACGGGACGCGGCATCGCGGCCAAGGATCTGCCCCATATTTTCGAGCGGTTTTATCGCTCCGACGAAGCGCGCAACCGGTCGGAGGGCGGCACTGGCCTCGGGCTGACGATCGCCAAGTGGATCTCGGAGAAACACGGCGGGACGATTCAGGCGGCCAGTACGCTTGGACAAGGCACCGTCATGACGGTTACGCTGCCGCTCCGTTAATTCAAAAGAAATTTTAAGGTTGGTCAAAAAATCATTTAAGCTTGCTGTTGCATAATGAACTTGTCGGCAGGAGAGCCGGCGGATGTGACCATCTACATTACATAGAAAGAAGGTTAGAACCACATGCAGAAGAAGACCAAACGAACATTGCTCACCCTTGGCGTAACAGCGGCCTTGGCGGCAGCCATCCCCATGGGCGCGAACGCATCCGAAGCCCCTCAGCTAACCCCGTCGGACACTTTCACATTCACCACGACGGCACCGATAGCCGGTGCTCAAGCCATTCGAGTGATCGGCGGCGGCGAGTTTGGCGCGGTAGAAATCAAACGGTTCGACATCGGCGAGCTGAAAAGCGCGATCGCGTTCGGCGGCCAGTTCGATTCCCCTGAAATTCTCGAGCTGCTTGGTACGGATGCGGAGACGCTGCGCAAGGAGCTGGAATCCGGCAAGTCGTTGCTGGACATCGCCGAGAGCAAGGGCATCAGCAAGCAGACGCTGCTGCAGACGCAAGTCGACGCTATGATGAAACAAGTGAAGGAAGGCATCACGAAGCAAGCGGAAGCGCTGATCACTCGCAAAGGCAACGAGCCTTTGAGAATTCAGTCCATGCCGGGCATAAGCTTCAGCATCGGCGGCGAGGCGAAGGCGGCCATCCGGATCGGCTCGGACTTGAAGGACTTGCTGGCATTCCTGGGTATCGACGAAGAGACATATATGACCGAGCTGAAGAGCGGCAAGTCTTTGCTGGATATCGCTGGCACCAAAGGCATTACCAAAGAGCAACTCATCGCCTTCGAGACCGAGCAATTCAACAAATCGATCGACGAAGCGGTGGCGAACGGCAAGCTGAATGCGGAAGAAGCGACGAAGATGAAGGAAGATTTCGCAGCGAATGTAGAGAAGCGGATTACAGGTCAAGGTGTGTTCTTCACGAAGCCGGTTGAGCTGAAGGACGGCGCTTTCGGGCAGCGGCTCGAGATTTTTAGCCAAGGCTTGAAGGACGTTATGCCGCTGATGCAGGGCAAAATCGGGGTTGGCGGCTCAATCGCCATCAGTCTGAACAATGAGGAGCTGCTGAAGTTCCTCGGCATCGATCAGGAGACGTTCTTGACCGAGCTGAAGAGCGGCAAGTCTTTGCTGGATATTGCTGGCACCAAGGGCATTACCAAAGAGCAGCTGATCGCCTTCGAGACCGAGCAATTCAACAAGAAGATCGATGAAGCGGTTGCGGGCGGGAAGCTGACAGCGGAGCAAGCGGCTAAGCTGAAAGAAGAAAATGCCGCGAACGTCGAGCAGCGCATTAGCGGCGGCGGCCTTGGATTCGGATTCAGCATCTCGACCAAGCCGATTCGGATTGAGAAGTTTGAAGGACACGGCGTTCCGGCGGAAAAGATACAACAACTCGAGAAGTTCGATCTGCAAAAGCTGAAGCAAGCCCAAATCGTACCGTTAACATAAGGAAATCCCGGTCCCTGCTATCGTTACAGGGCACCGGGATTTTTTTGTTGGCTCTGGCTGGAACCCGTTCCAGATTTTCCGGATTATTCGTCCCGCTCCACCCCACAAACCGACATCCCTATATCCGTCATTCCGCCTTTTTCCCCAAAAATTTGACCACTTTCGCAACAGACCTGCACACAAAACAAAAGAAGCTCAGTTCGCCTGAGCTTCTTGACCGTAGTACTTTACGTTTAGTTTGCGTCGGTTGATTTCTGCCAAGAGGAGGGATAAAAAATCCCGGTCCAGCTTCAAGTCTATAGCCTTCAGGTAGGAGTCGATGAGCGCTTCGTTGCTTAACGATTTCATTACTATCACCCGGCTTTGCTACTGAATTTTCTTAATAGTAGCATGACCCTACGCTGGGGACAAGCGGTCTCCTGTCCACACTCGGATGTGGATATCTTGTGCATACCTTGTTGACAACTGTCAAAACCTGTATGGGATAAAGGTCGAATTTTGTGAATAAAGTTATACACAGGCGAATGATTCGTTGTGCCTATAGAAAACTTTTATCAATTCTATGAATCTACTAAAACTTGGTTTTCATTCCGTTTCCCAGGCCAAACTAATTTCCCGGTCCGCCCAGTTGCGCACCTTCATCTCGATCGCGGCCTCGATCTCCTCCTCGGACAGCTCCTCCAGCTTGTCGTCCACGATTTCCATCCACAGCTCTTTGACAACTTCCTGCCCCACCGATACTTGTACTTTAAATTTCATCGTCCTTGTTTCTCTCCAATTCCGTCCAAATAGTCGGCAAGCGCTCTCGCGAATGATCGGCCGAAGTCACGAAGGTTCGCTTGCGTATAGACTGTCTCCCCCGTGCCGAAGTAAGGGATTTCGAATGTAAAGCAAAGAAGGATCTCCAGATCCCGATAATATTTCGAGGCCGTCCGATTCGTGCTCAAATTCCAGTCCACATCGGACTCAATATCCCATTCGCCCGTGTATATCAACTCGCCGTCTTTGGAGGCCGCTTGCAGCAGCTTTCCGAACGCTTCTTGCTGCTCCTTCCCCGGGGTGTGATGCTTTACGATGAAAAGCTGGTCGTTGGGGCCTCCCCATTTCCATGGCGCGTGCAGATCGATGGCCACGTCAGGTTGGAGCTTGCGGACGTATTCCATCACCGCCGCCGTCTCCGGGTAAATCGGCTGTTCGATATAATCCCGATTGTGGTCATGCGGCGCCCGCGACTTGCCTTGATCCCCTTGCTCGACGCCGTCCAGATCGACGAAAGGCACGATGTGCACCTGACAGTCTTGCAGCAATCGGCCGGCTGTGGGATCTTGAAGGAAAGCGTCCATGACTCCCTCCAGCACGTAGGAAGCGCTTGACTCGCACGCGTGATGGCGGCAAGTGAGCAGCATCCGATGCTTCGCCTGATCCGGCCCAAGCACGAGCAGAGGCACCTCGTTCCCCTGGCGGGAGCGCGTCAGCACCTCTTGGCGCAGCCCGGCCTGAACGTCCTTGCGCTGGAGGAACCGTCGGTAGTCAGCCCATTGATACGGCATGCAGAAAGCAAAATAGACGCGATTCTCCGTCTCCCCGAACGTATATGTAAAGGAAGTCCGATCGTACGTCCCCCTCTCCATCAGCCACTCCCAGCGCTCCCCGTCCACGCTGACCGCCGGTCCCCATGGCCCAATCACCTCTCCATTATCGAACCGGAAGTGAACGGTCGTTCCTTGCGCCTGCTCCACGCAAAAATTCCAGTAAAACCACCATGTCGTGCTGTCGCGGATTTCTTGTTCCACATGCACCGTTCGTTCTTGCTCTTCGATCCCGTTCACCCGAATATTGCCGCCCGGGTATCGAGCATGGACAACTATCGCCTTCATTGATCTTGGCTCCTTCCTTAGCGTTTCCTAATATCCCCATCTTAGTCGAGCCCCGCGGCCTTGTAAAACAAGAAACCGGGTTAGTCGGCTGATCTGAAAATAAAAAGCACCCATACAATTACAAGATGTATGAGCGTGCAGCATGGCTCTTATTTATTTAGTACGAAACGGTATAACAACTTTCAGATTTAGTCCCCATCTTCACTTAATATTGCGGTTTCGTTTGGATCCTCTATTTTTCGCCTAAAAAACCAGAAACTCCGTTTATATAGTGAATAAAAGAAAAAAACAATCCATACAAGTGGTAAGAGCCACCATAATCCTTGCCATGCAAATTTTAATGTAATAACACTTAACTCCAATGAGGTGCCGATTAACGAAAGAAATGTTATTAAACCAAAAGATATAACAATGAATGGATATCTTTCAATAACAGAATTTCCATTAGCTTGAGCCAAGCTTTTTCCGATTAGTTTTGCTATAGAGTTTAGCAGAAAGAACAGTATTAATAAAACGGTTGAAGCTCCGATTGAGCTAATAATAAGTATTTCTCCTACTTGTAGCTTATCTGCATTAGCAAATAAACTTGTGAATCCTTGAATAGCACCAAATGAACCTAAAAGTATGGCTGCAAATATCCCAAGAATTGTAATGAACTGAGCAGTAATATTTTTAATATCGTTACGCAGCTTCTGAATGTCTTTGTTTATTGTCTCCGATTTTTTTGACTGCTCTTGAATTAATACCTTGCTGTGCCTTAGTTTTTCAATTTCATCTTCCTGTCGTAAAAACAAATAATCTTTCTGTTGTTTCGCCAATTTTAAATGTTCCATCAACTTTACAAATTTAATATAAACGTGATCGTCTTCTTTATCGTGTATTATTGAGAATTTTTCTTCAAGTCTTTCAACAAAATATAAAATATCTTCTGATTTATCGTCATTGTAAACAAATTGTGAGACTGCTGAATAGGGAAGTAAATCCTTATCCAGCTTTCCCAACAATTCAGACAATTCCAGTGCAAGACTTTCTAGTGCATTCTCCCGATCTTCTTGTGGAATCGGAGATACTATCACACCTTGGATTTGCTTAAGTATTGTTATTAAATCCTCGCTATTTGCCTTTCTTTTTTCAAACAGAGAAGTCATGTTGTAAATCCTCTAGTCTATATTTAACGACTTGATTCCTTAGAATTTTTTCGCTATTTTTCCACCAAGTGCTGTGGTTATGGCTTTCTTCAACTAATCGATTAATATTTTTAGTCATATATTTATGGATATATTTATTGAACAGTTCGTATTGTGGTCTATATATTCCTGGTTCTCTTATCGAAAAAGAACCGTAATTTCTGTATCTGAAATACTCGGATCTAACTACAGGTCCATACGTCCATGCTTCGAACGGCTCATCATACATTTTTTTCAATTCGCGTGTGATTCCAAATTCACTAATAAAATCACCGATTGCGAAATACATAATTTTTTGCAATTGTAGATTCGTAATTCTTTTTTCCGATTTTTCCGCTACTGCAATTACGTGTTCTGCAAATTCTTTCATACTCATTTCATTCACCCCTTTACTACATTATACACAAAAACACGAATGAATGTTCCCGTTTTTTGCAAAAATTTCGCATTAAATAAGCATCCCTTGGGAAGCCGTGTCGAACTCTATATCGAAACTGAACTCGTGAAGGATAGAGTTCGACACGGCTTCCCATCTCTCCTGCATAAAAAACACCTCCGCATCAAGTAATATCAATCGACATTACCGTCACGGAGGTACGTATCGTACAAATCAAGATTATTAACGTCCACATTTCAAGATTGCACTATAACTATACGCCCAACCCGCCAATCAGCACTGCTCCGGATTCGGCTTGCCCGCATCTTCCGCCGTGCGGAACGACGTGCCGCAGCCGCAGGTGGCGATGGCGTTCGGGTTGTGCATCGTGAAGCCACCGCCCATTGCCGCTTCCTTGAAGTCGATCTCCAGGCCGTTCAAATATTTGCTGCTGTCGGCGTCCACGACAACCTTCAGTCCGTGAATGGTGTATTCGATATCGTCGGCGCTCTGGTCCTCGTCGAAGCCCATGCCGTATGTGAATCCGCTGCAGCCGCCCGACTTCACGCCAAGCCGCAGGAACAGATTCGGTATGTTTTCGGCTTCCAGCAGCTCCTTTATTTTGTCGGTCGCTTGCTCCGTAATGGTAATCATCGCGTAACCCTCCTTCATGCCTCGTATGCCTTCAGTATACTCCTATTCCTCGCCTCCCTCAAGATCAACATGTGTATTGCCCAGCAGGCGCAACAGGTTTATAATAGATAGGTTGATGCGTTTGAGCGTGCCTTGACGGTCGACTTTGTGCAAGGTTTCACAAAGTCGCGGCAATCACATAAACGGAGGGGATCACAGCATGACCATTTTGACAACCTCGGACAAGCGGATGGATGAGATCGCAGCGAAGGTCGAACGCGGGGAGCGGCTTACATCGGAGGACGGACTATATCTGTACGAATCGGACGATCTGCTCACGATCGGGCGGATGGCCGACATGTTCAACCAGCGCAAGAACGGCCGGAACGTTTATTTCATTGAGAATATGAGCCTGTATTTCACCAACGTTTGCGAAGCGCATTGCGCCTTTTGCCACTTCCGTCGGGATGAAGGAGAAGCTGGGGCTTACACTTTGTCCCCTGCCGAAATCATTGATTACGTAGGAAAACATTTCCACCCAGGCATGCGGGAATTCCATATTACCGGCGGCCACAACGATCACGTGACGTTCGACTATTATGTAAATTCGATTCGGGTGCTCAAGGAGCATTACCCGGACGTCACGATTAAAGCGTACACCGCGGCGGAAATTGACTTTTTCTCGAGGCTGAGCGGGTTGTCGTACGAGCAGGTGCTGACACGTCTGATGGAAGCGGGCCTCAATACGATGCCGGGCGGCGGTGCGGAGATTTTAACCGATCTGTACCGCAAAAAAATGAGAGTGGACAAAGCGACGACGGATCAATGGCTGACCGTGCACCGGACCGCGCACAAGCTCGGCATGAAGACGCATGCCACGATGCTGTATGGAGCGGTGGAAACGAAGCAGGACCGGATCAAACACATGACCCAGTTGCGCGAGCTGCAGGACGAGACGAACGGGTTCATGGTGTTCATTCCGAACGCGATGCAGCCGGCCAACACGACGATGGGGATCAAACGCCGCACTTCGGCCTTCGACGATCTGAAGACGATCGCGATCAGCCGGTTGATGCTGGACAATTTCCCGCATATCAAGGCATACTTCATCAATCTGGGCACGCAGGTCGCTCAGCTGGCGCTTACATTCGGCGCTTCAGACGCACACGGGACGATTGTGCAGGAACGGATCAGTCATTCGGCCGGCGCCTTGTCGCCTGAAGGGCTTACCCGCGACGAGCTGATCCACCTGATCAAAGGAGCGAACCGCATCCCGGTCGAGCGCGATACATTCTACAACGTCGTCCGCGTTCACGAGTAAGCTCCGACCTCCGTCTCGGCTATAGGCTATACGAACGCCCGGAGCAGGGCATCCTACCGGTAGAGACTGCAACCTAGTCACGAAAGGAATTGTACGGCAATGAAGAAATATGTCATTCTTGGCGGCGGGTACGGCGGGCTGACGCTGGCGCTGCATCTGCTCGACAACGACATCCCGAAGGATACGGAAATTGTCCTCCTCGACCGCCAACCTTATCAGGGATTGAAAACGGAATATTACGCCCTCGCGGCAGGCACCGTAAGCGAAGCGGCGATCCGGGTGGCGTTCCCGACCGATCCGCGCATCATCATGAAGTACGGCGAGGTAACGTCCGTGGATCTCGATCAGAAGCTGGTTATGCTCGAAGGGCAAGATCCGCTTTCTTACGATTGGCTCGTGATCGCCTTGGGCTGCGTTGACAAGTTTCACGGGATCGAAGGCGCCCAGACCTTTGCACACAGCATTCAGACGCTTTCCTCTTCGAGAAAAACGTACCAGGCGATCAACGATCTGCGCCCGTACGCCCAAGTGTCGATTGTCGGCGGAGGTCTCAGCGGCGTCGAGATCGCCTCCGAGCTTCGGGAAAGCCGTCCGGATCTGAATGTGCGCATTATCGACCGGGGCGCCAGCATATTGTCCGCTTATCCGGAGAAGCTGCAGGCTTACGTTCGGGAATGGTTCATCGAACATGGCGTGGAGATGCGTTCGCATGTATCGCTGAATCGGGTCGAGCCGAATATGCTGTACAACAAAGAGGAGCTCATCGCCACCGATCTGACGGTGTGGACGGCGGGCATCCAGCCTAGTCCGATCGTGCAGCAGCTGGATGTGCCGAAGGACAATCAAGGCCGCGTTCTTCTCAACGACTATTATCAAATTCCCGAATATACGGATGTGTATGTGGTGGGGGATTGCGCGAGTTTGCCGTTCTCCCCAAGCGCTCAAGCCGCCGAGGCGCAAGGCAAGCATGTTGCGGAAGTGATGCTGGCGCTGTGGAAGGGGGAAACCCCTCGCCTGAAGCCGATCAAGCTGAAGGGCGTTCTGGGCTCTCTGGGCAAAAAAGCCGGATTCGGCCTCATGGGCACTCGTACGATTATGGGGAAGGTGCCTCGTGTGCTCAAGAGCGGCGTGCTCTGGATGTCGAAGCACCATTATGGATAATGGATTATTCCATCTTGTCGAGAAAATCGAAGGCTGACTCAAGCTGCTTGATCTTGGCCATAATAAGAGCATACAGCTCGTCCGCATCGGAAGCGCCTACGATCTCTCCATTCACCAGTGCATAAGGCTCCATATAACATTGTCCGCAATTGCCGAGACACCCGTACTCGATGACGTCCATCGAAGGGTCCTCCTCGAGCCGGCGCATCACGGCATCGCTGCCGTTGTGCATATTGCTGGCGCAAAATTCAACGATCGGTCTCATGATGATAATGATTCCCCTTTGACTATGGCAGCCATTTAATTTTCTGACCTATTGTTATATAATAAACGTAGAAAGGAGATGAATCAAATGAGCCAAACGCAAGAAAGCGTTTATGATGAAGTGCTGGAAGTGTTGGATAAGCTTCGTCCGTTCCTGCAGCGCGACGGCGGCGACGTAGAACTCGTCGATGTGGAGGATGGCGTTGTGAAGCTGAAGCTGATGGGTGCATGCGGTAGCTGCCCTAGCTCGACGATCACTTTGAAGGCCGGGATCGAGCGCGCTCTGGTCGAAGAAGTGGAAGGCATCAACGAGGTTGTTCAAGTATTCTAATTTTCTTCCAAATTTCATAACGCCCTTGCGTACCGGTCAGCCGGTCGGCAAGGGCGTTATTTTTCGTTTTACGACTTGAGCTTGGTCTCGGCAAGCGTCCGGATCGGATCGAAGCCGCCGGATACGTCGATGATGTTGCCGGTAATGAAGTCGCTCTGCGGCAAACACAGGAAGGCGATGACCCGAGCGACGTCCTCCCCGCTCCCGGGACGTACGCCCGGCTGCTCCTCGTCGCGGAGGCCGCTCACGTCTTCGATCGACTTCTCCTTATTCGCGCCGCGAATGTCGCCTGGGCAAATCATATTCACCGTCACGCCGTTCGCCGCTTGTTCATAGGCGAGCGTCTTGGTGAACGACACGAGGCCGACCTTAGCCGCGGCATAGACGGCTCGATGGGGCCAGCCTCTAGCCTCCGAGGCATGACCGAAGCCGAAGTGAATAATTCGGCCCCAATCCTTCTGCGCCATGCCCCGAAGCACTCGGTGATCGAGCTTCATGACGCTGAGCAAGTTGCCGTGCATCAAGTAGTCGATCTCCTGGGGCGAATATTGAGTGAACATACGACGCTCGCGCACGAAGGGGCCTGCATTATTGACCATAATATCGATCGAAGCGTTCCAATGCGATTCCACCGTATCGATTAGCCGATTTGCCTGCTCGGAGTCCGCGATATCGGCCCGTACCGCAAGCGCCTTCACCTCGCGAGCTTCTAGCTTAGCCACCAGGGCATCAGCCTCGCGCTCGCTGGTCACGTAGTTGACGGCCACATCGCAGCCCAAGTCGGCCAACGCCAGTGCGGTCATTTTGCCCAGACCTTTGGCGCTTCCGGTAATGCAGGCAAGCTTCCCTTGAAGGGGCCTCATCGACGGAGCCTCCTTTCGTTACTTAGCGCTTGTGTGCCTGTGAAAGTAGTGAAACGACGTGGTAAGCGTCAGGCATACCATCTCATAGCCGGCCCTCAGGTCGCTCAGGCAGGCATCCAAATCTTCTATGTACGTGCGGTCCGCCTTGCACAGATCGGTCCGCTGCAGATCATCCAGCATCTCCGCATTTATATGGTGAACCTCCATATTCCGCTTGACGCGCAGCCGCTCCATCGGTTCCTTGAACTTCGTTTTCAGCTGGAACAGCTGCTGCTCCAGGTCCGGCTCTTCCTTGCGGTGCTTCATTTGGCGGAGAACAGTGAAGTAGGAAAACTTGGCCTTGACTCTTTCGGTCTCCAGGCGGTACATGTCGTTCAAGAAGTAGCCCAGCTTGTCCAAGATGGAGAACATCCGGATATACGCGTTTTTCTGAAAATAAAGGTGGTTGTGATAGCTGCTCGCTTCCTCCGCATCCATCGCTTCCTCGTACTTATGGCGGATCGGCTCGCTGAAAGTCGCCGCCCCGCGCACGCTCCATTCCAGCTCGGACAAGGCGGAGACAAACCCTCTGCACCACAGATCGAAACGCGTATAACGGCCGCAATCCCGCGTCTGCTGGTCGATCAGCTTCTTCAAGTCGCTGCGGAACACCCCGATCGCCCGAACCGCGTCCTCGAGCAGCTGCGTCTCTTCCATTCTCGGTTTTCCCAGAATCGGGCTAAGCATGGCGTCCCTCGCTTCCTTCTAGCACATGTTATCGAAAATATTCCGTCCATCGGGAATCAACCAGCTTGACGATGTCCTCGCGCGGGAACAGCTCGTCCGGGTACCCCGGCTTCATACGCGCATCGATTACGAGCGGTAGCTCGTAGCTCAGGTGATGGTGCCGCACTTGCGCATCCGCGTAAATGTCCGTAGCCGGATTGAACCGCGTGAATACGGTCCAGAGGAAGCTGCTCTGCCGGGCCGCAATCTCCGCATCATCCGCTACGATCACAACCGGCCAGCCGTCCAGCTGCGTCCTGGCTTGCGCCAGCACGCGTGCCGGCAGCTCCGGGTCGTCCGTGAAGGAGGCGCCGGAGACGACGAGACAGCCGCCGCAATAAGGCTTGGCGTTCGTGATGCCCGGGATATGGCCGCCCTCATACACGTGCGGCAGCTTGCGCACCGGATCGCCTACGCCTACGAGCACCGCTTTGCTCCCGTGGTTCAAGTGAAGTCCTGTATAGTCTAACGTATCATTGGATGTTTTATTAAAAATGTACAAATCGCGACGCGGATCGAACCGCTCGAGTATCGTCTCGAACAGCTGGCCGAAGTCGGCGAGATCCACGGACCGGTCGGTCAGCAGCAGCACCTTGGTCAGCGTCAGTTGGCCCTCGCCGAGGATGCGGAACGCACTCGTCAGCGCCTCGCGCGAGTAGCTCTCGCGGACGACGGCGGCCGCGAGGGCGTGGAAGCCGGTCTCGGCGTACGTCCACAACGCCTTCACGCCCGGCATCGCCTTCGGGAATGCCGGGGACAGCAGGCGCTGGAGGAAATCGCCGAAGAAGTAGTCCTCCTGCCGCGGCTTCCCGACGATCGTCGCCGGGTAGATCGCGTCCTTGCGGTGCCACACGTGGTTCACGTGGAGCACCGGGAAGTCGTGCGTCAGCGAGTAGTAGCCGAAGTGGTCGCCGAACGGACCTTCCGGTCGGCGTTCGTGAGGCGGCACGTGGCCGCTGACGGCGAATTCCGCCTCGGCCACGAGGCGGTGCCCCCCATGCGGATTGTCCGCCATGGGGAGCTTCTGCCCGAGGATGAGCGAAGCGAGCAGCAGCTCGGGCAGATGCTCGGGCACCGGCGCGATCGCGGAGGCGATCAGGGCGGGCGGCCCGCCGAGGAACACGGTGACGGGCAACGCCTTATTGCGCTTCTCCGCCTCGTGGTAGTGAAAGCCGCCGCCCTTATGGATTTGCCAGTGCATCCCGGTCGTCTGGCCGTCATACACCTGCATGCGATACATGCCGAGGTTGTGATGGCCGCCGTCCGGCTGCTCGGTGTAGACGAGCGGCAGCGTAACGAACGGGCCGCCGTCCTCCTGCCAGCATGTCAGCACCGGCAGCTTGGTCATCGGATTGTCGGTATCGCACACTTCGAGAACCGGAGCTTGAGCGCGCTGAACCGTCTTCGTCCCTACCTTCATGGCGTCGAAGAGCAGGTTGCGCTGATCCCACAGCCCTTTGATCGTAGGCGGCATAAGCGTATCCATCGCGCCGACCGCTTGTTTCATGAACTGCTCGGGCTTTGGTCCAAACGCCAAATCAATCCGGCGCGGTGTGCCGAACAGGTTGGTGGCGACGGGGAACGAGCTTCCTTTTACATTGGTGAACAACAAAGCAGGGCCTTGTTCATCAATGACCCTGCGGTGTATTTCCGCCAACTCCAAATAAGGGTCGACGGGTGCGGAAATTTCAATTAGTTCTTTCTCGTTGCGTAGCAGTTGCAGATGTTCGCTCAGGTTGTTCAGTGTCATCGGTTTGGTTACGCCCTTTCTGCGGTGCGGTGGAAGTTCAGGCCGCCATGCGGCGTACCCGCACGCACATATCGCATAAAATGCCGAACAAGCACGCAATGAGAACGACGTGCAGAAGCGCAGCGAACAAATACCAGTCCGTGCCGAGCGTATACACGATCAACGCGCCGCTGATCACTTGGGAGCCGGCCAACAGAAGCGCCCAGCGGGAGCTGCGGCGGATGACGGCGACATGCTGGTACGTCTTGCCGGCCCGGTAGGCGATGTAGGCGATGGCGAGGAACAAGATCGCCGCCGCGACGCGGTGCAGGAAGGCGATGCCCGTGGCGCCATCCAGCTCCGGCACGACTTGTCCGTTGCAGAGCGGCCAGCCGATGCAGCCGCCGGACGAATCCGTGTGCCGGACGAAGGCACCGACGTACACGACGATGTAGCTGTAGGCGGCGACGATCCACACGGTGTTGCGGAACTTGCGGCTAACTCTGGCCGCGGTGGCGGTCCCGGCGCCCATATCCTTGGCGGACGCTTGTGTAAGGAAGTCTCCCCTCCATACGCCGATCGCCAGCAGCAAAGTCGCTGAGAATGCGACCAGCGAGAAGCCGAAATGGAACGCCAGCACGGCGTCCGATTGCGGCTGCATGACCGCCATCGCTCCGAGTATCGCTTGGAGGACGGTGAAGAACAAGGCGCTGAAGGCGAACAGCAGCGCCTCCTTGTGCCTGCGCGCGAGGACCCACGTGTAGATCGCCGCGGCAAGCACGAGCAAGCCAACCAGGCCGCTTACCGCCCTGTGGCTGTATTCAATCATCGATTCAATCGTATAGGCCGGAATGAATTTTCCGTTGCATAATGGCCAATCGTCCCCGCAGCCGCGTCCCGATTCGGTCTTCGTGACGAGCGCTCCCATCAGAAGCACCAATCCCATGCCGATCGTCGTAGCCAAGGACACCCACCTAAATTGCTTTTGCGCTTGCAAGCTGACACCTACTTTATCTGTTTCAGTCCATCCTACTTATTATAGCTTGCTTGTCCAATCAAATCCATTTCGGAAATGTGAACGTTCGGTCAACCTTTGGCGAAGGAGTTCTGATAGGCGCGTGGGGAGGGCAGCAACTGGGCTCCGATCGCCGAACAAATAACGTTACGAGATCACCTTATTTTCGCGTAGAGGACGGTCGGCACAAAAATAACGCTATGGGATCACCTTATTCCACCCCCTGAGGGACAAAATCAGCGGTCTGCAACCCAATAGCGTTATGCCGTCGTCTTATTTTGTTTCAACTGCTCCATTTCCGCCGAATAGCGCTGTGCCGTCACCTTATCTCAAACCGGCGGCCAGTCGCGAAAGGCCCCGAAGCCTTACTTTGCCGCCGCTTCGCTAACCGCTACAACGCGATCAAAAAACTCCTCGATTTCCTCCCGCGTCTTGCGTAGCTTGCTGACGAAGCGGATCGTCTCCTGTCCGTTTACAAAGGCGATAAAGCTCGGTATCCCCAGCACGTTGTACTGCTCGCACAGCTCAGGCAGCTCGTCGCGGTCGATATGGATGAAATCCATCCGATCGCCATACTTGTTGATTACATCCGGCATGAACGGATCGATGTAGTGGCAATCTTTGCACCAGGTCGTCTTGAATACGGCAACCGTCGGTTGCGCACCATTCACTTTATCGTGGAACGTTTGCTCCGTTTTGATCTGCTCCATTTGCGCCATCGCGGCATACACCTCGTTTTCATCGTTCTGCAACGCTTTTCCCTGTTATAGCATGCCCTGCGGATCCTGTCAATGAACGCCTACTCCATGATAGATAAGATTTCCACGCCGAAACGATTTACAGGTTAAGTAAAAAGTGATATCATGTAAGTATCAAAAAGAGATGATTTCAATATAAAAGGAGCTGGGATAATGAAAGAAAGAAAACCGCCCTATTTCAACGGATACTTGGGGCTTGTCGCAAGCTTTGCGCTGTTCGGGCTCACCTGGTATTTGTTCATGCAGGAGTCCTTCATCATCGGGTGTATTGCCGGGTTTGTCGGGCTGCTTCTTCTGACGTCTCTTACCGTTATTCAGCCGAATCAAACGACGGTCGTTACTTTCTTCGGCAGCTACTTGGGCACGATCCGCCAGAGCGGCATCTGGATGACGATCCCCCTCAGCGGGCGGAAGCATATGTCGGTGCGCGTGCGCAACTTCAATAGCGCCAAGCTGAAGGTCAACGATATCGAGGGCAACCCGATCGAGATCGCGGCGGTCGTCGTGTTCCGCGTCGTCGATACGGCCAAGGCTTCTTATGACGTTGACAGCTATGAGAAGTTCGTGGAGATTCAGAGCGAAACCGCCCTCCGACATGTAGCGACCCGCTATCCCTATGACAATCTCGATTCCGTCGGCTATTCGCTTCGCGGCAATGCCGAGGAAGTGGCGCAGGAGCTGGCTGCTGAGCTGCAAACTCGTCTCACGGTTGCCGGCGTCGAAGTACTGGAAGCCCGCCTCACTCACCTGGCGTATTCCACCGAAATCGCCAGCGCCATGCTGCAGCGTCAGCAAGCAACCGCCATTATCGCGGCTCGCGAGAAAATCGTCGAAGGCGCCGTCGGCATGGTGCAGATGGCGATTCGGAAGCTGGAGAAGGACACCGGCTTGGTGTTGGACGATGAGCGCAAAGCAGCGATGATCAACAACTTGATGGTGGCCATCGTGTCCGACCGGTCGGCCCAGCCGGTCATCAATTCCGGTTCGCTCTACTGACGAAGGCGTATCGACATGGTTAGCCCCGGCAAAAAAAGCTTCCCGCTGCGTATCGATCCCAAATTGTTCGAAGCCATTGAGCGCTGGGCCGCCGATGACTTGCGCAGCGTGAACGGCCATATCGAATTTCTGCTTCGCGAAGCCGCGTTCCGCGCCGGCAGGCTGTCCGGCTCCGCCCGTGCGGCTGCCGGCTCGCCGACGGCAATGCCTCCGGCAGCGGATTCGCCGCCTGATTCCTCGTCCTCCGGCACATAAAATGGCCTGTCTCCTCCTCATACTAGAGACAGGCTGCACGTGGGAAACGGCAAGTCGCCGCCCTTTCAGTCATATGGTCTAGAAGATAGACCTGCAGACTGCCAGGGCGGCGACTGCCTTTCGTTCAGGGGAGTGAAACCGGTGAGTGCAAGAGTACACATGCGAAATAGCTGGGTCAAACGAATCATGGCCATACCCGGTCATGCTCTGGATTATTTGAAAGGTAAAACAGCCGGCCTCGTGCTCTCCAGCCAGCTTGCGGAACAGGCTGACGGCATTCGGCTAAACCCGGAGCATCTGAATCGGTTGAGAAACGCATACGAGGCTATAGCTCCATCCTCCTCAGATGCCGTCTCCTTGACGTCGGAGCAACGCGCCTTAATGGACCGAATTCAGGAAGAAACCTCGCGCCTCAACCGCAACAATGTAATTCGCACCAAGGCCTATTACGCCATCTATAAGCGGCATCCCGAGCTGCACTGGGCGTTTCTCGCGCATATGGTGTCCCGCAACGGCGGCTGGAACATGACCGATCTGCGCGGCGAGCTGCATCCCAGGCTGATTGGGAAACGCCGGGCTGGAGAGCTTTTCGCCTTTCTAGAACGATCGAACGCGCTAATTTTCCAAGATGCTTATCCGCAGCTGTTACTGTACGAGGCCAGCAAAGCCCGGAACACTTCGTTGTTCCATCTGCTTCCCCATTTCCACGTTTCTCGGTTCATGAAGCCGATCTGGGAGTTGTTCTGGCAGGAGCGCTGCAGCGAGCTGCTGACGATCGGATTGATCGTGAACGAGCAGTCTTACATAGAGGGCCGCGTTGTGCAGCAAAAGCCTTACTCCTCGTTGTTAGCCTCTTCCCTCCTGCAACTGCAGTCGCTGCTTCAACTAAATGTGATCGTCTTCCCTTATGCCGCTGCCGATACGACCGATGCCTCGAATCCTCCCAATCGGCTAACCGGCCTGATTCTAGAGACTTTCTCGGATCTTGACGAACGGATCGAAATTGGCAAGAAGCTCTATGCCGTCCTATTCGGCGTGCCCGCCATACGCGAGGAGGCGCTTCGATTCGCCGCTGCCGTCCCGCATTCCGGCTCCCGTTCCGACTACTGGCCTCACCTGTTCGCCCCAATCAGAAAAGCTCCTCCGGTATGGACCTACACGGAGAAGCTTCAGGGCTGCAGCTTGCTGCGGCCGGATGATCCAATCTATAGCCCTGCTCTGTCAACAGTTTGGCCGGACCGGCCGGTAGAGCCGCCAGATCGGTATGACTGGTTTCTCGGTTCGCGAGGAATCTCGATCGACGATGTCATGCACCATTTAAGCGATGTTTCGCTCCCTCGTTCGTTCGAAATTACGAATGAAGCTTGTTTCGCATTGAACAAGCTCGAGCTGGCGATTCTGGCAGGCGAGCCGCTACGAGATTAGCCTTGGTCTGCTTGTCTGCCGCCTCTTGCGAAAAATCGCCGATACAGCTTCTGCACCGGACGCGGGAAGCTGCCGATCTCCGACTCGGAGACGGTCCGCGTTACGAAGAGCAGCCCCCCGTACAGCAAGCACACGAGACCGCCGACAACAACCGCGTGGATCATATCATTCACTCGCGAAGCGAACGGCTGGATCCATTGATAGGCGGCCCATTCATAAGCCACTCCAATCCCTGCCGATACGATGGCCGTGACCGCAATACCGCCCCATTTGCGCCCCAGAATCGTATAGTCCACCTCACGTCGAAGCACACGCAGATTAAGCTGCGCCATGACGATGAAACACAGTCCCGTCGCCGCGATAATGCCGTAGATCCCAAGCCAGGAAGCGAACAGGAAGCTGGCCGCCAGCTTGATGACGATCCCGACGATGACGTGGACGATGAGCGGCTTCATCCGCCCCATTCCCATGAGAATCGCGCCGGATGTTTGCATGACAATCTGGAACATCGCGCTCATCGTGAGCAGCACGATAATCGAAGTGCCCTCATGGCTGCCGAACAGGAAGCCGTTCAAAGGCCGTGCCGCCGCGCAAATCGCCAGCACCATCGGCAATCCGGTGACGACGGACAAGTACAGCGCCTTGGACGCTTGCTGGCGCACGAGCGCCATATCCTTGCGCGCGAACGCCGCCGAGACGACCGGCACCGCCGACTGGCTGAGCGCGATCGCGAGGATGATCGGAATGCCGGCCAGCGACTGCGCACGCCCGCCCAGTATCCCTAACGCTTCCTTCGCCGACTCATAGCCGAGATCGCCCTGCAGCAACCCGATCGTAATCGAAGAATCGATCAAGTAGATGAGCGGCACCGTCGTCGAGAACAGGACGATCGGCACGGAGACGCGGAACAGCCGGCTGTAGATCGCCGAGTATTTCGCCGGCTGCACCGGTTTGGCGTTGGCGGTCAACCCCGACCGCATATCCGCCCGCCGCAGCTTCATCGCGAAGTAGACCATAACGGCGATCGCGCCGACGCTGCCCATCACGCCGCCGAACGAAGCGCCCGCCACAGCCCACACATGCCCGTAATCCAGCTTAAGCAGCAGATAAGCCAGTCCAACCGCGGTGACGAGCCGCAGAATCTGCTCGATAATCTGCGACAGGCCGTTCGGCATCATCCGCTGGCGGCCTTGGAAATACCCCCGCATGATCGCGATGAGCGGGAACAGCAGCAGCGCCGGCGCCAGCGCGCGGATCGCCGCCACGGCATCGGGATCGTTGCTGACGTCCTTCGCATAATACGGCGCGAATACGAGCAGCAGCAGCGTCATTACCACGCCCGCTCCAACCGCAAACCATGTCGCCGCTCGATAAATACGATTCGCTTCAGCGTGCTGGCCAAGCGCCGTCTGCTCGGACACCAGCTTGCTGAGCGCACTCGGGATACCCGCAGTCGCCACGACGAGCAGGAAGCTGTATATGTTGAACGCGATCGAATACGTCGCCATCCCGGCGTCGTCCAGCAAGGCAACCAGCGGAATGCGCTGCACCGCTCCCAGCACTCGAGCGATCAATGCGGCCATTGCCAGGATCAACGTTCCTTTTACCAAAGAATCTTTCGACAATGCTCCAACCTTCTCCCTATCGATTTTCACGCCTCCCATTATACAAGGTTTTTGGCGGATGAACCACCTGCTGGGCGAATGCATATGATGAGGGTGACTATATACGGAGGTGTTTTTCAGCATGAACATCTATGAAGCTCACCCGGAATGCAAGAAGCATGTGAAGCAAGCCAAAGACAGCGCCTATGCCGCCTGCTGCCAGTACGTCAACCGCTATGTTCGCGTTCAGCGCATGAATGGCGAAACGCTCGAAGGACATATTGTGCATGTCGATGCCGAGTATGTATACTTACAGCTGCCATCCGACCGGGCGTTCTACAATTACTACAATCCATACTATTACAACAACACGGTCCTTCCTCTCGTCCTGTTCGACCTGCTCGCCATTACGCTGCTGCTGTAACCTGGGTAATGGTTGTCGTCCCGCTGGAAAGGAAAGCTTCCCAGGGTCCGCGTTAGGATCCGCTCGGGGGCTTTCTTTTATTTGAAGGAAGATTGCGATAAGATACGGGGGATGAAAGGAGCGAGGCTGATGCAAAAAGACGTTCTGCTCACAGGGTACGGCAATGTGGGACATGCCTTCGTCCGTCTCTTGCACGAGCGGTCGAGTTTGATAGAGCAACGGTACGGTCTGCGGTTTCGGTTGATTGGGGTAATGGCTAGTCGAGGCTGGCTGTATGATGCCGGAGGGCTGAACATGGAATGGCTCGTGAAAGCCGGAGTCGGCTCCGATGCTTTGCAACGTTATGCGGCTGAAAAAGGCGGGTGGCTGGGTGAAAGGAGTTTGCAGGAAATCGGCCAACAAGCCCATGCACTGGTGGAAAGCGCCCCAACTGATATCGCGCGCGGCGAACCGGGGCTGACTTACATACGGCAAGCGCTCCGCTGCGGCTTGGACGTCGTAGCCGTCTCCAAAGGCGCGCTCGTCACCCAATACCGCGAGCTCATGCAGCTGGCTGCGGAGCATAACGCGCGCATCAAGTACAGCGGCGCCACCGCCGCCGCCTTGCCGACGCTCGATATCGGCGAATACAGCCTGGCAGGCTGCACGATCGAGCGGATCGAAGGCGTCTTGAACGGCACGACCAACTATATCCTGACGCGTATGGCGGAGGGCCGGATACCGTTCGCGGACGCCCTGCGGGAAGCGCAGGCGAGAGGAATCGCCGAGACGAACCCACGCCAGGACATCAGCGGCACCGACAGCGCCTGCAAGCTTGTGCTGCTGGCGAACGGCCTGCTGGGCGCTAGCGCGAGCCTCAGCGACGTCTCCATCACCGGCATCGATACCGTGACGGTGGAGCAACACGAAGCCGCCCGCTCGCGGGGAGCGAAGCTCAAGCTGCTCGCCTCGGCCGTTCGCGGCGACGACTCCAGCTTGACGCTGGAAGTCGCCCCACGCGAGCTCGAGCCCGGCCATCCCCTCTACGCCGTGGACGGCACCGAAAAAGGGGTCGTGTTCCATACCGACCTGATGGGGCGGGTCAGCGCCATTGGCGGCGCCTCCAGCCCGTCCGGCGCCGCGGCGGCAGCGCTGAAAGACTTGATCAACCTGTACCGGGATAAGTAAACCTTGCAGAGGATATTCTGACCTTTGCAGAGCGAGACGCACCCTATTGGCTCACGATAGAGGTCATTTTGACCCATACAGCGGCTCTGTGCCCCACGCCACAAAATGAAAAGGTGTCCCTCACCCGAGGAGACACCTATTTTCTTATTGCAGCGTTGCCAGCACCGCGTCGTCGAACCGCACCTGCGCGTTGGTCGCGCGGAACACGAAGCCGCCCCGAGGCAGCGTCGTGTCGTAGGCGGTCAGCTCAAGCGTGCTGTTCACGTACATTTTCAACAAGCCGCCCTCCACTTCCGCCTTGACTGTATAATAGGTGCCGGTGCTGATCGTGTATGTCTTCTCGGCGAGCACCGGCGGATGTCATAAATTACCAAGGGATCAGAGTTAAATACATATAATATATAAGTATTAAATTAATTATTGTGATCACACATATACAATATAATAATTATCTTTAATTGAATTGGATGTGTATACTGGAAAAAATGAAAGCTGGAGGTGCGGGGTTATGAACGTAGTCACATGGGCAAAAGGGCTGGAAGGTGTCGTCGCCGCGGAAACGAAAATCGGGTTGGTCGATGGCACGCGAGGATTGCTCGTCTATCGCGGGGAATGGGCTCGGGAGCTGGCGGTCAGCCGATCGTTCGAGGAGACCGCGTACTTGCTATGGTATGGCGTGTTGCCAAAAGCTGAGGAGCTGGCTGCATTCCGCGCCCGACTAGCCTCGTACCGTGCAATGCCTGAGCATCTGAGGCGGTTGATCGATCTGCTGCCTGCCGATCAGCCGATGATGGGCGTAGTCCGCACGGCCGTGTCGGCGCTTGGCGATGCCGGCTTCAGTTGGCCGCCGACGGTAGAGCAAGCGATGCAGCTGACCGCCGTTCTCCCTTCCGTCATCGCATACCGCTATCGGCGTTTGCAAGGGTTGCCGCCTGTAGAGCCGTTCGCCGATGATCCTTCCGTGTCCCATGCGGCTCATTACTTGTACTTGCTGGACGGCGAGCTCCCTTCCGCCGCCCATGCGCGGGCTTTGGACGCCTACCTGATCCTGACGATGGAGCATGGCTTGAATGCCTCCACGTTCGCGAGCCGCGTCGTCGCCTCCACCGAGTCCGATCTCGCCTCCGCCGTCTGTGCCGGCATCGGGGCGATGAAAGGGCCGCTGCACGGCGGAGCGCCGTCGGAGGTCATCGCCCTGCTCGAGGAAATCGGGGAGGCGGTGAATGCCGAAGCGGTACTCGCTGGGAAGCTGGAGCGCGGCGAGAAGCTGATGGGCTTCGGCCATCGGGTGTACAAGACGATGGACCCGCGGGCCGAGGCGCTGCGCGAAGTGACGGCCGGGCTGAACGGCGGCGATCCCTGGTTTGACTTCGCGCTGCATGTCGAAGCGACCGCGTTGCGCCTGCTCGAGCAGTACAAGCCGGGGCGCAAGCTGTACACGAACGTGGAGTTTTTCGCTTCGGCTGTGTTGAAGGCGGTGCGGCTCGATCCGAGCCTCTTCACGCCGACGTTCACCGCGAGCCGGATCGTCGGCTGGACCGCGCATGTACTGGAGCAGGCGGAGGCGAACCGGATCTACCGCCCGCAATCGATCTACACCGGCGCTACACCCGAATAAAGTAGAAAACGGCTGCCAGAGTCTTACTCCGCAGCCGTCTTTTTACGTTTCATTTTTCGGTGATATCGTCTCGAGCGGTTTGGCGTTGCCGTAAACGGGACGTGCGCCGTGTCTAGGCGCCGCCCAGCGGATTGCGTTCGAGATGACATGCAGGACGTCCTTGTTGTAGTAAGTCGGGTATGTCTCATGTCCCGGGCGGAAGTAGAAAATTTTGCCTTGACCGCGATGCCACGTGCAGCCGCTGCGGAACACTTCGCCGCCTTCGAACCAGCTCACGAAGATGAGCTCATCCGGTGCGGGGATGTCGAAATGCTCGCCGTACATTTCCTCCGCGCCGATCTCGAAATATTGCCCCAATCCTTCTGCAATCGGATGCGCCGGATCGACGACCCAGAGGCGCTCGCGATCGCCAGCTTCTCTCCATTTCAAGTCGCAGGATGTCCCCATCAGCTTCTTGAAAATTTTCGAGAAATGGCCGGAATGCAGCACGATCAGCCCCATGCCCTGCAGCACCCGCTTCTGTACGCGGTCGACGATCTCATCCGCTACTTCCCTGTGCGCGCGATGTCCCCACCAGATCAGCACATCGGTATCGTTCAATACTTCTTCCGTCAACCCGTGCTCAGGCATATCGAGCGTCGCATAGCGGACTTCGACCTCGGTGGAATCAATCCCTTTCCCGATAGCTGTGTGAATGCCTTCCGGGTAGATCGAGGCGATTTTCTCATTGATTTTCTCGTGCTGGTACTCGTTCCAAATCGTCAATCGAATCATGGACGGTCCTCTCCTTTAGAAGGAAATATGTATGGATAAAGCTAGAACAACCAAATGATGAACAAGATGATCATGGCGGCCTGCAGGATCAATTTCACGATCACGCTGGACAGGAACCCGACCAACGAGCCGATCCCGACCTTAACCGACTGCTGCAAGCTTGCTCCGGCTATCAGCTCGCCAATGACTGCACCCAGGAACGGCCCTACGAACAACCCTACACCTGGGATGACAAACGGACCTACTATGATGCCGATCGTGCTGCCGATGACGGAGGCTCGGGAGCCGCCGAACTTTTTGACTCCAAGCGCACTGACCAAATAATCCGCCACAATGACCGCCGCGACGATCGAAGTCTGGATGAACCAGAACCAGAAGCCGAACGGGTCGAAGCTGATGAAGAAGCCGTACACGAAGAAAGCCGCATAGATCGCCAGCACGCCCGGCAAAATGGGGAAAATCGCTCCGGCCATCCCGACTGCGAACAGCGCGATGACAATAATCCAGCCTGCTATTTCCATCGTGTCTCACCCTTCTTGACTTCATGATCGCCGCCGCTAGCTCAAACGAGAATATGCTCCCGAATGATTTTCGCCACCGCGTGCTCCTGGTTCGTGACCGTCACCATATCGGCTGCACGCTTCAGCTCTTCCTGGGCATTGCCCATCGCCACACCAAGACCTGCCGCGCGAATCATCGCCATATCATTCAGACTGTCGCCCATCGCTACGACATCGGCCATCGAGATACCGACCAGCTTGCACACTTCCTCGATGCCGCTCGCCTTGCTGATCCCTTTCGGGTTGATCTCCAGGTTGTGCGGATGCGAATTCGTGATTTCGAAAATGCCCCACTCGTTCAGTTGGTCGAGAATGCGGCCGCGGTGGTCGTCATTCTCCGTATAGTAGCCGAACTTCAGCCACTGGATCGGCTCCAAATCGGTGGTCCACTGCTCGGAGTTGTAGACGCCGTCCACCGAGTAGCTCCAGAACCAAGTGCCGTATTTGACGGAAAGCTCGTGCATGCGCCGAATCCAGTCCGCCTCGATAAGGGTTCGCTTGAGAAGGACGCGAGGCTCCTTCCACACTTCGCTGCCATTGACCGCTACGATCGGCGTTGTCAGCCCCAGCTCGTCGGTGTAGGGATACACCTTTTGAACGCCGCGGCCTGTAGATAGGATGACCGTGACGCCGGCGTCGAGCGCCTTTTGCATCCAGATGCGGTTCTCTTCGGAAATGATGGATTCCTCGTTCAGCAGCGTGCCGTCCATGTCCAGCGCCAGCAGCTTGTACTTCGGTGCCATATGGTTTGTTGCTCCCCTCATGTATGTGTTTAGTCGGCCGATCGTTCGTTGGATATGAGCCGTCCTTTAAGCGGTTGTCGTCGCCTTCGCGGCCGCCATGCCGACTGCCGGCACTTCCTGCATATAAGTCGTGTGCCACAGACCGAATACATAGACCGCCCACAGCAACCGCGCGTAATCGCCTTGGCCGGACATATGCTGCTCGAACATCCGGTCTACTACTTTAAGGTCAAACCACTCTTCGATGCCGCTTGCACGGATTTGCTCGCGCATCATGGCGCCTTTCGGCCCTTTCAGCCAATCTCGTAAGGGGACAGGGAATCCGAGCTTCGGTCGATTCAGGATGAAGTCCGGGATGATGCCCTCCATCGCCTTGCGGAACACGTACTTCGTAGTGCCTTCGGCGAGGCGGTATTCCATCGGAATCGTGCGGGCGAATTCGAACAGCTCTTTGTCCAGGAACGGCACGCGCAGCTCGAGCGAATGCGCCATCGTCATTTTGTCGGCTTTCATCAGGATGTCGCCCGGCAGCCACAAGTTCATGTCGATGTACTGCATGCGCGTCACCGGATCTAAGTGCCCCGTCTTGGCGTAGAACTCGCCGGCAATTTGCCACGGGTCCCGGTACGAGCGCATGCGCTTCGCGTCCAGCTGCAGCAGCTCCGCCTTCTGGGCTTCGCTGTACAGCTTGGCGTTGCCCAGGAAGCGCTGCTCCAGCGGCGTCGTGGCCCGCATGAGGTAATTCCGCCCGGTCACGCCGGACGGCAGAAACCGCACGAGCCGATGCAGCAGCTGCTGCGCCGGTCTCGGCAGCCAGGTGAGCGGCCGCAGCGACAGCGGCTCGCGGTAAATGCGGTAGCCGCCGAACAGCTCGTCGGCCCCTTCGCCGGAGAGCACGACCGTGACGTGCTCTCGCGCCAAGCCGGCCACGTGATACAGCGCGATGGCCGAAGGGTCGGCGACCGGCTCGTCTTGGTGCCAGACGGCCTTAGGTAGCACGCCGAAGTAATCTTCTATATTAATCAGCTTCTCATAATGCTGCGTCCCGATCGCTTCAGCGGTCTGTCTCGCGATGATCGTCTCGTTGTTCGGGCCTTCGAAGCCGACGGAGAACGTCTGGATCGGCTCGATCGCCCGCATATGCGTGGCGATCGCCGTCGAGTCGATGCCGCTCGACAGGAAACAGCCACGCTCGACGTCGCTGTGCATGTGGTGAACGACGGAGTCCTGCAGCTTGGCGCGCAGCTCCTCGACGACATCGGCGAACGGCCGTTTGACTGGCGCGAACATCGGGTCCCAATAGCGGCGAATCGACAGCTTGCCTTCAGCGGTTACCTTAAGCGTATGCCCCGGGGGCAGCTTGCGGATGTTCGCGAACATCGTCTCCGGCTCCGGCACGTACTGGAACGTGAGGTATTGCAGCAGGCTGTCCTCGTTCAGGCGGCGCTCCATGCCGTCCGCTGCGAGCAGGCTCTTAATTTCCGATCCGAACAGCAGCCGCTCCTGGTCGACCGTATAGTAGAACGGCTTGATGCCGAAATGGTCGCGCGCCCCGAACAGCTCCTTGCGGCGGCGGTCCCAGATGACGAAGCCGAACATGCCGCGCAGATGCTCCACGCAGCGTTCCCCGTACTCCTCATACAGGTGGATGATGACTTCCGTATCGGTGTGCGTCTTGAAGCTGTGCCCGCGGGCCAGCAGCTCCTCGCGCAGTTTGTGATAATTGTAAATTTCGCCGTTGAAAATAATCCACACCGAGTCATCCTCATTGCTCATCGGCTGGTGGCCTTCCTTGATGTCGATAATCGACAACCGGCGGAACGACAATCCGACGCCCGGCTCCGTCCACATACCGGAATCGTTCGGCCCACGGTGCGTAATGATGTCGGCCATCCGCTGCAGCATCGGCACCGACGGCTCTCTTTTGTCGAAATAAACAACGCCTGAAATTCCGCACATATGTAGTTGATCCTTTCTACTCGATCCGATTGGTGCAGGCCCGCCGTCCACCTTTTGGGAGACTTGCAGTCGGCCTTTCTCTCTTACAGCTAATAATTAGTATATCATACCTCTACATTTTTTCAGAAACAAGGTTCCTCTGCATATTTACCAAAAGCATCCTTTTCAAGTTTGGGAATTGTTGGTACAATGATCTAGGCAAATCTTTCGACACGATCTGACAACAATTGATAAGCCTAATATCATGGGACAGGAGCCTCCTTGTGTTGGATTATTTGGTGCATGTACTTTTTCTGGTGATCGGCTGTTCCGTTCCTCTGGCGTTCACCACTTTACTCCTCAGCTTTTCCTTTTGGGGCATTTCGGCCAAACCTTATATGCGGCGGGTTCTTCTCTTTGCCGTTCTCGACTCCCTTGTGCTCGATTTGATATTTTTGGTTGTGCCCGATTTTATGAAGGCGATCAATGCGATTTCGATGCATTTTCTGCTAATCTTGCTGCTGTTTCCGCGACTGAGCGTTAAGCAGCGGTTGATTTCTACCGTGACCGCTTTAATTTTCTGCATCGTTGCCGAAGGATTGGTCGCCGCGTTTCAAAATCAATTCGTCGCCAACGAAGTTCGGCTGGAAAGTCCATTACTGCTGATTAGCGGTTATTGGCCGTTGGCCGGATTTATCTATTTGATCCATCATCTGATGGATCGGCATGCAGTGCATCCGGGCCGTTCGGTTTTGATTTATGTGAGGCAGCGGAAGGATACTAAGATTCCGGCGGTGTTGTTGTTTTTTTCGGTGCAATTTCTGTTGATCCTCTGGATCGCTTCGTATAAAGCGCTGAGCAAGGCAGAGCCGCCTTTTATCGGTACGCTGCTGCTGGTTACGTTGGCTATCAGTTTGATTACTATGGTTCTCGTTCTTCGTGTGTTCACTTCCTCGCGTAACGAAGCTGTGAAAATGACGCAGCAGCACTATATTGACGATATCAATCGGATGTTCACCACCGTCCGGGGGCAGCGGCATGATTTCTTGAACCATGTACAGGTGATGTCCTCCTTCATCCGGCTTCGCAAATATGACGAGTTGGAGCGGTATACCCGGGAGTTGGTCGGCGAGACGTCCGAGGTGAATGAGATTATGCGGATCGGCAACCCGGCTCTCGCTGCTCTAGTGCAAGCCAAATGCGCCATCGCGCTTTCGCTGCGGATCCACTTCGAATACGAATGCACCGGGATGGACAGCCCTTCCCTCGGCTTGAAATCCATCGATCTGATCAAAATTATCGGCAACCTGCTGGACAACGCCTTCGACGAAGTTGTAAAGCTCCCCATTGAACAACGAGTCGTGCGATTGAACTGTAGGGCGGAGCAGGGGACGCTGGTTATTGCGGTGCAGAACGACGGTACGTATATCCGTGAGGACGTTCGAGCGAGACTGTTCGAGCCGGGCTTCAGCACCAAAGACGGCGCGCATCGCGGCTTGGGCTTGTCGATCGTGAGGGAGTTGCTGGACTTCTACAGCGGTACGATCGAGGTAGACAGCGAGCCCGTGGCAGGTACTTCGTTTCATGTGCGCGTGCCGATGAAAAAGGCGGCTCCATTTGAGTAGTAGCACTTCTATTTGTGGGCGGTGGTAGATTGTGTTGGAGTATTTGGTGAAAGTAATGATTATTGTGATCGGGTGTACGCTTCCGATATCCATCAGCAGCTTGAGGCTGGCCTTATCCATCTGGGGATATTGGACGGCTGGAAAGTTGAAGCGGTTGTTGATATTTGCTGCCGTCCAAGCTGTTTTAGTAGATATGTGCTTTCATGTTTTGGGGCCAGGACCGCGCTTGCTTGCTTATACGAGCGTAACATTTGCTTTGCTTGTTCTTCTCTTCCCGACTTTGAAATTCGGTATGAGAGTGGTGACTTATTTTACGTTGCTCATCATCTCATTGTTTACTGAACTAATGGTAGCGCTTGTCTTGCTCTTGTTCGTATCAAACAAAGAAATGATTTCAAACTTGCCGCTACTGATTGCAGGGTATTGGCCTTTTTGCGCGCTGCTTTACTTGGTGGCTCTGTTAATGGACAAGCACAATCTTCACCCCGGCCTATCCATCCGACAGTTTTTTAAAAGAAAAAGAGATTGGCGGGTTGTCTCCTTATTGATTTTATTCGCCTTCTTGATGTTGTTCATTACTTGGATAGTAGCCTTCAAGTCTTTGATTTTACCCTTCCAAGACATTATGGACTTGGTCGTCCTGGGTGTAGCAGCACTGAGCTTCATCATTTTATTGACTCTACTAAAAATTTTCACCGACGCCCGCAACGAAGCCATCAAGTCCACCCAGCTCCACTATATCGACGACATCAACCGCATGTTCACCACCGTTCGCGGGCAGCGGCATGATTTTATGAACCATGTGCAAGTGATTTCCTCAATGGTCCGCATGCGCAAAATGGACGAGCTAGAAAAATACACTCAGGAGTTGGTAGGAGAGACCTCCGAAATCAATGAGATCATGAGCATCGGAAATCCGGCCCTGGCCGCGCTGGTTCAGGCTAAATGCGCCATTGCAGTTTCATTGAAAATTGAATTTACGTATGACTGCACCGGGTTCAACAGCCGAGAACTTGGCCCCAAGTCCATCGACCTGGTTAAAATCATAGGCAACTTGCTCGATAACGCCTTCGATGAAGTCGTGAAGCTCCTGCAGGAGCAGCGATTTGTCCGACTCGAATGCCGCATTGAACAAAATGAACTGCTAATTACCGTCCATAACAAAGGCACATACATCCCGGAAGACGTTCAAGCGAAGCTCTTCGAAGCGGGGTTCAGCACCAAAGCCGGTACGCATCGGGGTCTGGGTTTGTCCATCGTGAAGGAGCGGTTGACCTACTACAACGGGACAATTAAAGTTCAGAGCGATGCTGTGGAAGGGACCACATTCCAAGTCAAAATCCCAATGAAAAAAAATGAACTCGTAACTTAATTCTTCTTGGAGGAGTCGTCTTGATGTCTACTACCCTTTCGAATCTAGATACAATTATTACGATTCTTATTACGGTTACAGTTCCTCTCGTTTTCTCAACGACTATGCTTGCTTTTGCCATTTGGGGAATTTCAACTCGGGGACGAATAAAGCGTATCATTCTATTTTCAATGCTAACTTCTGCGTTCACGGACTTACTCTATTACCAAAGCCATTATGTCAGGTTCGGATGCTACGCCGTTTTAACTGTGGGACTACTGATTCTTTTGTTTCGAAGCGCCTCGGTCTGGATGCGTATCGTCATAAGTATTACATGTATGGTGCTATACCTGATTGCCGAGTTAGTGGGCACACTGTTCATGCTTTTATTCGTTTCAAAAGAAACAATGACCGAACAATCTCCTTTGTTCCCTCTATCCCACTTCTGGTCGTTGTCGTTGCTCATCCTGCTTTGCTCGATTTGGTTGGAATCCCGCAAATATGGCCCAGGTACACCGATCCGCGCATTGCTTACTCGGAAGAGAGACTGGAAGATCCCTCTACTGCTAGTTTTCTTTTTACTGCAAATCATATTGGTGATCTGGCAAGTTATTGTGCGAACTGTTGGTTCAACTGAGAACAATCTGATTGATTCTTTTTTGCTGCTGGTCCTTGCTATTAGTATGGCTACATTGGCATTAATCGTGAAAATCGTAGCGGAGACCCGCAACGAAGCCATCAAATCCACCCAGCTCCACTACATCGACGACATCAACCGCATGTTCACCACCGTCCGGGGACAGCGGCATGACTTCATGAACCATGTGCAGGTCATTTCCTCATTTGTTCGAATGAAAAAGATGGACGACCTGGAGCGATATACCCAAGAGCTAGTGGGGGAGACTTCTGAGATCAACGAGATTATGAGCATCGGCAATCCTGCCCTTGCTGCACTCGTACAAGCCAAATGCGCTATTGCCGTCTCCTTAAAAATCCAATTCGAGTACGACTGCTCCGGGTTTAACAGCAGAGAGTTGGGACCGAAATCCATCGACCTAGTCAAAGTTATCGGCAATGTGCTGGACAACGCCTTCGATGAAGTCGTGAAGCTCCCGCAGGAGCAGCGATTTGTCCGACTACAGTGTGGTTTGGAACATAATGAGCTTCACATTTCCGTCCACAACAAAGGCACTTACATCCCAGAAGACATCCGGTCGAAACTCTTCGAAGCCGGATTCAGCACCAAAGCAGGTGCACATCGCGGCTTAGGCTTGTCCATCGTGAAGGAGCGGTTGACCTACTACAACGGGACAATTGAAGTCCAGAGCGATCCGGTAGATGGAACTGCGTTCCACGTCAAAATACCGGTTAAGAAGCTATCTTGATATTGATAATAAGGAGTCTTCCGCGATGTCTTCCTACTTTTTTCACGTATTCTCCATTGTGTTTACAGTTTCTATCCCCATTACTTTTGCTGCGTCTTACCTAAGCCTTGCTTTCTGGGGTTTCTCCACGGAAAACGTTCTCAAAAGGATAATCCTGTTTTCCATTTCGCATTCGATTGTGCTGGATTTACTCTATTTCGCATTGCCTCCGTTTATGAGACCCTTCAATTTCTTAGTCTTAAGCTTCCTGTTTATTTTAGTGATGTTTAGTTGGTTAACCGTGAAACGAAGATTGCTTCTCACCCTGACATTTATCATCTTGTCTTTTGTAATTGAACTTATCGTCGGCCTAGCGCTTACTTTCATTGTTCCAAGAAAAGAATTGTTCGATATTCCAATCGTTCTTGCTGCTGGGTTTTGGCCAGCTTGTTCGGTAATCTATTTCTTCTCTTTAAAAATGGCTCAACCCCAAAATCAGTTCTTGATTATTAGCGCAACATCCGGTGGCGGTTACAT
>NZ_BIMA01000047.1 GCF_004000845.1 Paenibacillus koleovorans NBRC 103111
AGAAGCGAAGCGGTCGTCTTTGAAATCAGGGCCTACCCACAACCAACTTCAATCCAAGGGCCGTGCTTACAACAGCGGTCGGAACCCCTCTGCCTGTCCTCCCCACGCGTCAACTGAACTCTTTCGCCAGAGGACCATCCGGGTGATCTTACCGGATGGTTTTTCTTAATTTCCACCCCCCCATTGACAAAGACGAAGACGCCGCCATAATATGTAATTATCTTGTCATTATCATTTAGGAGGAGTTGTTATGATGGAGATTTCCCGCGTATTTCGACGATGCATCAGCTTGACTGTCCTGGTTGGCCTGCTATTGGCTGGAGGCCCCGCCGCGCTGGCCACCGGGAACCCTTGGTACGACAAGTATGTAACCTATGAAAGCACGAACGGCAGCAATTATTACGCATCCCCGGACTCAGCCTTGCTCGGCTGGTCGGAAAGCTACCTGCTTCGCAGCTATGTTCACCTGTACGAGCTGACCAAGGATACGGGGTGGCTGGACAAGTACACGACTCACGTCAATACGATGCTCAGCAACGTTTCCGATTCGGATGCGGATGGCTACGAAGGGTGGGAGACGGCCTTTTATTCGCCTAACACGGTTCTTAATGGCACCTTTGCTACAGCGGATGCTTCGGACTCGACGTTACCCGGCGGCTGGACCCGATTCCAATCGACCTCGAATACGGCATACCGCTCCAATGCCTCCGGCAATTACATGCCGTCCACATCGGATTGCGGCGGCGACCAGTACGGATTCGTTTTGAAAACGAACGGGACCTCCTGGCAAAAGCTCTATCGAAACCTCGATACTTACGAAGCCAACAAGAAATACAACCTCCGTTTCAACGCCAAAACGAACGGCTCCTCCGCCAAAGCTCGCGCTTACGTGTATGACAGCACTACGGGAACTACCCTTGCGAGCGTTGTTGTGGACAACACTTCATGGGCGAATTATACGCTAGATTTCGTCACCCCAAGCGCCGGACACACCCTTCAAATTTGGCTCTCCCACGTCGATTACACCGTATCTGGCGGCATTGCCTATTTCGATAACGTCGCAGTCTCTGCCTATTATCCTTATCTGGTCCATGACGGCATGATCGGCACAGCGCTAGCCGAATTCATCCGCCTGGTCGACCGCAATTCGACCACACTCTCCGCCTACACCACGGAAGCCAACACCTATCAGACCTTTGTGGAAGACGAGCTCGTTCCGAAATGGGAAAGCAGCGCCTATCTGGGCAACAATTGGGTAAACGTCTCCGCCACGCAGGGGTACTACAAAGAGCCGACTACCGTGAACACCTTCCAAACGCCTACCGTGCTAAACCCTTTGCCTAACAACCAATACCTCATCTTTGCGGAATTTCTCATGATTATGTACGATGTGAACGGGAACTCGAATTATCTCAGCAAGGCCATAAAAATGGCGGAATATTTCAAAACGGACCTTACCGCCAACGGAACCGCCTACAAATGGGGCTACTCCACGCTTGCCGCCAAGCTGGAAGACACTTCCCACGCGAATATCGACATCTCCGTTGCCGCTGAATTGTTCAATCATGGGCAAGTGTTCACGGGCACGGATATGAATAAATTCGCTTCCACAATGACCGATGTAGTGTGGAACGGATCGACCTCCACCCCGCTCATGCACAATTATGTGGACGGCACGCAGGGCACGCTTTGCCAAGACTATCTGTATTCTCTGGATATCCCCGGCTGGCTTCGGTTAGCTCAGTTCGATGCGGATGCATGGATCATTGGAGCCAATCAATACTCCGGCTTGACACCGCTTCGCCACCTGGAGGCTTTGACATTGGCCAGAATTATGGCATGGGATCCCGTCAAGCTTGTCAATCAGGGCTTCGAGCTGAAGAACGCTACGGATGCTACGCTTCCGGCCAGATGGACCCGGTTCCAATCCACCTCGTCAACCGCCTACCTGGATGGGGCCAACGCTAGAACAGGCAAGTATGGTCTGACGATCGTATCCAACGGGACCGGTTGGCAAAAAGTCGTGCAGCCCTGGAGCCGGTATACCGCCTCTTCCACTTACGTGGTGACTTTCGACGGGAAGACGGACGGCAGCGCTGCGGGCGGGAAAATATGGGTCGTCAACAAAACGACCGGCGCTACCATCACCAGCTATGCGTTTTCCAACACCTCTTGGGCGTCGCATTCCTTCACGTTTACCTCTCCATCTACTGCGAGCAATGAAGTGGAGATTTATCTGGGCCATAACAGCTATACCCCGGTCGGAGGGAAGGCTTACTTCGACAATGTGGTCATTAAGAAGCAGGGGGATGCTTGGTAGTATGGGTTTTACTGGTATTATTGGTTAAATTGGTTATATTGATAATTATGATTAGATGAAAGGCTCAAACCCCTAGCGACAGTCCCGGACTGCGCTGGGGGTTGAGTTGTGTGGGGAGCTTGGGAATTGCTTTTTGATTGGCTTATTTTGATGCGAGTCGATCAACGTACTCCTCTTTGGTCAGCCCAAACAATACCGAATCGCGATATCTTCCATTCGTATCGCTCATATTCCAAACCAACCCGGCTAAGCTGATCCTTTTTGGAACCAATGCCGTTCTTTTTTCCTTCAAATTTATCGTACCTTTCGCTGCGACGGTACATAAATATATTTGGAAGTCATCTAAGGAGGATGCTCATGGTCAGCAATAGCAGCCTGAAAGTATGGGTCATGACGAACGAATTTCATCCGAATATAGTCGGAGGATTAGGGATTGTCGCTACCCGTCTGAGCAAAATGCTGAGCAATGCCGGTGTGAAGGTCAAGGTGATATGTTCCGGCAGCTCTGGCAAACTAGTTAAATCAAAAGCGGGTGGAAATATGCATATCGTTAGGTTACCTAAAAATGTGCAACATTTTAATCATTCCACTCGCGCATTCAAAGCTAGTGCCGTATTAAGGGCAGCGGTAGGCGCAAGCTGGGGAAAACCGGATCTGATCCATGTCCATAGTGTTGACTTTGCCGATGCCGCCGCAGCAGCTAGAAACAAGTTTCGCGCACCCGTTGTATACACAGTACATTCCAACGTTTCCGGAGGGCCTCAGTCGAAGTCTGGAAAAAATCAGGCTAAATTAATTCGAGGAGCGACGAGGATCGTCGTTCCAAGCAGGTGGCAAGCGATTGCGACCAGGAAGAGGTACGGCGGCTCACAAGGCCGTTTTGTCGTCATTCCACACGGAGTGAACGCCGTTTCGATGCAAACGCGCGGTGCTCCCGAGCATTTGCTATATGTAGGCAGGATAATTCCATCAAAAGGCATAAAATCTTTAATCAAAGCCATCGCTTTACTATCCCATTCTCGTAAAAATGTTCGTTTGACCGTTGTCGGCAGCGGAAAAAAGAGTTATATGAACCATTTGCGCACATTTGCCAAGCAGCTTGGTGTATCAGAGCGTATCCGCTGGATGGGCAGCCGCCCGAACGAAGCGATACTGCGAATGTACCCTTCCTACGGCGCCGTGATTGTTCCGAGCGAAACGGAATCGTTCTGTCTTGTAGCCCTTGAGGCGATGGCGAGTGGGGTACCTCTTGTATCGACCTTGTCAGGCGGACTTAAGGAATTTGTAAATAATCGGAATGCACATGTTATTTCTTCTGTAAATGGCCCAACAATCGCAAGGGCGATTGCAGCTATGTGGAATAATAAGAAAATGACAAAGAAGCGGCTGATTTATGCAAAAGCAACCGCTTCCCGTTATAGATGGCACGAAATTGCTCAGCGTTACAGGTCGATGTTTTTAGGCTTGAAGAGAGTGAGGACAACGTGAGCAACAAGTCGATTTCCAATATCGCGAATCAGTTTGGGATCCATGTAATAGGGCAGAAGCAAATTCGTAAAGGGATATTCCGTGTCACGAACTCGGAGGGGCAAGCTTACAGCCTGAAACGAATGCCTAAGCCGCTTGCGAGACTGCGGTGGATCGATCGGATGCTTCTGAGTGTCCGGAATAAAGGGCTTCGCCTTGCCTGGCGCAGTCCGCAAACACCAATAGGGAGCAAGCTTTACGCGACATCTCCTGAAGGAGAGCTTTACGTGCTGACGCCTTGGATTGCGGGGAGAATGCCTTCCCCTCGTTCACTAAAAGACATGCGGACATGCGGCATCGCATTGGGCCGGCTTCATACCGCTGGGGGCGAAGGGATAAAAGGTCATTTCGCCTATAACCAGATTGGCGAATGGCCCCAAAAACTCCAGACAATGCAACGGAAATTGCAAAAAAGAATAGTGAAAGCAAACGGTAACGGCTTCGGCAGTATGACGATAAACCGTTTTGTCCAGCGCCATGGCCCGGAAATTTTACGGTATGCAAACGAGGCGAAGGCATTGCTGCGGAGCAGCGGATATTTTTCCTACCGCAAACATCCGCGCTCGCACGGCGTGCTGAGTCATGGCGACGGTGGACCGAGCAATTTTATTATGAACGCCAAAGGAACCTATCTCCTTGACTTCGAAACGCTGCATGTGGATTTGCGCGCCTACGATTTGTACCGGGTCATTTACAACTCATGCAAAGATCATCAGTGGAATTTTAAGATCGCAGAAGCTATTTTAAACGGTTACCGTCAAGTCGCAAAGCTGAGTAAAACCGATTATAAGTTAATTCGAATCTGGTTGCGGTTCCCGATTAGTACTTACCTGGTATTTTCCCCCAGTGAAAGATTCCCCTTAACGGAGAAATGGCTGAAATGGGCGCTATCGTCCGAAAGGAGGATAGGTCCGTTTTTGCAAAAGCTAGACAGCTATTCTGCGTCACATAGCTCTTAAGGCGCCGGCATGCTTTACAGTGCCGTCCCCGTGCCGGCGCGAGGGGCCATTTGCGGAATTTGAATAAGCGCACACGGACTTCCGCCAAGCCGGTCATATAGTATCGGGGAGGCTGTTCACGCTCCCCAACGACTACGAACTGAAGCTCGTCCGGGTACTTCAAGCGCGAAGAGGCATAGCTTCTCAATCCACCCATTCCGGCTCGTAATGCTACGGTGACTTTCTTCATCCTCGTCGTCCCCCTATCTCTTGTTGCCCCGAGCATCAAACTCGCGAACGTACGCCACCAGATCGGCGAAATTCACCCAGGAGATGCCGACCTTCTGGTCCGCCGCGCCATAGGACATGATCAGCTCATCGCCAACCACGATGCCCCCTGTCGTGAACAGGCATGGGGTTGGGTAGTCGGTGGGCAGTTCCCACTCCTGCCGGGCGTACATGAGCCGGTCCGGGCAGCGATGGGTCACCACCGGGAAGTCGTTCTCTTGCTCTTGGACAATGAGGAACGATTGCGTATAGCCGAAATAAATATCCTTTTTGCCATGATAGGCGACAAGCCATTCGCTCTCGGATACCCGCAGCGGCGCCCAGCTTGCCCCTATCTTATGCTCTTCCCAATCGAAGATGCCGGTGGCCAGCAGTTGGTGCCGCGCCTCAGGACCGGCCAGTCCCTCGAGTGTGTCCGCCGCCGCCATATAGATCGACGGGTGAATCTCCTCCCCGCCAGGGAACGGCTTCGGGTTCATCGGACGATGAAGCGCCACGTACATCAGCCTTCCGCCCATCTTCATTTTCTCCGGAAACAAGAATACATCGCGATTGTCGCTAACATAACCGTCCGTAAGCGGACACACATACGCAAACGCCTCTTTATAGCGGCGCTGCTTCAGCTTGGCCAGATCCAGCCTGTACAGAACCGTCACCGTATTATTGGTGCGACACACGTCATAGAAGGGACCCTCGCCCTTCTCTACCCACTCCGGTACATAATCGTACCGGGTTATGACGGGAGGGTCCTGGTCCTCCATCCAATACGGACCCGGAGGGAACATGCGGCAGGCTACAGATACGTAGAGCTCCCCATCGATCGGGAAAATCCGCGGGTCTTCGATACAGCCGTTCGAATAATCTCTCACTTGCCGGCCATTGACATCTTGAATCCATATGTCCTCATCCTCCGAGTTCAGCGCCGGCGTCAAAGCCGGACGAGAGAAATCCGCATCCCACGTCTCACCGTTATCCTCGCTGGTCGCATAACCAAGGAAGATCGGATACGGAGGCAATTTTCCCTCCGCTTGTTTCTGCGGCCACGGCCCAGTTGCTCGGAACAGCATATGAAGCGTGTCCGTTTCCGGGTCCTGCACGATGGCGGGGTTGAGTACCATCTTGCTCGCCCAATCGCAACCTTCGACCGGCACTAAAACAGGCTCTGGCGAATAACGAAAGTTCGGTTTCATAGCAATATGTTCGCCTCTTCCCTTCAATCAATTAAATTTCCAAATACGCGCCTTGTTTCTTCAACTCCGCGTGAAGCTCCGCAATGGATATTTCGTCGGTAGGCTTATCGCCAAGCGCCGCCAGCGCCGCAGCGACACCGCCGCCGTGCCCGATCGCACCGGCGATCGGCGTGACGCGAATGCCTCCCTGCGCCTCGAACGTGGTCGAAATACATCGGCCCACCGTGACCAGGTTGCGGACTTTATCGTTGATCAGACAACGATAGGGGATGCTGTACGTTTCGCCCGACTTCAGATGTTTGATCTCCTGATTTCTTTTCCTGAAATGCTCTTCTTTCTCGCCCTTCGGCGGATGAATGTCGATCGGATACCCGCCATGGGCGATGACATCGTCGAATGTACGGCATTCCACCAAATCGTCCAGCGTAAGGGTGTACAAGCCTTTAATTTGTCTGGAGCTGCGAACGCCGACCGATGGTCCCGACGAGACGACGATCGAATTTTCGAAACCGACAATTTTATGCTTCAGGAACGTCTCCAGCTCTTTCACATGTCTGCGACCTACGACCTCCGCTTCGCTCAAGCTCCACGGATCCGTGCTGTCGTAGCCCAATATCCGGGAGGTGTTCACGATCACTTCGCCCGGGTTATTCGTCTCGAAGAACAACAGATCGTCGCGAACGCCGGTCAGCTCCCCGCTGTCCATCGCTTTTTTCATCTCGTTCACGAAGCCGCCGATGGACAACCGTTCCGCCCTCAGCACGCGTTCCATGTCTTCTTCCGTCGGCAGTCTCGGGAAATCCTCCGGATGCGTCCGGATATACTCCTTCACACGAGGGATATCAACGCCTCGAACCTTCATGTTCATCGTCATTGGCTGTGTAGCGCCGTCGGTCTCCCGACCCTTATTGAACTCCACGCCGGCCCATGCCGACAAATCGGCGTCACCGGAGGCGTCGACGAACACTTTGCCGACAATTTCGGTTATCCCCGCCTTGTTGACCACCTTGACGCTTCGAATCCTACCGTCCGCTACACTAGCTTCCGCCAGCATCGTATGGTACAGCAGCCGACCCCCGGCCTCGGTAAACATCACGTCCAGCTCATGCTTCATCCCTTCCGCATCGAACGGCGTGACCGTGTACGTGTAACCCGTAGTATCCTCGATATGGCCGGGCGATTTGCCTCTCGCCTTCAGCCGGTCGATCAACTCGCCGGTCAAGCCTTGCACCACCTGAGTTTCACCCGAATGAAACGTCATCATCGGGCCTACGCCGGCAGCGGTCAGCATACCGCCGAGAAAGCCGTATTGCTCGATAAGCAGCGTCTTGGCTCCGCATCGAGCCGAAGCGACGGCCGCAACGGTGCCGGCAATGCCGCCCCCTACGACCACGACATCAAACTGATTGGTTGTCATGTCTACTCTCCTCCTCTCCCCTTAACCCGCTTAAACCGCTGCCGTTCCGACCAACTCTACTACTTGGAAGCTCTTAGCCGGAACATCCACCTTACATCCTTCAATCGTCACAGCTTGATCGTTCGTATCGAAGTTAAAAGCTACACATTTCTCGTTCCCATTACGGTCCGTCCAGAGCGTAGCCATTACTTTTGGATACTGCTTGGCATGCAGCCCTCCCTGCATCGGCCAGCTTACTTCCCTCGTTTCACAAGCATAAAATGGGATCGCCTTCAGCTTGCCGTACAAAATCAAGTCCTTGTATTGCTGATAGAAGCTTACCCCTCGCTTCATGACGGCAAAATAGTCCTCAGCCTTTTCACTATTGATTTCGGCCAGATCGATGCCCTCGACGGTCGGCAACAAACCCCACAAAATATTGCGAATAAAGTTCAATTCAAACACGTCAAGCGAGTATCTGAATTTGACTAAGGAGCCGTAGCTCAAAGCGTAATCCCCATAAATCATGGTGAACAGAGGCACGGATTCGCAATTCTCCACCCCAGCCAATTCCGGGAACGCGATGTTTTGCAGGTTGGTATCCAAAGTCAGGAACACGTCGAATAGATCGACATAAATTTCACAGCACGATTCCGTCGTAATGATCATATCCGCGCCGACCGTTTTACGTATCAGGTGCAGCATCTCATGATAAGAGTCGTTCCACCACGTACCGCCTCCTACCGGATGCGAATGCGTTTTATCAAAACAAAGCGTGGAATTGAACGAAGCGATCTGGTCCAAATAAATTCCGTCAAACTTCGTATCCAGCATAAGCTCTTTGCAGAGCGCATTCACTCTTTGCTGCCACATGGCCGTTGTCGGACACATCGGCTTCAGGTTGTTGTCCTTCCACGGTTCTTCGAATAGATTGCCTTGCTGATCCTTCAAAGCGTAGGCGACGGCATTTTCAGATTTCCAGCTGTCAATATTCGTGTCCCACATCCGTGCGTTGATATAAGGGATTTTGGTGATGCCTTCTTCCGTAAACTTCTCGTTCCATGCGGTCAGCTGTTCCGGCCAGCCCTTGTCCCGGAGCTCCTGGGAAATATAGTCGGGATAGTCCACATCATGTTCGCCCATATGCCAGCCGTACCAATGCAAAGCCAGATTGGCACCGGTTTTATCCCTTATTAGTTTGGCGGTGTCGAAATATTCCTGCGTGTTTTTCCCAAGCTCGAAGCTGTTATGGTTGATTCTCCACAAATCCGTCTTCACAAGCTTTTCCGGCAAATATTTGTCCACTAGCTTCGTTTTGCACCACTTTTGCTGAATCGCCCATTCCCTGTACATCCCAGCCGCAGTCTGCCAATCTCCCTCAAAAAAGCTGAGCACAGACGGATAAGGCATTTGATAGGACTTCAGCGTCCCCATATGCTCCGGGTAGTTGGTCATTTTATAATCAAAGCCATTATTCCGCTCGTTGTAGTAATAGCCGGTCGTCTTGATATACACATCACTATCCTCGGTCGCAAAATAATAGCCGAATTTACCCGTACTATAATAGGAAGAGAATTGGTAGGAAAACTGGGAAGGATATTCATTTTCATATTTCAGGACCCCCCTGCCCCACCAGAATGGAATTTCCTCTTCTTTACTCAGCAAAGTCTGAATCGGATTCTTGACAATCAGGCCGTTCTGCCAGGGCAACAGCAGGTAATCGTCAGCAGCTTCACCGGTTATGGAGGTCATGGTACCGATAATCGGGAATTCTACTTTGTTGAAGTTAGCTTGTTCCAACAGGACATTTACGGCAATGTCCCAATTGCTCTTCGAGCCGCTCATATTCACATTGACTTGGACTTGGATGGCTTCGCTCGACCAGGAGAGGACCAAATCCGTTCCATTCAGCGAATAGGAAAATTCCGTTGTATCAGCCGGCTCAATGAACTGAAAGTCATCCCCGGAAACCGTTTCCACCCGCCAAAGAATGCTGTCCAGCTCCACAACATGATCCTTATAAACGGCCCGTTTCAAATATCCTGTGTTCTCATCAAAAAACAGACTCGTGCCGCTATCTTTCAACTCTATATGGCCCATCTCCGCTACCACCTTTATCTTATAAATTGACGCCCGTTATTAACGCACCATCTTCCGCAAGCTTGTTCCTTAACGCAACAACATCCACTTCGCAAACATTGGAGTCGCCCTGGATCGCCATAGCTGCGGCCGTACCGGCAGCCTGCCCCATCGCGATACAGCTGGCCATAATTCGTATAGCGGCATGCGCTTCATGCGTAGAAGAAACGCATTTTCCCGCCACTAGCAGATTGGTAACCGCACTCGAATATAAGGCTCGATAAGGGATGTCGTTCCATCCGCCCTTCGGGTACGTGATCGTTTTTTGGGCGCTTCCGTATCCAATCCCAGACCCCTTCGGGTTGTGTATATCGATAAACCAGGAATTGCAGCCAATTCCATCGTCAAATTTCCTGCCCTCGACCACATCGTCTTCAGTCACAATGTAATCGCCCTTGAGTCTTCTCGTTTCACGCACGCCTAACAAAGGGGCAATCGAGATGATTTGGATATGCTCGCAACCTGGAACGTTTTCTCTCAGCAGCTTGATATAAACTAAAATTTTCTTTCTTCCTTCTAAATAAGCTTTGGATAAGTCGCTGGCCTTGGTGCCGTCTATCCCTACGATTCTCGGGCAATTGAAGGCAAGCTCGTTAGGACGGTTGATCAACGGATAATTCTGAAAGCTTTTCGTATCTAAAATTTCAAACCCGGTCCGTTCCGAATATTCCTTAATGGCTTGCATAAACGTTTCTTTTCCCTCTACCGAAGTCAGGTAGCCTCTTGCTGCAGGAACATCGATATTGCCGGCAATAAATCGCAAGCTTACCGCCTGGGTCAAGCCGTCGCTCTCGCGCCCGAACATAGTGGGACTGCCAGCCCGATAGGCTACATCCGCATCTCCTGTGGCATCGATGTACACATTCGCCTTGAATCTGGTAACCCCTGATTTGTTCGCTCCGATCAAACCTATGATTTGCTCCCCTTGCCGTTCGACATCATAGATGAAGGTGTGGAACAGCACTTGGACACCGCGACTCATCAACAATTCGTCCAGTACGCATTTGATAATTTCAGGGTTGAAATTGAATTCCATGCCTTCATAGAACTGACTCAGATCCATAATTTTGTCCAGATTTCCGGCTACTACTTTTTTCCCGTCATACGTGAAGACGCCGTTCTTCATCATGGGCGTTACGAGTCCTGCGGTGGCCACGCCTCCCAAGCAGCTGGTCTGCTCCAGCAGCAGCACTTCGGCACCGCCTTCGGCAGCCGAGATCGCTGCGGATACCCCGGCCATACCTCCGCCAACGACGATGACATCTTTTTTTATCGTTTCAGCCACAACCATTTTTACCGCGCTCCTTACTCTCATCCGATTTCTGCAAAAAGAAAAACAGGCTGTAGGCATAGGAATATGACAACAGCCTGTTTAGTCGTTCAGAAGAAACGTTTATTTTTTGTAGGTAGCGTACCAGCCGTCCACTTCTTTGACGCTGTCGTCGCCGCCGGAAGTTTTGTACTGCTGGATAAAGGCATCCAGTCCGTTGATTCCTCCATCTGTGATAATCGCTTTGATCATAAAGTCATTGATCATCGTGATCAGCTTCTGATTGTTTTGCGAGTAGACCGTCTGGGCCGGAGGGATGTATCCCATCAGATCCGGGAACTTCAGCTTATCCGCAATGTCGTTATTCATCTTCGTATAAGCGTCGAACAATCTGGCATCTTTCCTTACCCGTGCCTGCCAGTAGATCGGGTACAATTTCTCATCATAGCCCGACATGTACTTGCCGGCCCAGTTGCGATCGTCGTTGAACTTCGGAAGAATCGGGCTGTAAGCGCCGTCTTTAGCAGTGAAATGAACGCCCTCTTCTCCGATCGCCAAATTCTTGTGGATGTCCTTGTCCAATTTGGCATTGATCCACTTTACAACCGCTTCCTGATTTTTGGAGCTCTTCGGCACATAGGTGAGCGTATCGAATCCGGCGCTACGGCCTAACCCCGCTTTCCCCCCAGGACCTGTCAACGGCTGGATAAAGGCGATTTTGGCGTCCGGCTGATTTTTGACCAAGGCATCCGTAATCGTCGGAACCTCCGCCCAGTTCATCGGGATGACGCCGACTTTGCCGCTAGTGAATTTTTCTTTCAGATTCGCATCCTTGTTGATCGCAAATTCCTTGTCCAGCAATCCGTCTTTATATAGGGTCACGGCGAAGCTCAGGTACGATTTGAAGTTCGAGTCCAAAGGACGAGGGACGAGCTTGCCGCTCGACTCGTTCCAGCCGTTCGGCATCCCGAAGGCGCCGATCAGGTTCACGGTATTGATGCCCATCGTATCGGCGTTCGAGCCGTTCACGGAGAACGGTATCGTGCCGGCACCGCCAGGAGCTTTTTCCTTGAACGCTTTCAGGACGGCTACGAATTCGTCTGTCGTCGTAGGCATTTTCAAGCCGAGCTTGTCCAGCCAATCCTGCCGAATCGCCAGCGTATTGTTGACTACCGAGATCGACGGATTCGGGATCGCATAAATTTTGTTGTCTACCTTCAAGGCGTCCAGCGTCCCTTGCGACATCGCAGCCTTAATGTTAGGACCGTATTTGTCAATCAGAGGGGTTAGGTCGACTAACGCTCCCCTTCTTGCATACTCGACGAACAAGCTGCGGAACACGCTGGAGCCGGCGGTATTGATGTAATCGTAGGCTTCTCCCGATGCCATGATCAGGTTCAGCTTATCTTCGGGTTTGTCGGCAGGAAGCATATCATAAGTGACTTTGTACCCCGTCTTTTCCTCCAACATCTTCGCAACCGGATACGTATTCAGATCGGTATTAGCCGTATAAGTCAACAAAGCTTTCAGATTCGGTTTCGGAGCATTTTTGTCTTCGGTTGGCGCTGGAGTAGGCGTAGCACTAGCGCTAGAACCAGGCGTCTCTTCTTTTCCGCCGCATCCCACTACGGACACGGTCATAAGCAGAGCGAGCGCACTAACAACTAATTTTTTGTTCATCTTTGTCCTCCCTATTGTTTCTTTATTTATTTAGACCTTGACCCCCGATTTCAAGTACAAGGTTAAATACAGCTTAGCCTTTGACCGATCCGATCATAATGCCTTTGATAAAATGACGCTGCAGCAGCGGATATACGAGCAGAATCGGCACGGTGGACGCAATGATCGTGGCCGCCCGGACCCCGTCCGGCGTGACATTCATCAGCTCATCCGCACTTTTCATCACTCCGGCAGCATTGCTGTCCATCACGATCGCTACATCTCGCAGATAGAGCTGCAGAGGCTTCAGCTCCTGACTGTTGATATAGAGCAGAGGATTGATATAGTCGTTCCAGTAGCTGACGGCATAGAACAGGCACACGGTGGCGATGACCGGCTTGGAGATCGGGATGATGATGCGGAACAAGATGGTCAAGTTCGATGCCCCGTCCAGACTCGCGGACTCTTCCAGGCTGGGCGGAACGTTTTCATAGTACGTTTTGATCAGCAGCAGATTGAATACGTTCACCAAACTGGGAAGGATCAGAGCGCCCAAGGAATCCATCAATCCGAGCGAGCGGATCAGCAAGTAATTGGGGATCATTCCTCCGTTGAACAGCATGGAGAAGACAAACAGGATCAGGACTAGTTTTATCCCAGGGATGTTCTTTTTAGACAGCGGGTAAGCCGTTAAGGAAGTCAGCACAATCGCTGTGAACGTCCCGACGACCGTGACAATGATTGATACGAGAAACGAATCCTGAAACTGACTGGAGGTAACGACGAACTTCATCGTGTCCAGCTGGAAGTCGATCGGGTAGATGCCTACCTTGCCTGATATAACGGCCCATTCCGCACTCACCGCTTTCGAGAAAACGTTTAGGAAAGGAAATAGCGTAGTAATCGCTAACAAAATCAAGAACACATAAACGAATGTATCTAAACAAATGTCTCCAAACGTTTTTCTTCTGACCATAGTACCGCCCCTACCAGATGCTTTTTTGTGTGAGCTTTTGACATACTTTGTTGCCCGTTACGACTAAGGCGAAGCCGACCACGGAGTTGAACAACCCAACCGCCGTACTGAACGAATAGTCCATCGTCCCGAGCCCTATTCGATATACGTAGGTGCCGATAACATCAGCGGTTTCATACACGACCGAGTTGTACATGACCAGGATCTGCTCGGTGCCGGCTTCCAGCACATAGCCCAGCCTGAGAATCAGCATAAGCACTATCGTAGAGGCTATCGATGGCAAGGTGATGTGGATGATCTGATTGATCCGACCAGCCCCGTCAATATCGGCCGCTTCGTACAGGTCTTGATCGATTCCCGCAATGGCGGCGATGAATACGACTGCATTCCAACCCACTTCCTTCCAGCCGGCCGAGAACACCAGCACGCTCCGGAACCAATCGTTATCAATCAAGAAGGAAATCGGTTCGCCTCCGAGCGACTCTATGATGCGATTCACAATCCCGGATGACGGCGACAAAATATTTACAAACAATCCTCCGATGATGACCCAAGACAGGAAATGCGGAAGATAGATTATGGTCTGCACCACGCGTTTGAAGAAAATTTTCCGGACCTCGTTTAACACGATCGCTACGAAGATGGGGAGAGGAAACAGGATGACGATTTTGTAGACGCTGATTAGCACCGTGTTTTTGAGTACTCGGAAGAACTCGTTGGATGAAACCAATTTCTCGAAGTTGTCCAAGCCGACCCATGGGCTGCTGCCGATTCCGTCGAATATATTGAAATCCTTGAAGGCGATCAGGATTCCGTACAAGGGGACGTATTTGAAGAGGAGCAAATGAAGCAAGCCGGGCAATAAAATCAAATACATGCTCATATGGGCTTTCCACTGGTTTCGTTTTCGTTTCCTAATCGGCGTATTAGGAATATTCGCTATGGAGTGTTCGGTCATGTCCATTTTGTAAGCGCCTCCTTCTATGTGTTTATTTTACTGGAGACCGGAAATGAAACATATACGATAAAAATTCGAAATTCGCTAATAATATTCAATTTGTCGGCAGAAAGAGAAAAACCATCAGGGCTTTGATCACCCTGATGGTCCATTGTCGTTGGCGCACCGTTAGGCGCGCGGGGAGGGCAGGCTTCTCCTTTTTTTGGGGTGGGGTTAGTACGAGAAGGCGGCAACTTAGCCGCCGCCTAGTAGACTTATGGTTACTTGTAGGATGAGCTAATCGGTTGCAGGATACGGTAGGGCTGGTAAGAGCGGCAATTAAGACGGGAGTTAGTAAAAAATTTGCACTAACTCGCTTGGAAACCGCAGCTAGTGCGGGAGTTAGTAAATTTGTTTTACTAACTCGCTTGGAACACGCAGTTGATGCGGGAGTTAGTAAAGTTTTTTTACTAACTCGGCCGGAAGTAGCCACTTGAGTGGGAGCAAGTCCATTTTTCAGCGCTCATACTGGATAGCCGGGATCTTGATTTCCACGACTGTCCCGACCGACTTCTCACTCTTGATTGTTAATCCATAGTCCTCGCCGTAGTTCATCATAAGCCGTTTGTTCACATTCAGGATGCCGAAGCCATGACCATTCGTTCGCGGCTCATCGGACAATATTTTCATCAGCTGCTCCGGCTCCATCCCTACCCCATCATCCTCAACAGTCAGCAGCAGACCGGGGTCCTCCAGACGACCGCTTATTTTGATTTTGCCGGTCTGATCATCCTTTTCCATGATGCCGTGCAAGATCGCGTTTTCCACGATAGGCTGCAAAATCAGCTTGAAGATGGAGTAGCCCAGAATGCGGCTATCGATGTCCAGCTCCAGCTGAATGACGTTATCGAAGCGCTGATTCTGAATTTTAATATACGTTTCAATATGGGCCAGTTCATCCGCAATTGAGATAATATCCTTCCCATTGCTCAAGCTTAATCGGTAAAATCTCGCTAACAGGTTGATCAAGTTTGTAATATCATCCGCTTTGTATTTAACCGCTTGACATGTGACCAGCTCCAGCGTATTGTACAGAAAATGCGGATTAATCTGAGCCTGCAAAGCCCGCAGCTCCGCGTTTTTCGATTCTTTTTCGATTCGGATTTTCTCGTCAACCAGATCTTCGATCTTCAGGAGCATGTTGCTGAACCGTTCTTCCAGCACCCCGATTTCATCTTTGCCGCTAATCGTTACTTTGACCGACAAATCCCCCGTCTCCGCTACTTTCATGACCTTCATCAGCCTCAGCAACCGTTTCACCATGGATCCCGATATCAACAAGGCAAGCAAATAACCGATGACGCCAATGATGAGCATGAGTACGAAGGTATAGTTTCTCAACTCGTTATTGGCGCTCAGAAGAGTGGACATAGGCATGACCGCATACAGCTTCCAGTCCGAAAAGGGTACATCCACGCTTGCCGTCATCACATCTTCGTTATTCAGTCTCGTTTTTTGCCAAAGCTCGTCTTCCCCCGCCGGAATTGGCATGTTCCCTATATCTTTGTACTTTTCATTCGCCATCGTATGATCCGAGCTTGTAATGATCTGGTTATGCGAATTGGCGAGCAGGATGAAGCTGCTTTTCGCCAGGGTAGAGTTCGTTACGATCTGCGTAATATCCCTTAGTAGAATATCCACACTTACGAGCCCGATAAACTCGCCATATAAGTTCGGGTTATTGACCACTCGTATGGCCGAGATGATTTCCTGATTGTCGTTGATGCCTGCATACTTGAAGGAATATGGGGATGTGATATAGATTTGCCCGTTGCGCTCGGCTGCATTTGTGTAAAAAACGGAATCCTGGATCGATTTATAGTTGAAAAAGTTAATGGACTCGTTGGAGTAGATGGTAGGCTCTTTCATGTAAAGCCGGATTCGGTATATACTTTGTTCGGTCTGGATCCGGGTGAAATAGTCGCTCAGGAAAACAGAATCATCGTATTGCGTATTCAAATCATACTTCTTGGGATCGCGGAGCAGGATGTCTTGAACGTTTTTGTTGGAAAACACCATATTCGAAGATCGGACCGCGCTTTGCAGCGAATAACTAAGCGTGCTCTTCAACTGATCCAGCGATTGCGAGGAAATATCCAGCATTTTATCGCTAAGAATGACGGAGCTTCGGTTGTAGGTCAAGAAGGCCAGGATGCCGAGCGGAATGACGATCAGGACCAAATAGGACAGCAACAGCTTTTGCTTCATATTCATGTCCTTCAAGAAGGCGTTGAACATTCGGGTTACCAAAACCTTCATACCGCTATTTCCTCCTGTACTCCGACGGATACGTCCCCACAACCTTGTTAAACACAGAAGCGAAATAATTGGCATTGTTGTAGCCTAACATTTCGGCGATCTCATTGATTCTTAGGTGCCCGTCCTTCAGCAGCTCCTTCGCCCTCTCCATCCGGATGCTCTCGATGTATTCGCTTAATGTTGTTCCGGTTTCTTTTTTGAAAAGAGTGGATAGATAGGTGGAACGGATGTCCAGATAAGCTGCAATTTCGACTACAGAAATAGCCTCCGCGTAATGCTCGCGTATATACTCAATCGCCATTTTGACCTTCAGGCTTTTTCCCTTTTGCTCCTGCGTATGGGCGAACAACACTTCCAGCTTGTCGATGATGAAGGCAGCGATCTCATCCATCGTGTAACTATTCAAGAGCTCCGCCCATTGCACCTCCATGTCTTTCCACTTGATACCGATAGCCATATTGTTTTCTTTCGCGATGGAGATGACTTTCAGCATGATTTGCAGGAATATGCCTTTTACCGTAGTGATGCTATATTCGTCGGCTTTTTCCTTAAAGATTCTTACAAGCCCTTGGACAAGCTCCACTGCGGCTGCTTTGTCGGCATCGTTGTAACAGGCGGTCAGCTTTTGCACAATCTCGTCGGAATGGAATTCTTGGTTGGCCTGTGCTTGCTCATCGTAGAAAATAATTCCCCCGTATTCCAGCAAGAAGCTTTTCTCCAGTGCTTTCTGAGCGTTCTGATAAGATTTATAAACATGCTCGACCCCTCTGACCGCAACCCCGACTCCGGCCGTTACAGTCCCCTCGAACGCATAGAGCTGATTATTTTCAGCCTGGATCAATTGGATCACGCGCTTCAAGATGGCTGAATGCTCAGCCGTTTTGCCGAACACGTGGATGATGACATGCGTACGGTCCATCACCCCGGCCATACAGGAAATCGAGTTTTCTTCGAATTTCTTATAGATCAGGCTCAGCGTTTTCTCATTGCAAAAATGATCGCTGCCCTCTCCCGTTGAGAGCTTGTGAAAATTGTATTTCAACACCAAACACCGGAAGTTGTCATGCAGCTGGACACCGACCACAATATCGTCGAACCGTTTTTTCAACTCCGCTTGGTCTACATTTTTTCGAATGATCGCAAGCGATAGCTCCTGTTGGAGCAGCACCAAGCTCTGCTCGAGCTTATTGTGGATCCAGCTGTCTTTGAGCTTTTTGTTTTTTTCCGCCATACACTCGCTCGCCGATTTCTGCAGAACCGTGAACAGCTCGTTCAGATCGATCGGCTTCTCGATATAGTCCACGGCTTTCAGCTGGATGGCCGATTTCAGGTACTCCTTGTCGGTGTAACCGCTTAGAAAAATGATTTTACAGTCCGGGTTTAGTTTGAGGATCTCGGTTGCGCTTTCAATCCCGTTCATTTTGGGCATGCGCACATCCATCAGAATCAGATCCGGCTTGTGGGATTTGGCGAGCTCCAGTCCTTCGATGCCGTCCTTTGCTTCACCCAGTACCTGAATTTTGAGCTTGCTCCAGTCCATGCCCTCGATCAGCTTTTCTCTTGTGGCCCGCTCGTCATCCACAATAATGAGTTTTAGCATGTCAACCTCCCGAACTGAAAAAGTGCTTACAGCTTATAACCTAAGGATACACCTTCGCCAAAAAATCGCCAATTTCCCGGGCATAAACGTTCGAGCCTGCAATCGAGGGATGAACCCCGTCATCCGTGTTGGCCTCATTTTGCATGGAGCGCAGGAATTCATACTTGTCGTAGCCGGCGCAAGCTTGATGCATGTCCACTAGATCGACTTGTTTGGCCGCTGCTGTATCCCTCACCACTTGGATATATTGCTCCAGCCAGGCCTCGGCTCCACCTACGTTGGCATAGTAGCTTTCCGGGTGTCGGCGGTAGTAGTACAGCTTGGCATCCCCTTCGATCATGTAATTCGTCGTCACCAGAATGGGGGTCGCCTGTTGATTTCGGATTTCGTCGATCATCGTGGATAGGTTGGACTGGAAAGTACTTATGGGCACCTTTGGGATGTCCAGCTCGGTCATCACGTGGTCGTTCATGGCAAAATTGATCAGGACAAAGTCAGGCTGATGCGCCAGCACATCCGTCTGCAGCCTTTCCAATCCTTGGGAGCTAGTATTCCCGCCGATTCCCGCGTTGATGCCATTCAGCTGGAAACGAGCTATTATTTGGTTCACCCATTTATGCTCGTCCGGCACCCATTGTCCGAACGTTATGCTATCGCCGAACATGACAACTTTCGATCCTCTAAAGCTCTTTTTTTGCGTGGTCATTTCTGTGTCAGCACCTCTCGTTTGATTGTAAAGCAGTAAAATTCGGTGCGGGTGATGGGATTCCTCTTTTATCGACAAGGAGCGGGGAGAACTGCTACTGGCATAAGAGGACCTGACCGGGTGAAAGACCGGTAGGTCCTGTGGAATTCGCATTTTGTCGGTGCTTCGGGAGGGCAAGTTGCTGCTCCAACTCATCCCACTATGAGCTTAGCACAAGCCTAATCTTCAACAAGCTAATAAAATTCGAAAAGGTTCAATAATATTCGATTTGTGAGGGAGATTCAATTGCAATGGATCATTCGTGCATCCTAACTCACCAAACAAATTTTGTTGGATAGCTTGGCTTGGAACGACCGGTTTACCACGTTATCCTACAATTCTAGTTGGATAGCACGTTCGGAGCGACCGTTCCTAACACGTTATCCTACAATTTTTGTCGGATAGCATACATGAGGCAACCATTCAGTCTCGTTATCCTACAATTCTTGTTGGATAGCTTGTCAAAAAAAAGGAGGAAGTCGCACACACCCACTACCCCCGAGTCATCCCCCGACTTAAGAAGGATTGAATCTCTTTTGGAGTTTATCCACGACCCGTTATCTCCATCGTCAATCCTTCCGGCGGGCGACGTGGAGTAAGGCGCCCCAGTGGCGGCGAAACGATTTATCTTGACGGCAATTCAGGCGGGATCGGATTTCGTTAAAGAGCTTGGCTCTTTTCCATTCCTCCATAAGGATGTGCCTGGAGAAGGTTTCGAGGAGAGTAATGTACTCTTCAAAATGATAATACGTTCCCAATCAAAATGTCGTACATGAACAATCTCAAACAACCCGCTTTCCTCAATCCACCAAGAAGAGCAAATTTTCACCGTTTCCTCCCGCCGTCCACTTCAGCTGGAAGCTATGTTGCCGCATTAGCGGCATGGAAGCGAAGTATATAATCTGTGAACCAAATTTCCGTCGATTGGGGGCAACACGGGGATTTATGAACCTAAGTTCACTGTTCAGGAAGCTGGCTTCTTGAACAGTGAACTTAGGTTCATAGTTTAACGCATTCGGAGCTTGCTAACGAAATTCGGTTCATAAGTAATGAACATTAGGTCATACAGCTGTCCCGCGCCTTCACCACGGCCCACCTCGCCTACCACCGCCGTCCGCGCGTAATAAGGCTATCAATTACTTGCTACTCTGACAAAAAACCATACCTAATCGAGCATATTCTGAGTACCAACTTACTCGAGTAGAGTACCCTTTTTCGCCAAATGGTGCTACACTCCCCCCATCTGGATACTCACGTAAACAGCTCGCGAATCCGGCAACGCAATGAAGCCCGGCTCCCACCGCCATCGGCTGTGATCATGAACAAAAAAACGCCCCCAATAGGACGTTTCTCCATGCGCTTTCGGCTACTCTTTGACAGAGCCAAGCGTAGCACCTTGAATGAAATATTTTTGCAAATAAGGATACACCAAAATAATCGGGAGCGCCGAGAACATAATGACGGCCGCTTGCAATGTTTCCGGATTATAGGGGAGCACAACATTCGGCACGGAGCCCATAATGGTGTCCTGATTGACGATGTATTCTCTTATTTTGATTTGCAGCGGATATAATTTGGGATTCTGGATAAAAAGCAAGGCATGGTAAAAAATATTCCAGTACATCACGGCATAAAACAGACCAACTGTTGCCAGAACCGGCTTGGATAAAGGCAATACGATACTGATAAGGGTTCGAGCATCATGACAGCCGTCCATCTTGGCTGCCTCCCCGATTTCTTTCGGCAGTTGTTGAAAGAACGTTCTGACAATAATCAAATTAAAGGCAGAGATACCGCTCGGAATAATTAAGGCCCAGATGCTGTCGAGCATCCCAAGCCCTTTTATCGTTAGAAAATAGGGAATCATCGGGGGCTGAAAAATCATTGTAAATACAATCCCAAGCATAACATACTTGCGAATCAGAAACTCAGTCCTCGACAATGAATATGCCAGCATCACCGTAATCCACATGCTGAACAGCGTTCCGGCCGCCGTCACAAACACGTTGACGCCGAGCGCTCTCCACAGATCCACTTTCGCGAGGATCACCTTGTAAGAGGCCAGAGTAAAATCAACCGGCCAAAAGGACACATGCCTTCCCTCAACCTGAAAGGGTGAGCTTAACGATATGGAGGCAACATGGACGAGAGGCAGAAACATCGTTAGTGAAACCGCTAGCAGGACGATATAATTAAAGCGCTGAAACAGCGCTTCACCGACAGATTTTTTCAACATAGCGTTCCCTTTCTGTGCTCATTTCTCAGAACAGACTTTGGCCTGTCGTTTTTTTCGATAATTGATTCCCGCCCCACAAGAGAATGAATCCAACCACCGATTTAAATAAGCCAATTGCCGTTGTCAGACTGTAGTTGCCCTCCTGAACGCCTGAACGAAACACATACGTATCCAGAATGTCGCCAACCGAATACGTCATCGGCGTTAACAGCACAAAGGACTGCTCGAATCCAAGCTCCATGAAATGGCCGATTTTTATTAACAATAAGACTGTAATCGTAGGAAGCAAGGAAGGAAGCGTAATGGAGATCAGTTGTCTGAACTTGCCCGCGCCGTCTACGGTTGCCGCTTCGTACAAACTCATGTTGATTCCGGTCAAGGCAGCCAAATAAATAATGGCGTTCCAGCCCACCTCTTTCCAAATCGCGGACACGGTCACAATCGTGCGGTAATACATCTCTTTCTGCATGAACAGAATCGGATCGCCGCCAAACCACATCACAATGCGATTGACAACGCCATGCAGCGAAAGAAGTTCAAACATAATCCCCCCAATGATGACCCAAGAAAGAAAATGAGGCAGATAAAAGAAGGTCTGAACGGTTCTTTTAAAAAACTTTTGCTTTGCTTCGTTGAGAAGAAGAGCCAGCACAATAGGCGCCGGGAATCCGAATACCAGCTGATAGAAGGCAATAAGCAGCGTATTGCGCAGTATTTTCAAAAAATCAGGATATTTAAACATAAATTCAAAATGCTTTAGGGCGACCCAGGGGCTTTTCCAAAAGCCATTGAAAATTTGATAATCCTGAAATGCAATCAATGACCCTGTTACAGGCACATAACGAAATATCAGGAACCACAGAATGCCTGGCAGGGCCAAAAGGTACAGCAACCAGTGCTTTCTTATGTTATCGTAAAGGCGACGAAATTTCGTCGCCTTTTTTCCTAGAGCCAGCGGCTGCTGCAAAGGAACTGCGGAAGATGCCAAAATATCCACCTCTATTTCTTGTTGACCTTCTGGTACCATTCATTGGCCCGTTTCGTTACTTCTTCTCCGCCGGCTTTATACCATTTATCTACATATTCATCAAATTTATCGATAGCCATATCTCCCGTAATGATTTTGGCCGCATATTCCTGGAACAGCTTATGGGCTCCGATATCCGCAAAACCATCGTAAATGCTGTTGGGCATGCCGTCCGCCGGCAACAATTTTTGCGAGGATTCGGAATCCTTCGTTAATTTAGGGATCATTTTCCCATACTCAGACGTATCTATAGCAAAGTTTTTTTCATAGAACGGGAGGTTCCAGTAGGACAAGCCGCTTAGCGCAAATTGTCTGGATTTCCGCTTTTCAAGCGAATCCTTCTCCGCAACGTATTTTACTGAACCGTTTTCGATGATCTGACTTTCGTTCACCTGCCCGAATACCTGGAAGTTGGCCCCTTCCTCCGTGTACCACCAATCGAGGTATTTCAGCACGTTCGGAGCATTCTTCTCCGCACTCTTGGGAATCATGTAGTCCACAAAGCCGAGCGCCTTCTGCGAAATAAAACCGTTGTAGCCATCCACTTTCGGAATCGGAATCGCAATGACCTCCGCTTTCGGATTTTTCTGCTTCATCGCATTGAAATTGGCGGCTCCTTCTCTTGGAATATGGAACCACATCCCGACTTGATCGTTTCTGATTTTGGCCACCCAAGTATCGCTCTTATTCAAAAAGGTCTCATTGTCCAGAAGCTTTTCCTTATACAGCGAGCTTATGAATTTAAGCGCTTCTTTCATGTTGGGCGTTACGCCGGCATAGATCAGCTTGCCATTCGCCAGATTCCAGTCAGGGAAGCCTTCGTACATGCCAATCTCGTACATGGAGAACAGCTCGTCCATCCATCGCGCGCCTTCGCGACCGCTTGTTGGAATATCATCCTTTACGCCATTGCCGTTAGGGTCCTTGTCACGGAACGCTTTCAGCACTTCCACCAGCTCAGCTTGCGTAGTCGGCGCCTTCATTCCGACCTTGTCCAGCCAATCCTTGCGGATCATAATCCCCAGTCTTGGGAAAATATCATACTTCGGAATATAGTAGATTTTTCCGTCCGGTGAAGCCGATCTGACTTTATCCCATACTTCCTTCGGCATTGCGTTCCACAGATTTGGCGCATGCTTGGGAAGCAACTCATCCAGTGCCAGAGCTGCGCCCTGCTTCATCATAATCTGGTCTACATTGCCCCCTTGACCGTTAGGTCGCAACAAGTCGGGAAGATCGCCGGATGCCAACAGAATTTGAATCTTTTGCGTGTAATCATTCCAAGGGAATGTTTCAATCTTGAGATTAACGCCCGTTTTATCCTCAACATACTTCAAATCCGAATCACTTGGCACGGCATCCTGCTCTATCGGCCCTTTAATGATCCGAATCGAAGCTTTCGCCGCCGGGCTCGAGGACGTTGCCGTCGCGCTTTCCTGCTTGCCTGTCCCTTCCGCAGGCGCCTTCTCGCTGCAGCCTGCCAGCGAACCTGCAACAAGGATTGCGCATGACAGCAATAGCACACTCTCTCTTTTTACTTTTTTTCTCATTTCGTATACCACCTTTTCAAAATGTCAAAGTTGATTGCACTCAGAGCGTACATGAATCGTAAATTGCAAACAACGTTCCATTTGTTGAAACATCTACAATAAATGAGCGATTACATGCCCTTTTATTTTCTGCATATAGTCGGCGAATAAGCATAGCATCCGCTTAGCCGAGTTAAACTGCGTTCAGGCTGCATCGAGGGGAAGAATGGCTGATCGTACAAAAGGCCAGCCCGCCGGCTAGCCTCGTTGATTCCCTCTTTTCAACCATTCGCGATACTTCCCCGGGGTCATCCCTTTCACATTGCGGAAAGCGCGGATAAAGCTGTTTTCATTCTGATAGCCGACCATCTCGGCGATTTCAAACACTTTGTAGTCGGTATCGGCCAACAGCCGCTCGGAGCTCTCAATGCGAAGTTTGGAGATGTATTCATATACCGTGTGATCCGTCTCTTGCTTAAACAACTGATTCGCTTGATATAAGCTTAACTGAACGGCATCGGCAATGTCCTTGACGCCGATATTGTCCTGAAGATGCTGCTGCATGTACGCTATCATTTGATGAATGACCTGGCTGTTCTTGCTTGTCGACTGCTCACGAATGGCCAATAGCAGGCAAGCCAGGCTCGCGTTGAAATGCTTGCGCAAATCGGCGAGATCCATCGAATTGATTTTAGGATTTTTAGTATACGCTCTCATCGCCCCTGCAACCGACTTGCCAAATTTCTCAGCGGTTTGCTCAAGCGCGATTTGCAGATTCTCAAGTGCCGCAATAACGGTTAACGGGGGGAACTCGCCTGTTTCTGCGGCGTCGAATAAAGCATTCGTCGCGCTCCATACGTGCCTTTCCTCCCCGGAATGCACAGCCTGAACAATTCCCTGGATGAGAGTGTTATCGAATTCTCCCACCGCGTGGTTCTCCTGTTTGTTAACGGTGTGAGTATGTCCATATCCCTGATACAGCCTCTGGGCTAACGCGCCAAGCGCCTGCCTGTACGCTTGCGGCAGATGGTGCGTGTGCTGCACGGGATCGCTAAGTCCAATGGAAATGAACATTTTGATGTAGATGTTCACCTCAGCGATAATTCTATCCAATGATTCCAGAAATTGTTCCTGATCCCAATCGCGAAGCGGTTGTACAAGCAGGCACAGACCTTCTCTTCCATGCTGAATCATCACCATGCGAAAATCCGGATTCAAGCATTCTTCCACAATATTGCCCAAGGCAAACAGCATCAGATGGAGGTCGCTCTTGTTGTAATTTGCGGACCAGGCCATGTAATTATCAATCGAAATGACGCTAATATACGCAGGTCCGTTCTGCCACTCCGAGAAATGATCCTTCCATTTCTGATACAACTCTACATGATCGGTCTGTTCAACTAACACATCCTCGAGAAATCGCTTTCTTATTTCCGGAATCGTTGTCTTGATCTGTTTGAACATATGGGAATGATCGTTTAATATTTTGGTCATCAGATTTTGCAAATCCAGCAATTCCGGCTCTTGATAAGACTTTTCAAACGGGATCAGAAGCTTACGCATGCGCCGGATAGGCTGCAGCATCTGAAAATTAATCATGCAGATCATGATCACGCTGAATAAGGCTATCAGAACGGAAAGAAGCAGCACCACATCGCGTATCCAGTACATGCGCTTGAACAGAATTTGCTCCGGCAAAACAATGACAAAGCTCCAGCCGGTATAGTCCGATTTCAGGGCATAGACGATATGTTCCTTCCAGTTGGCGGTTTGCGCCGAAGCGCTTCCCAAATTTCCCTGCTGCACAACGGCCGCAACCTCCTCCGTCGACAAGCCCAACTGCTCTTTGACCAGAATAGGCGATCCTTCGGCATCGAAGACGTACCGGCTCCGAGGCACCTCATTGTCCAGATAAACGGGATTGGAGAAGAAATCCTTCAATGGAACATTGATAACCAGGATGCCTTTCTTCCGGGCACTTAACAGAATCGGTCTGAACAAGGAAATAAGCGCTTCGTTCGTCCTCTTGTCCATTCTCGCTTTAACAACCATGCCGTTGATCTGATTCAAGTCCGCTATCCATTCTTGATCGGTGAATAGCTCGATATTGGAAACATAGCCGATCGGATTGCTGGCGGCAACGCTTTGTTTATCCATGTCGTAGATGTAAATCGACTCGATATTTTGCGAATAGCTCACTGCATTCAGAAAATTGATCGTATTTGTTATTTTATTGTACTCTTCTTTTGTGCTTTGCAAAAAATCTGTAGTTGAAGGGTCTAATATAACTTGAATCGCTGTTTTGTCCATCGCTTTAATCATCTCATCCGTGACATCTTTATCGATCTTCAACCATGTTAGCTCTGAACCGGCCATTTCATTTTTCAGTATGTCTTTCGCGACAAAATAAGACGTAAGTCCCAGGGATAGGAACATAATAAATATGAGCAAGGTCAAACCTAGCAGGAGTCGTGACTGAGAATTCTTAACCGCATACTTGAGCCAGAACAAAAATCGTTTCATAAGCAGTTCCCCAATCCCTCACGATCACTAAGGGGACAGCTTCCTCGTGATCTTCTCTTCTATATTAGCACTTGTCTTTCCGGTTTGAACATAACGGTTACTTCATGACGAAGTGAAAATGACCATTCTGGTTAGATGGTCATTTTCACATTATTCCATATGAATAAGTTTACTGGGCGATAACAATTGTTGGACGAATAGAGACAGTTGCATGCTCGCGAGCGCCGTAGCTAACGTTGGAGACACCAGACAGTGACTGCGCGGCATAAACCCGTATGGACAATTTCTTATCCGATGCATGCGCATTAACCGCCTGACTTGTTACATCCAACTCATGCAAACCGGCTGTTGCTGGGAAGCTCGCCAACACAATTCCTGTTGCGGCCGGCTTATTATTCCAGCTTATGCCGTTCTCCGTCCAACTGTTGTCGCTGACCAGTTCGACAATCTGATTCGGCGCAATGGCGCCTGCTGACGTGATATAGACATGAATCTTTGCAGATTGGATGCTGCCGGTAATGGAGGCTAAATCAAATTTGATATACGATTCTCGGTTATAACCCGCCGCCGGGTCTGATTTCGTTTCAAGAGTAGCACTGCTCCCATAATTGAGAGTTGCGTAGCTGCCGTTGCGTACGAACGCATCTTCAGCAGCCGTCAGCTCGATTACTGGCAAGCTATACTCCAGAACGGGTCGGTTCGCATCGGTTGCGTCTTCCCGTGAGCCGTAGGTTACATTGCCGGTGCCTCCTGCATCCGTCGGCGAGTAGACCCGAATGGAAAGCTGCTTGTCGCCTGCCAGCGCCGCGTTCACTTGCGAGGTGACGTCTAGGCTGACGGGAGCGCCTGTCGTCAGAGAAGACCACTCCGCAAGCAAGGTGGCGGAGGCCGGTTTGTTGTTCCAATTCAAGCTGGTTTCAACCCAAGCAGAGCTGCTGACAAGCTCCGCCCTGTTCAATGTTCCGGCAGCCCCGCCTACGAAGATAGGAACCAGCTTGATTTGGGCGGAAGAAACCGGCGTTGAGAGCGTTGACAAATCAAAGCGGATATACGCGTCACGATTGTAGCCGGAAGTGGATTTCTTCACTTCCAAAGCCGCATCTGTGCCAAAATTCACCGTTGCGTAAGCGCCGTCCCTTACATAAGCATCCGCTGCCGCGGACAGCTTCTTTGTTGTCGACAGGGCATCCGAGACGGAACCAAACACAGCCTTGAATGTTTTCCCTTTGGCCCCATTCACATTGACAGAGAGCTTAATCGTTGGGCTTAACTGCGTAATGGACACCTCCGGATCTTTAGAAATCACACTGGATGCGCTTCGGTTGATTTCTATGACAATCGTTCCGGTATTGGCTTGGGTCGGGTCGGAGACGCCGATTTCCAACGCACCTGCCGATTCCAATGTCATGACAGAGGACTTTTTATTACTGGTTATATAAGGATTGCCATCGACATAGACGGATTTGGTCGCGTCATTCCAGAAGTTGGCCCCGACTGCGTTCAGCTTCTTCTCCTTCACTGCTTGAGCATCCCCGGAGTTTTCAAGGATCGCCACATCCGGATTGCTGGCATAGGCGCTGACTTGCGTGCTTGATTTATTCGGCAGCAGAACATACGAGTAGCTGTCGTCGATCGGGTTCTTCCCATGATCCTGCCACAAGGTCATAAAATGTTTCGAGACCGTTGTTGTATCGATCCCCTTGGCATACGTGTTCATCGACGCCCAAGTATTCGTCCTATTTTCCCTAAGCCCCTTTACGGTTGTTGGCGTCGGGAAGTAGTAGCCAATATCCGAGTCGATGACATTGCCGGCCAAGTGCATCCAGTTTACACCTGTTATCGTTTCCGCCCAGCCTAATGTGCTGGATTTGGCCGAGCCGTTAACCGTCAGCGCATTGTTGCCCGCAGCGTTGATTTTACGATTTTCGATTGTCGTTTCTATCGTCCTGTTGTCCGTGCTTGTGATCCCCGCCCCCAGAGCAACGACTTCATCGTCGAACATGAACCAGGACTTCTTCGCCGTTAATGTACTGCTCCAAGCATCCAACTCCATCCCTGTGACGCCATACTGGTCAGATACGCTCGTTCCCCCTACCCAATTGTTGCTGCTTCTAGACTTCTGCCCCGAGCCTGTGCCTCTGGATTGCCGATCAACTGTCGTGCCGGGCAACCGGTACTTATCCACAAGTCCCCAATATTCATCACTGTATTGAGCTAAATCATTATTGTATAAGTACGTCATTCCCTCCCCCGTATACCAGCCTCTTAAATTTTCACCGTTAATCGACTCATAGTTGGAGATTCGACTCGAATGCAGGCTCAGGGCAAATCCGAATCCGGGCCGCAAATGGACTGCCCGATCCATAGATGCGAATTGTTTGTACTTAATCAGCTCTCCTCTTGAGACAACCGTCGGATCGTTGACAATCTGTTTGGCGAGTACCAGATAGAAGAGCGGCAAGTCTTGATAGACGGAGCGGTACGTATCCGATTGCACCCAGTATTTAACCATACTCTTGTACTGGGCTGCATCGAGAGGCGGGGAAAACTGCGCGAAGTGCGCAAAATATCCGATCATTTCATGACCTGCCGAATGCGCCTGGAACGAGCGCCTCGACATTTCGCGTCCTCTCACCATATCCATCATCTCCCCCTTGTAAATAAAGGGCTCGAAGCTGTCATGAAGCCACTTGTACACATTGCCTAACTGAGGATCGCTGATTTGCCAGCTTGAACCGTCAAGCAGATCGATCAGTTGAGCCAATCCGCGCATTAAATACATCCCGTACGCGCCGTTATACGCAAACGAATCATGCTGGATAAAGGAGCCGTCCGCATAAAACCCGTCCCCGCTTGTTACGTAGGGAAAAACGATACTTAAGGCATCTCGGGCAGCCGCTATTTTCGCGCTGTCTTTTACAATAATGGCCCGGATCAGCACGACTTTCGCCATGCCCACACGGTTGGCCCCAGTTGCCACATTTTGCCCCCCAAGATAATATCTAGTTGGATTTGGAGAAAATTTGTTGATGACATTCATATAATTTGTTTTTTGCGTAGTCGTTAATTGATTGTAGAGCAGCACAACCGTATCGCTCAACGGGTACGGAGACCCCATCTCCCAATCAAACCAGTTGCCGGATTCCACTTGGTTCTCGTTATAGCGATTCGTATACAGCCAATCTAGACCGCCGCTTATGCTTGCAAGCAAGCTTGAGTTCTGATACAGCGAAGAAGCGCTTATTGAATAGGCAAGCGCCATCTCATATAATCGCGTGTAGCTTAGCGTCATATAGCTGGATTGATTCTTCGCATCCGTGGTGGCGGTGAAGTTAAGATCGCTCCACAAATAGGTTCTGCCGACAGACTGGTTTAATGTATCCCAATTGGATTGGGCCTTAGCCGTAATTTGGGTGATTTTATTGGCAATATCAGGGTCGTCCGTCGTATAGATTCCCCCTGTCAGAAAATAGTTCCACTTCTCCCTTAGCGCGTCGAACTCATCCGCAGCATTCGCCCGGTTTCCCGACATCAACGCAGCACCGCTCCATAATAGCGAAAGAACCATAAGCAGCTTAAACAGTTTCCTACAACTTGTCTTCATCTTCTATAACTCCCTCCGTTTCATTTCCGACTCCAACATTATCCCCCGCCATCTCGTCCAGCCTTCTGCTGGAACATACTACTCACTATAAACAAGCCCAAATGTAAGCGCAATCATTCATATTCAAGCCGATACGCAATTCATAAAAAAATCGCCTTCCTGCAAAATACGCATACTTTTTTATGAATTGCATACTGCCTCGAAGCTCCAAGCCCGCCGGAAGAGCAGAAACAAAACCCTCCCAGATCAAGCCAACTTTCGCTCCTTCTCCCCGTTGCACTATTTGCCCTCGACTACAAATTGTTTAATCCGATTTTTTATGGATTCCCGAACCTCGCGGAATTTTGCCATGATTGCTTCTTCCGAACCGGTCGCCTTCGCTGGGTCGTCAAAGCCCCAATGAAATCTAGCAGCTTTCTCGTTACGAACGACCGGACAATGGTCATTCGCATGACCACAAAGCGTTATGATGTAGTCCGCACTTTTCATTATTTCCGGGTCGATTACGTCCGAGGTATGCCCCGAAATGTCGACACCGGCTTCCCGCATCACTTGAACGGCACGCGGATTTAGCCCATGTGCTTCCAATCCCGCACTTTTCACTTCGTATTTCTCGCTGCCGAGCCTCTTTAAAAATCCGTCCGCCATTTGGCTTCTACATGAATTGCCCGTACAAAGAAAGTAAACTAATTTTTTATCCATAGTCATGTCCGCCTCTTATTCATGTAGGGTTCGATAAACGATTGACGCAGCCACAGCCCCCAGTATGGTCGCTACGATGTACAGCCACATATGCTCGGTTGCACCCGACACAAGAGCAGGTCCCAAGGATCGCGCTGGGTTCATGGACGCTCCGCTAATCGGTCCCGCGAACATAGCCATAAGCCCCACCGTGGCACCTATGGAAATACCGGCAAAGCTTTTAACCGCTTTTCCGTGAACCGCTGAACCTAATATGACCGTCATTAAAACAAACGTCAAAATAAACTCCAGAACAAACGATTGGCTCTCCGACGCATGTGGAAGCGTGGAGCCTAAATGGGCGACATTGCCAAATAAAAAGAGTAAGGTATAGCTCGCTGCGATCGCTGCAATGAGCTGTATAACGATGTAACCCAGACTATCTCTTATTGAAAGCTCCCCTCGAACCCAAAAACCGATCGTTACCGCTGGATTAAAATGCGCTCCTGAAATATGACCAAACGTATAGATGAGCGCCATAACAAGAAGCCCGAATGTAATCGCGACACCAACATGGGTAATGGTTTTCGTTATCTCATCGACTACGATCGCCCCTGGACCTGCAAAGACTAGAAAATACGTGCCGATAAACTCAGCGATTAATTTCTTTTTCAAACCGTGAGCTCCTAGTTGAAAAAAATGTTTTCTGCATCATTAGCAGCATGAGCTTTCTTTTCGGAAATCGGTAAGTTCAACCTGTTGAGCGGCGGGTGTCGTGCAGCAGGAACCGGATCGGCTATCTCGATCTTCAGCTGCTTCGAATTCACTATCCCCTTTGGTGTAAAACACTTCCCACGGGTTGCCCTCCGGATCGGTAACCCATATTTTATCTTGGACCGCATAACAGCATGTAGTATTCATTTCATCAAATGAAACGAGTCCGGATTGTTGCAGTCGGGTTTTGGCCGCCAGCACCTCTTCCGTGTTTTTGACTTGGAATCCGAAATGGTTCAGAACGCCTCGGTTTTCGTAATGACGGACATTTAAAGAAAAGTGCAAAGCCGGATCATCCAACTCAAATTTTGCGTAGTTCTCTTTTACTTTTGTAGGTTCGGCGTTAAACAGCTTTTTGTAAAATTCCAACGACGGATTCAGATGATTTACATTAATGGCTACATGCATTTTCATTTGTCCACTCCTTAAATCAAATTTATTTGATTAAATAAACAAAAAAATTTAGCAGCAATCCGAAGAATCTTCTCTTGGTCTGAAAATGCAGCATAACTTCTCGGAAAGAAGCGCACCGATTTCATCCGGGTTAAGCTCGTAATAGCTCCACGTGCCCCTAGTCTCTTTTGTAATTAAGCCTGCATCCAACAAAATTTTCAGGTGATAAGATAGCTTGGATTGCGGCATCTCCACAATTTCAGTCAAATCACAGACGCATGTATTGCCACGCTGGCAAAGCTCATATAAAATTTACAGCCTTTTCTCATCGGCTAATGCTTTAAATTTCTGCTCATATCCTTCAAAAGAAACATTTGGTTTCGCCCTTACATTTACCGGAAGTTCAATTTCCAACTGCATTCACCTCCTCGAAAAGATTAATCAATTTTTTTTGATTCAAGTTCAAATTCAACTTAACACTTTTTCTTACATAAATCAACCTATTAATCAAATAAATTTGATTAAATTAACAAGGCTACCGCTTCATAGCGATAGCCCATCAAACCCGAGTCATCCCTCGACTCAATTCCTCCTGCCGATCGCTTATGGACAACCGACCTTATACATCGAGCACAACCATCTGATGACATTCTAAACGAGGCACTGTGTAAGAGACATACTCACCGTTCCATTGGAATGGCAGCTCTTGGCCGTCCGGTGCCAAATACACACGGGCCGGCTTCCGATCAAGACGGATTTGAACCTCTATCAGATAGAGCGGCAAGATATCTTCTATGACTTCAACCGAAGTCCCTCTCTTCACAGGGGAGGCGTAAAGCAGATGGTTGACATAACGGCTCTCGGCCGCCTGTTTCATCAGTGTTACAATTCCTTGAGCTGGAAGGTTGGTATACAGCGTCTTGTCCGGCAACATCAAGTTAAGCGCATGCAGGACCGTTTCCTTGAGCGCCAAACTTCCTTTAGTAGCATAATCCTCGAATATATTCCATGCGATATAGATCCCGTTTGGAGACTCTACCATCCCAGGTCCGGCATCGCTAAGGACATTAGGCGTATGTTGATGAGAGCTGAAGGTGAATACATCCCGATTGAAGTACGGGTTCTGGCGGCTTCCCAGCTCGGTGCCTCCTTCGCTAAGCTCGATATTTTGACCTTGGGAGTAAAAAACAAAGGTACCTGAACCTAGGCTGGAGAGCTCAAAATGCGGGCGGAAATAGTCAGGCTTATAAGGGTTAGGCCCCAGCCAATTCACTCCAAAATCAATGGCAAATCCGCTTGTAGCAGATTCCGGAGACACGTCATTGGCATATAGACCCGACTGCCCTGTGGCCAGAATTCGGCCGCCCGCATGGAGATAGCTCTGCAACCGATCGCGGAGCGGCTCCGTCAACGTGATCATATCAGGCAGAATGAGTACCTTGTACTTCTCAAATTCGCTTTCCCAATCCAGCACATCGAACAAATAGTTGCCTTCCGACAGCATCCGGATTGCACCGGAGTCCGGCTGGCTCACTCTTGGAGATTCCCGACCTAATGCCGAATGGAGCGCCTCTACGCTAAGCAGCCCGATGTCGGCCACAGAAGCGACATTGGAGCACCAAGGCTCCTTGCGCTCCACCTCTGAATACGCTTGTCCGATGAGCCGATAGGTAGTCTCGTTCATTGCACCATTCGGATGCAGCTGATCTCCAATCGAACAGCGGGCACCGTTCGCCAAGCAGAGGGAGGTTTCGTATCGCAGGGCGTTGGGATGCTTAAAGCCCCCAAACTCTCCCCAGCTAGTATGAAATTTGCCGGTCATACCGAGAAATGGCATCCCAAGTCCTTGTGTATACCGCGCCGAGAATGGAAAGTGATCATAACCCCAACTGCCGGTTGGCAGCGACTCCAGCTCGAGGTGTGTATTCATAGCCGCCAAATCACGACGACCGCAACGAATGTGCCCTCCATTGTGAAACACGGGAAGCCCTTGCTTAACAGCATCGACCGCTTCTCTGACGCGCTTCGTATAATTCGCGTATGTCCTCTCCCAGAGTCGCTTGGCGGCCTGTTTATTGCGAGGATCCGATCCCTCTGCTCTTAAGGACGCCACACAGTGATGGCAGTAGCAGCTCACAACCTTGACGATGTCAAGGAAGACCCCGTCTACGTCGTATCGGGTAACGACCTCCACGATTTGAGGAATCAGCACTTGTTCCAGGTAAGGTGAATTGAAGCAAAATACATGATAGCCGGGTACCATAAACCCTTTTGCCCAGTTCGTGCTGTCGTTCTCATCGCGAACAAGCCATTCCGGATGTACACGGGCCAGTTTCTCATCCAATCCGGCCGAGAGGTAGACAGGTGTTTTGACGTTGATGGCATGCGCTGCTTCAATCATCTCGCCAAGTAAATCGAAGTGAAGCTCGGGGTGCATTACATTGGCTTCAGAAGGATGATAGGCCCATCCGTGATGGCATTTGGAGAATACCGTGATGGAATCAACGGAACCAAGCTTTAGCTGATCCTGAAACTGTTGCCTGTTAAATTTTTCCCCTATTCCAGGAATGGCCTCTGAAGTATGAAAATCCAAATGTACCTGACGAAATCTCATCTTAAACACTCCTTATGGATTGAATATGTGCTGCTCTGCAGATAGCGGGTACATGTCTAACCATACAGAGTTCCAGTCTGCTATACTATAGAAAAAAGAGACATAGAGTAGCACATTTTCGACTAAGGACTGATTTTCTATATTGTTCAGGGAGGACAGTAGTTGTGGAGATATTGGAGCTTCTAATACCGCCTCTGCCACAATTATTAACCGTGGGCCATACGACGTGGAAACCCGGCAATCAACATTTCAAGCGTCGATTCGATCTTTACGACGTATTGTTCGTGGTTAGGGGCAAGTTTTACATGACGGAGGAAGAGATAGCCTACGAGATCGGACCCGGGCAGATTTTGGTCTTAGAGAGCGGGCTCGAGCACTGGGGGCATAGACCTTGTGAGGAGGAGACGGAAATCTATTGGGTGCATTTGAAGCATGCCCCTCCGTCACGCAAGGTTAACTTTAATGCCGTTCCATGGTCATCGGTCCTGCCACAGGGAACTGATAAGGATTTGTTCCCGACGGAGCAGCCGTTCTACATCCCCAAATATGCCAATATCGACCTACACTCCGTCGTACCTGTGCTAAATGAGATCGTCCATCTCCACCGTACGTTATGTCGCGAGAATGCGGTCCTGCTTCACGTTAAGCTCGGTCAACTATTGGTCCTCCTGCAAGCTGGTTTAAGAGGATCGATGACCTCCAGATCCTATACCGTCTGTGAAGAGATGAAGCAGGCGCTGCATCAGAGCTATACGGAGCCATTCAATGCCGAAGCTCTGGAACGGACGCTTCACTATAATCTGGATTATGCTTCACGATGCTTGAAGCGCCATACCGGAATGAGCCCCTTGCAATACCAGCATTACTTGAGAATTGAAGAGGCGAAGCGATTGCTAAGACATTCACCGCTTACAATAGGAGAAATCGGGGCGAAGGTCGGATATAGCGATGACAACTATTTTATCCGCACCTTCAAATCCAAGACAGGGTTCAGCCCAGGCGCGTACCGCCGAATCTACGTCGAGCACCGGAGTTAAGCCGGTTTTAACTGTATACATGATCAATCTATTCGACATGCGACCCGGAGAACAGCGCCCCAGCGGCGGCGAACTGATTTATCTTGACGACGATTAAGGCGGGATCGGATCTCGTTAAAGAGCTTTTGCATCTTTGGAAATCCGCCACGTAGTTTGAACTTAATATGAGTACCAAATTGCGCGAGTGGAGTACCATTCTTCGCTGAATGATGCCACGCTCCCCCCGTCTGGATACTCAAGTAAACAGATCGCGAATCCAGCTTCCGATTTTGTTTACTTTGTTACTCAGAACTCCCTCACGCTCCCCAATTAAGGTAATTTGGTACTCGGATTGGATACTTGGGTTCTCAGAGTTTTGTAATAGACCAAGACTTCATTACATGCTTCAAGCCTTTTTCGCAACTTGGCAATCCCTTTGAGCAGCTCATTCCGATTCTTCCTGCTCTTTATCCATTCAGGCAGCCTACTGGCCAATAGCTGATAGGCTGCGAACCAACTAAGATATGCCAATAAAGCAAGACCACTAAACAACCAACAATCGGCTTCTATTTCCTTTTTGAGGAAGAGTTTTGCAGTAAATTTCCTATTACTTCAACGAATAACGGCAGCCGGTCATATAGCCGGCTGCCGTCTTTCGAAACAGGCAAGAGTTATCCTAATGTCGCAGCGGCCAGATCGCGCAGTTCTTCGGCCGATAACGCGCGGCCGAACACCGCCAAGCCGCCGAGCAGGCCGGTATAGAAATTGCCCGGCTCGCCGGAACGGTCGACCGCGCCGACGGTAAAGTCGGCTCCAGCCTCGCCGCCGTCGAACAAACCGCCTTCGTAACGGTACGGATTGTACGTTTCCCGCTCATCCAGACGGCCATCCAGATAAGCGCGCGCCTCCTTGCCGTCGTATGTGAACGCAACGAAGTGCCAGGCGTCGCGCGATACCGGCGTCTGGCCGATCGCCGCGTCCATGCACCACAGATGTCCCGGCGTGGGACCCCCGACCGACGAGACGTGGCCGCACACCTGCTCTGCACTGTTCCAGATGCGCAGATTCAGGAACAGGCAGTACTGGCGCATCGACCGCGACTCGTCCCACAGGCCGGCTATCGCTTCGCAGCCTTGATAGGCCGACTCGCCCCGACGCACCCACGCCGCCACGGTCACCTGCGCATCCGGCCCGTGAAGATCAAGCGCCGGGCAAGCCGCGCGCGGGATACAGAGCCACTTGCCGAATGTGATGTCGGCGGCATAAGGGCCGAACACGCCTTCCTCCGCTCGCTCCACCAGCCCCGCCATCTCGCGCAGCCGATACGGATGAGGCCCTTGCGCCACCCGCTCCTCCCCCGCTCCTTCTTGAAAATCCCAGAAGCTGATCAGCCCCGGGCGATCCAGCACCGCTTGCGCACGTGCTTGTCCTGCTGCTGTATGCATCGCCTAGTCTCCTCTTGATTGCAGAATTAGGAACGCGCCGCGCCACTAACACGGCAAGCGCGTCAAACAAGCAAATCCGTCCCCGCAGCCAATGGGGACGGATCCATGCGGATTATTTCGCGTTATACGCGTCGGTCAATGCCTTAGCGACATCTTCGCCGCCGGCTTTTTGCCATTTGCTCACGAATTCGTCGAATGCCGAGATCGGCATAGCGCCGGTAATGATTTTGAGGAAATACTCGTTCTTCAGGTCGAGAATTTCTTTGCTCTTCTTGTCGGCCGCTTCGACCGGCGGCAGCATGTCGACGACATTCTCGTACTTGGACGATTTCAGCAGCGGATTGAAGTAAGGCGCGAACCCTTTTTGCTCCATGCGCTGAAGGCCGAGCTCGATCGTATCGAACATGTTGTAGTAGACGCGGAAACGGATTTTTTCGGCTTCCGGCGTGGAGATGTATTTGCCGTCCTGCTTGTTGTAGTGCTTCCCAAGATCGCCAAAGGAGATATAGTCGATCAGCTCGTTAGTAGACACCTTGTTGAGGAATTGCACGACTTCCTTCGCCTTCTTGCTCGCCTTCGGCACGACCATGTAGCGGGTCACGGAGTTCAGCTTCGCCATGCCGTACGCGCCGTTCGCGCCGGTGACGGCATCGATGTAGCCCAGATCGGAGGAAGCGATTTTCGCTTTGAGCGCGTCTCCGGTCGTCTTGGCGTCGGCCCAGCCCATCGTGGTCATGAACGCTTTGCCGCTAACGATTTTCTCCTTGACGTTCTCCGCTTTGTTGACGACCGATTCTCTATCGAGTAGTCCTTCGCTATACAGCTTGTTGGCAAAAGTAAGGAAGTCCTTGGCGGCAGGCAGAGCCGGATTGTAGGTTACTTTGCCGTCCTTGTACGTATAGTCGACCGGCGGCACGAACATGGCCATGATGCCGTCGAGCGAGCCAAGCCCCTGCGACAAATTCGCCGTGTACGGGATCATGTCCGGCTTTTTCTCTTTGATTGTCTTGAGGGCGGCGTACAGCTGATCCTGCGTTTTCGGCTCGGCGATGCCAAGCTCCGTCAACAAATCCTTGCGCGTCAGCAGAGCGGAGTTCGGCGTACCGAAGTAGGCAGCCCGGATCGCGTACAGCTTGCCGCCGGACATCGCGGATTTCATCTGCTCGGGAGAAAAGATTTTCTTGATGTCGGGACCCACTTCGTTGACCAGCGCATCGAGCGGCGTAAGCAAACCTTGCTGCACGAAGCTGCCGAACAGCGCCTTGTCGTTCATGATCAACAGATCGGGCGTATCGCCGGAAGCCATCGTCAAATTCATCTTCTGTCGCGCCGCTTCGGCATCCTTCGGCAGCAGCTCCCACTGCACGTTGAACCCGGTTTTCTCGCGGATCATGTTGGCGATTTCGTTGTTGTTCACGTCGGACCCGGACGGGAATTCCTCCACATTGTTCGGGACGAGCACCTTCAGCGTCACTTTCTCTTTCGGTGTGGCGGACGCGGATGCCGTAGGCGAACCGGATGCGGACGATTGTGAACCGCCGTCTTTGCTGCCGCAACCGGCGAGCGCGGTGCCGGCGAGCAGCACGGCCGCCATCGTCAGCCCGAATTTTTTCTTATACCCCTGTGTCATGTTTGTAAATCCTCCCTTTATATGGTGATCAGCCTTTTACGGCGCCAAGCACGACTCCTTTGACGAAAAAGCGCTGCAGGAATGGATAAACCAGAACGATCGGCAGCGTAGCCGCCACGACGGTCGCGCCGCGGATCGACTCCGTGGACACGTTCACCTGCTCCAGCATATCTACGTTGTTGCTTGCATCGGACGCATTCATGATCATTTCCCGCAGGAACACCTGGAGCGGCAGCAGCTTCGAGTTGTTGATGTACATCAGAGCTTCGAAGTAGCTGTTCCAATACTCCACCGCGCAGAATAGGGAGATGGTCGCGATAACCGGCATAGCCAGCGGCACCATGATCGAGACCAGAATGCGGATGTTGCTGGCGCCGTCGATTTTGCCCGATTCCTCGAGGCTGTCCGGCAGGTTCATGAAATAAAGCCGCACGATGATCATATTGAACGGACTGACAAGTCCCGGAATGATGAGCGCCCATAGAGAGTTGACGAGACCTACACTTTTGACGACCAGATAGGTCGGGATAATGCCGGCGCTGAATAGCATTGTGAACACGTACAGCATCATGATCGTCTTCTGCCCTTTCAAGCGGCTGCGGGACAGCGCGTACCCGGTGCACACGGTCAGCGTCACATTGATCAATGTGCCGACAATCGTAATCAATACGGAATTGCGAAACGAAGTTATGAATTTCTGGCTGCCCAGCACGATCCCATAAGCATCCGTCGTAAAATGAACCGGCCATAGCTTGACGTCGCCGGCCATGACGCTAGCCTCATCGCTGAGCGACTTGGCGGCAATGTTCAGCACCGGGATCAAACAGGCCAGTATGACAAGGGTGAGCAGCACGTAGTTGACCCATTCGAATATCATTTCGCCCCTCGTCCGAAGCTTCATGACACATACCCCGCTTTCTCTATCGCATTCCGCTTATTCGCCCGCCCGGTTACCACAGGCTGCGTTCGCCGAATTTTTTGCTTAAATGGTTGGCCGTCGCGATAAGCGTCATGCCGATAACCGATTGGAACAAGCCGATGGCGGTCGTGAAGCTGTATTTCATTTCGGTCAAGCCGATCCGGTACACGTAGGTGCCGATTACATCGCCGACGCTGTAAACGAAGGGGCTATAGAACATGAGCACCTGCTCCAGATCGTTGCCCAGCGCACTGCCGATGCGCAGCAAAATAATGAAAATAATGACGTTGCGGATGCCGGGAAGCGTGATGTGCCAGATTTGCCGCATTTTGCCCGCGCCGTCGATGCGTGCCGCCTCGTATTGCCCGGGATCGATGGACAGGATGGCGGATAAGTAAATGATCGAGGACCAGCCGGTTTCTTTCCAAGCGGCCGACAGCACCAGCACGCTGCGGAAAAACCGTTCATCGGCGATCATCATGATGTCCTGTATGCCTAGAAAGGAGAACACCTCTTTCAAGATGCCCGTTTGCGGCGACAGCAGGTTGATGAACAGTGCGCTGATGATAACCCACGACAAGAAGTGAGGCAGGTATGAGACGCTTTGCGTGACCCGCTTGAAGGGCAGATTGCGCACTTCGTTGATCATTAACGCAAGGATGATCGGCAGCGGGAACTGGAAAACCAGCTTGTACAAGTTGATCAGCAGCGTGTTGCGCAGCACTTCCCAGAACTTCGGCTGATCCCACAGCTCCTGAAAATGCTTCAGCCCTACCCAAGGGCTCCCCCATATGCCGTCGAAGAGATTGTAATCCTTAAAAGCAATGATCGTGCCGAACATCGGAACGTATCGGAATAGCAGCATGACTACAAGTCCGGGAATAAGCAGCAAATATAGATCGTAGTCGTTCCTTAACAAGGTCCGCCAAGCGCTTCGCCGGACAGGCGGCGCCTTAGGCGCAACGATCGTTCCCTCCTCTATATTTGCCATGTGCAAACACTTCCTTTCCGCGTTGCTTCTGTAAATGGCTATTATGCAATCGCTTTCACTTTACTCTTTTGATTATAGGGAAATAAAAAGACCCCGAAAACGGGGCATTCCTACGATAAGGTGTCGGATCTTCCGCTCTTCGATGAAGCTTCCAGCGAGCCCGCCTGCAGCCGCAGCCTGATGGCCGTCCCGCAGCCGAGCTTGCTGCGGATTTTCACGCCGAACCCCGGTCCGTAAACCAGCTTCAGCCGCTCTTGCACATTTCGCAGCCCGTAGCCGGGGCCTTCGGCCAGCAGCAGTGTGGCGGCGACCTCCTTGCTCATGCCAACGCCGTCGTCGAATATGACAAACTCGACCGCTTCTCCCAACAGCCGCCCGCGCAGGGTAATCGTACCTGCCTTGCCAGGACGTTTGTTGATCCCGTGCACGATGGCATTTTCGACGATCGGCTGAAGAATCAGCTTCGGGATGGCGACCGGGTTCAACTCGGAGTCGACACGCGTCTCGAAGCGGAGGGCTCCGCTGAAACGAATATTTTGAATTTCCATGTAGGCGCGGACGTGCTCCAGCTCCTTCTCCACAGTGATCGTTTCCTGGCCGCGGTTCAGGCTGATGCGGAAAAACTTCGATAAATTCGTCACCACGTTGGCGATGTCAGGCGCTTTGGACGCCAGAGCCATCCATTTGACGGTATCCAGCGTGTTATACAAGAAGTGCGAGTTGATCCGCCCTTCCAGCACCTTCATTTCTTCCCGCTGCTTGTTGATCGTAATCGTATACACTTCGTCGATCAAATTTTTGATTTGCACGGACATCTTATTGAACCGCCGCTGAAGCAGCGATATTTCGTCGTAGCCGGTAATCTCCACTACTTCGCCGAACTTCCCTTGCTCGATGCCCATCATCTTGTCGCCCAGGATGCGAATTCGTTTTGTAAACATGCGCGACAACAAGACGGACAACGCCAACACGATCACGACGACCGAGACGGACAGCAGCAAAATGTACCAGCCGATCGACTTGCTCTGGCTCGTGATGTTCACGGCCGGCACGAGCCCCGCAAGCCGCCAGTCGGAATTGCCGACCGGCTGGGTGAGCAGCAGGTAGCTGCTTCCGCCGAACCGAACGGTGCGGTAGCCCTGCCCGTCGGCCGGGGTTTCCCGCAGCATCCGACTCAGCTCATCCTCATTCGTCTTCAGTTGCTCCGGCATCTGCGTATAGGACGAGACAAGCGAGTTGCCTTTGTACAGCATCGCGCGGTAGGGCAAGGCCAGATTCATGTCCTTGAGGACGCCCGCCAGCGTCTCTTCGTTCACGTCGATCGCAATGACGCCCAGCGTCTGGCTGACAGCTTCAAAATCCTTCATGAGCCGGTACAGCGAGACGACCGACTTCTGCACGTTGCCTAGATAGCTGGTCAAGCCAAGCGGACGCCATTCCATCACATTCGGCTTCGCCATCAGCTCCTTGTCGAGATTGGCCGATTCTTCCGCGCTGATCGGGAAAATGTTGAAGTTCTCCGTCGTATAAAGCGGGTTGTTCGGCACGAGCAGTCGGATGCGGAAGATGTTGCGGCTTTTCTCCAGATTGCGGATGATCTCGATAATCGCCTTGTAATCGCCGATCACGTCGCCGATGGTCAGCTCCTGCCGACTGGCTCGGCGTAAAATGCTCTGCAGCTGCACATTCGTGTAAATGATGTCGGAAATGTTCTCGACCTCGGTCAGCCGATACGAAATGTTGATCGCCGTCTGGCGCAGCGCTTCCAGATACGCGCGGCTCGTCTGCTCCTCGATGATGGAGGACGATTTGCGGTAAGAGAAAAAGCCGATGATCACCGACGGAATAAGCAAAATGACGATGAAGGCGATCAGCATTTTGCTGCGCAGCTTGAGCCTGGCGTCGAAGCGGACGAGCAGCCGGAGTAGCCTCATCATCTCGCCTTCTCTCGGTATTCGCTCGGGTTTATGCCGACTTCCCGTTTGAACAATTTTGTGAAATATTTGCCGTCTTTATACCCGACCCGCTCCGCCAAATCGGCGATCAGGAGGCCCGGCTCCTCGCGCAGCAGCCGCTTAGCCTCTTCGAGCCGCAGCTGTGTTAAGGCGTCGTTCACCGTCGCGCCGGTTTCCTTCTTGTACAAACCCGCCAAATAATTCGGCGACAAATGCACGTGCGCCGCCAATTGTGCGAGCGACAGCTCCTCGCGGAACGAGCGCTGCATGTATTCTTCCACCGCGAGCACGACTTTGCGCCGGTCGGGCTTGCTGTGGATGGCCGCAGCCAGCCCGTCGAGCGCTTCGGCCAGCAGCCGCTCGAGCTCGCGTTCGCTGTAAGCCATGCGTATACCGGCGAGCGTCTGCTCCCCGGCGGCCGCGCCAGCGACTTCGAGCAAGGCGCCGAAGCGGCGGGCGACCTGCAGGAGCAGCATGCTGCCGAACGCCTGCAGGTACGGCAGCGCCGCATGCGGTCCCGCGCGGCGGACCGCGCCGGCGAAGCCGAGCAGCGCGTGCTGCAGCTCGGCTCGGTCACCGCGCTCCAGTGCGGCCAGGATGGCCGCCTCGCGATGAGCGATGTCCGCCAGCAGCGGCTCCTCCTGCTCGGCGCGGGCCGCTTCATAGACGGCAACGGCGGCAGCATCGCCGTCGTCCGCCTGTGCGCCTAGCAGCGCGAGTCGGGCTTGGCGGAACGAGTGGCGGATATCGGCGAGCCGCGCCACTGAGGCGCCGATGCCGATGCGCGCGGCATGGCCGGGCAGCAGCCGGCCGATGGCCACCGCCATTTCGTGCGGCTCGGCAGCCATGATGGCGCCGTGGGCGCCCCCGCCGGCATCAAACAACAGCAACGGCAGTTCACCGTCCTGCGCGGGCGTCGATGCCGGTGCCGGGAAGTCGCCATCGGTTTCGATGTACGCGGCGCTGTAAACGGACTCGGCTTCCGTTTCCGTGAGCGCGTCAAGCACCGTATCGTCATCGCCAAGCACTTCGCGGTAAGCCGTGAGCGCCGTGTCGTCCAGCTCGCGATCCATCAGCTCCTGCAGGAACCGCTCGCGCACGAGCTGTCGCGACGCGCCGACATGCCGCTCCAGGCTGCTCAGCCGCTCGCTGCGCGCCCGTTCCTCGCCGCAGTCCTGCAGCACTTTGCGCAGCACGTCCTCGAGCTCCTCGGTGTGGAACGGCTTCAGCAAATAATCGACTACCTGCAGCTTGAGCGCCGACTTGATATATTCCACATCTTCATGACCGCTGATCATGACGACGCGGATCGTCTTGTCCGGAATGTCGGTGCGCAGACGGCGGACGAATTCGATGCCGTCCATCTCGGCCATGACGACGTCAGTCAGGATGATGTCGGGTCGCAGCGCCACCGCCATGTCCAGCCCCATCCTCCCGTCGGCTGCGTCGCCAATCAGCTCGATGCCGTAGGCCGACCAATCGAGACAGCCTTTCATGCCTTCACGGATCAGCTCTTCGTCCTCGACGATCATCAACGTATACATCGTGCTACCCTCCTTATTGGCTTGGTATCTATTCGACAATCGGTAACCGCTTTCATTTGTTTGGCTCACTCATTTTCCTGGCGTACTGTGTATGATAGTCCCTTCCACGACATCCGTCAATCGCGTAAACCTGGCAAAGCATAACTGCCTCCCCGGCGAGTGGCCGGAGAGGCTTAGCGTCTTTACATGAAGTAATACTTCGACAAGTCCCGTCCCTTCAGCGCGTACCGCTGGTAATGCTGGTAGTGCGCCTTGTACAGCTGTCCGTTTTTCGCGGGCGAGTAGGTCAAGTACATTTGCTTGCGGCTGACGTTCGCCGTGTTGGCTCCGCTCTGATGCGGCGTGAAGGAGTGGAACAGGATGATGTCGCCGGGATTCGTCTCGACGAGCTCGCCGGTGGCCGGATCGATCTCGGCAATTTCTTCGGCGTTCATGTTTCGCAGCGAGCCCGGCTCGGAGCGCAAGCGGTCGTGGTAGCCCGGGAACAGCTCCAGCCCGCTGTTCTCCTTGGTTGCGCCATCGATCGCCACCATCACCGAGATCAGGCCTTCCATCGGGAACACTTGCCAGTAGGCGGCGTCTTGGTGCATTGTGTACCCGTTCGTGCCCGGCAGCTTGAAGATCAGCTTGTCTTTGAACAGCAGCGGCTCGTCCATATAAATATCGCGAAGCGGAGCCAGGATGCGTTCATCTTGCACCAACGAGTTGAACATCGGCGATATGTCATGCACCGGATCGAGCTTCTCGATCTTCACCACGTCGTTCGGGTAATTCCGGTATGCGACACGGGCATTGAACGAATCGGTATACGGACTAGGCGTCAGCAGCCGTTCGCATTCCAGCTGCATTACCTTCGCTTCCGCCTCGCTGAACACATTGCGTAGAACTAGATATCCGTCTTTGTAATAGGAGTCGATTTGCTCGTTCGTGAGAATATTCAAGGCCTGTTTCATTTGGGCTGCGCCTCCATTAGGTTTTTGCCGGATGATTCGGCTGATACCTTTATCCTAAGGCAGCCCCTTCCCAAACTCCATGCCGTGATTTATACTATTTCATATCTTTTTTTGCTTGTTCTGAATAGGGAAGGAGTGAACCGATCGGATGGGAGCGAGGGTAAAACGATATACGTGCAGCGGGCCGCGCGACAAATTTTCGCTTGAGGCGGATGTGTACGAGGGGTGGGTCATTTTAGCGGCGCAGACAGGGTCGTTCCTCTTTAAGATGATGGACGCGGCGGGTGATGCGGCGGCTGCGAACGAGGCTGAAGCGAATGGAGACGCAGCCGAAATGGATCGCTGGGAGCGCCAAGGCGAAGCCGGTTTCGGCGAGCTGCTGCTATGTCCGCCTGGAACAACGCTGTGGCGGCAGGCGCTGGAGCCGATGTCGTTCGTGTTCGTCGAATACGTCTCCGAGGATAATGAGCTTTTCGGCGGCATTCCCCCTCGCGGCGGCAAAATACGAATCCGCGACATGCAGCGGCTCACTTCGTCGTTCGGTTATATGAACGAGCTTCATGACCGAAATGACGGCGCCAAGCCGGATGCGGACGTGGCCCATCTGTTCGCCGATCTGCTGTTCCTCATCACCCACGAGCGCAGCACCGCAGAGCGCCTGAGGGAACGGCGAGCCGCCGAGCCGCTGATGCACCATGCGGCCGCCTATATCGAGCAGCACGCCTGCAGCCCTGAGTTCGCGCTCGGCGCACTGGCGGACAAGCTCGGCATTGCCGGCCCGCAGCTGACGCGGCGCTTCCAAGCCGCCTACGGCAAGGCTCCTGTCGCTTATGTCACCGAAGTGCGGCTCGCGCGAGCCCGGCGCCTTCTGGTCGAAACCGACGATACGCTCGATTCGATCGCCGAACAGTGCGGCTACCCGAACGGCTTTTACCTCAGCCGCATGTTCTCTCGCGCTATGCGCCTCCGCCCGTCCGCGTACCGCAAAATGTATCGAATTTAGCGCCAATAACCACTGGACCGTGTGTAGCTCGCCGAATTAGCCCCCTTTTAAACACATCAACACGTATTTACGGCAAAAAAGGCCATAGTCTTCCCATCCCTTCCATATGCGTCAACCCGTTCAGTCTGTACGATGAAACATATAAGGGAGGGATCCGCATGACATCGATTCCATTCACTAAAGCGGAGCAGGTATGGCCCATTCGCCCGGTTCAATGGGACGCTATCCGGAAGGCCGAGCTGTCGAACCGCTATTTGAACATGCTGCTGCGATGGGTACCGTATGCCGACTCGACATTCGAGGAATGGCCGGGGCGCCCGAACTGCGGACATTTCTTCGGCGGATGTCACGGGTACGGTACGGATACTTCTTGCCCGGCTGCGCTGTACGCCGTATTGGCAAAGATCGGCGAGTTCGATGAGGAAACGACCGGGATCTCCAGGAAACGGTTGAAGACCCGCGCAATTCAGGGGATTCGGTACCTCGGTTTCACGCACGGCTCCGGTCCGGAGGACTGCGTCCGGCCGCTCAGCCACAATCCGGCGAACAGCGGTCTCAAGTGGGGACGCCCGGACGAAGATTGCTTCCGCGCGACGCAGACCGGCAACAGTATTGCTGCGCTTGGCATAGCGGCTCAGTTCCTATGGGATGATCTCGGCGATGAAGAGAAGCTGATGGTGCAGACGATCGTGGCTTCGTACGCGGACCGATGGTGCGAGGTCCGTCCGAGAAGCGGGGTGTACAACGATACCCAGGAGGAGGAGAACGCTTGGACGGCCAACGGCATTAGCGTCGCGATGAATTTGTTCCCGGACCATCCGAATGCGGAGAAGTGGAAAACGGGATTCATCCGTTGGGCGCTTAACTCCGTAGTGTCCTACAAGGATTGCTATATCCAGGAGAAGGTGCTTCCGGCTAAGACGCGTCGAACCTCATCTGTGGAGATTCCTCCCTTCATCAATGTCACGCTCCACGCCGATTACACGACTGAGAATCACGGCTTCGTGCACCCGGACTACCTGAAGGCCGGGATCAACCTGCGCGCGAGCCATCTGGTGCAAGCCTGGATCGGCGGCGCGGAGGCGCTGTCCTGCGCGTTGTACAACAATGAGGAAATCTACGAGCAGGTTATTCTGAAGTGCATTCAGGCCGACGGCTTCGGCATTCCTGTGCAAGGCCAGGATTGGTACTACAATAAGCAGCATGAATCGCTCTTCACGCACGCGGTTATGAACGTGGTGCATGAGCATCCGGATGCGGCGCTGATCGAGCGGGATGTTCTGAGCCGGATGGAGAAGGTACAGCTTAGCCATTCTAGCGGGTGTCTCGTCGAGGAGAACTCCGAGGACTATTGGCTTACCCCGTTCCAGTCGCTTAAGCATGTCGAACCGCTCAACATGCTCAGCCTGCTGAAGAGCTTCCTGCTGCACAGCTTTGGCGGCGACGGCACCCCTCCCAGCGACCGGGAAGCGTTCCATCGAAGAATGGAAGGCGTGCATCATTATCCTTACGGGAGCTTCATTATTCATAAAACGAAAAGGGCGTTCTCGGCGTTCAACTGGCGCAGCAATGTACTGGCGCTTACCCTTCCGGAATCCGGCATCTGGAGCCTTACGCCGATGTTGAACAACTACGTTGGAACGATCGAGTTCGAGACTTCGAACGGAGTGAAGGGGCTCACCAACGAAACCCGCGTCCGTCATGTCGAGCGCGACCATGTGCTCCCGCACGCTGACGGATTCGGAGTGTGCACGACGATCCCGCGAGGCGACCGCGAGCTGCTGCAGCATGTGGCATTCGTGTCCCTGCCGGATGGGCGTACCGTCTATTTGGAACAGTTTCATGCGGTTAAGCCGTGCCGAATCAAGCATATGCACACCGGGATCTTAGGCGTTCGCAACGAACATTACAGGCAGCTGCCGGATGTGGCCAAAGGGTACCGGACAATGTATGGATCGGACGGAACAGTCGCGACATTCGAGGGGATGTTCGGAGGCCGTCCGGATGAGCGATACGCGTTCGGGCCGGTCCCGTACCTCAACCTAGATCAGCAGATTGGGTTCCAGGTTTTCGGATCGGCCGGCATGCAATATTGGAACCGCCATGAGTTTCCGAAGTATACCGGGGTGGAGAACTCGATCGTGCTGAACGCCCGGGAGCAAGTAGTTATGGAGCCCGGCGCCAGCCTGCCTCCTCTCACGGTGTTCACACTGCCGAACCGCACGCTCGATGAGACCGCCCGGCATGCGTCAGAGACGGTGCAATTGGATTGTTCGGACCCTCAGGCGACGGTGTTCGAGTCGCAGGGCTGCCTCGTCTACGCCTTCTTCGGCGACTTGGATCGGACAGTTACGGCAGCCAGGCCGCTAACCTTGGGGCACGGCGACCGGCTAGCCGTCTATGAAGGGAACAATCGGATCGTGCCGGAAGCCTGGATGTGGAGCGGCCGGCTAGGCGCGTTCAGCAGCGGGTATCTGACGAAGACATGCTCGATCACCGTTCAATTGACAGGAGGGCTGCCCGCTAACGAGGCGTCTCCTCCAGCATGGTCGCTGGACGTTGCCGTCCTGGCGGATCGCATCCTGCTCACCAACGGCTCGCCGAAGCGACTCCTTGTGCAGCTGTTCATCCAAGGCGAGTCGGAGTCGCATCAATCGGTGGAACTCGGCCCGCAATCGTTCGCCACGGTTCCTAGAGGATAATAGATACGCATTGTACCCCATCCTCAGAGGTTCGGGCACAATGCGTTTTTGCATTTCCAGACTTTCGAAAAGTAGATTAAGATGGGACTAGAAGGGAAATATCATAGAATAGGGTTCATGTTGAAGCTGCGGATATTTGTTGGTGATGAATGAGGGAGGACTCAGTTTTGAATAGCCTAGAAAAAGGTGAGTACGGGGTTAAAAGAGTTTGATCAGGCGATCGACCATCTTCGGCTAGGCGACAATGTGGTGTGGCAGGTGGACTCGGTATTGGGATCGAATCGGCGTTTCCATCTGAGCAAGAGGATAGTATAATGCTCGCAATATGTTGAGACACGGGAGGGCGAAAAAATCGAGCAGTTGCTGCCAGTCTTCCTGGCTGAGCGTTTGTCGCAGCTTTCGGATAAACGTGTAGTTCCACGTTTTGTCCGAAGTATTCCCGTTCTCCACACTGGCGAGTACCGGGATGCGCTCCGGCGAAACGGCAAGTCCGAGCATGATCGGCTTGAGATCGGGGCGATGATCCTTGCTGTGTCCATGCACGATGTGCAGGTCGGCCTCTCCTTCGTAGGCGCCATACAGACTCACCGATGTCGTGTCGTTATGCAGCGCCCCAATCGGCAGACCGAGCTTGCGCATCGCACGAATGGCAAGAGCGGAGTAGACCTTCCACGGCGTGGCTTCGTGAAGCTTGTCGAGTGCGTGGGCGAGTGCATCGTCGTTCAAATCGTCGGCGATTACACCGGCCCCAAACAGGAGCTCCACATCTTGGTCACGGTAAAATCGCTCGACGTGAAAGAAGGGATCCTTGCCGCCGAGCACGTTGAGGATTAGGGCTTTGATTCGTGCGCCGGGCGATAGTTTGCAACGTTTCGGGTCCCACGCCAGCAACTCATTCAGAGTCTGCTCCAATTCATGTTCCCATAACGCACAAAACCCGCCATTGGGCGGTAAATTATCGGTACAGGTCCTTGTTACTGGGCATATGAATACCTCTGACCAGTTATTCATTTCTTTACATAAAATAATCGTAATACCATAACCCCATAAAGAAAATGAATCCCAGAAACGAAATAAGTCCAAACGCCGTCAGAATGACAATCACCGGAGACCATAAAGCAATTTTAGCTATCCTCTTCATATGCTCCTCCTTCATGTTGTTACACTAGAGTAAAATCTGTCATGTTGCAGATTCCAACTAATGTCCCATCTGTCTCTTTCTCAAAAGAAAGGCTAGCTCATACAACTCAGCCAAATCGGGTCTTCCAGTATGAATAAAGTTTGTCTTTGCTTCCTCTACTGTCATTACTTCAACGGCTACAACCTTTTCTCCATCTTCCGGTATCAGAGGAGAGGATATGATTTCAATATCGGCATACCCGACAACCCGATAGTATATCGGATGTGGTAGATGAGGTTTGTATGGCCTCTCCGAGTTTAGTGAGACCCAGTAGCTAGTGCGACTTACCCTCAAATTGACCCGCCACGATTACCTCAAATAGGAATTGGCTTTAACTCATCGGCAATAAATTAGGATAGGTTCATCGCTTAAAAATATCATTCATGTTGTTCCAATTGTCCCCGATCCAGATCATCTCATCAATAAAGCGTCCCGTTGTCTTTTCCTTGCTATACATCGCATGTACTCACTTGAACTCCTTATACCAAGTAAGTTGAATGGATCGAATAAGTTGTCGGTCTTCATAATCCACTTCATATTTCCATATCCCAAATGATTTGCTTCTACCGAATAAATACGCCATCCGAACTTATCTCTGAGGTAATGAATAATCTCATCTTCCAAAGCTTGTATTGCACTAACTGCTTCCATAGGAATCACCTCCTCATAATAAAAAGAACTACTATGGTCAGTTGCCGTATGGTGTTGGAATTAATCCAATATCTTAATAATATTTTTAGCAGCTAACAAGCTTTCGCTTTTATTTAGTTTTCGCGAAGGTTCCAAATGTTGAAGCATAGACTCTAAATATCCTGATATTATTTCAGGGTCCCTTGATCCGCTTGAACGAATGCATTTTTGTATTTCATAACTCTCGATACCATAGCTCTTTAAGTCAAACGGATCCCACTCGGCAATGATTTTATGTATTTTATCAATTTGAGAACTAATAACAATTCCTCCTCAAACTTCAATACAATTGTTGTAAAAGCTCTGAAAAGGTACTGCAGACTGGTTTTTCTGTTGCTCAGTCACAGGTTCCACCTCATTCATTAGTATCGGATTAATATTGCAACACGTCGGTGATGCCGCGCAGACGTTCAATCGCCTTCTCTTTCTGCACCTTCGCATACTGAAGCATCAATGGCGGTTCGCGCATGCCTGATCAGGTTTGACGCGGTTCTCATTCTAGCCCCATTGATAAAAATCTAAAACAAAAACTTTAGAGCCAACATCAAAATAAATCTGCTCCCATTCAAATTCGTCTTCACCTTTAGGTGGATTCGTTATTAGCTTATAAACCCTTATCTCTGAACCCAAAAGAAGATTTTTTAGCATTGTTATTAGTTGCTCTGAAACTCTGTTATACTCCTTGTCATTTTCCATTGATACAACTTTACCATCTGAATACTGTGTCTCGCCTAAAGTAAAATTACTCATATGAAACATTGAAAAAAACCAATACGTGCAGATAT
>NZ_BIMA01000048.1 GCF_004000845.1 Paenibacillus koleovorans NBRC 103111
GCCTTGAAGACGGATTCCTTGTCAACCTGTCCCCAGTCCCCGAACGCCATAACCACTGGATGCAGTCCGAAAAAGTCGGACTGCAAGGCCGCTCCTAGGCAGATTAGGCTCCTCAGTCCGAGTTTGCCGAATTGGAGCGGGGGTTTCTGTAAGAGGTGCGTAATAACGCCTCTGTAAATGGGTAAACTCGGACTGGAGCACCCTTACATTTAGCGGATGCCTCCCATAGTCAGGAAAAGTCGGACTACATCACAATGGACAATGGAGGCCGTTGTCTCCGTCCCTAAAGAGGGAAACCTTTGGGTTCGCCCCAAAAAACTTATACTTTCTTAATGAAACCATAAAAAAAGGCCCCGAAGGGCCTTCCTTGCCTAACGTCCTTACAAAATCTTAAAGTCCCGCAGCCGCGAACACCTTGTCGAAGCCCGCCTTGGAGCGGCTGAGCAGCTCTTCGGCCGGCGCTGTCGGCGGCGACTGGGTCAAGATCTCCTGCGAGATCGGCCCGGAGTAGCCTGTGCGCTGGAGCGCCTGCAGGAACGCCGGCAAATCGATTACGCCTTCGCCCGGATAAAGCCGGCCGTTGTCGAGCGCTTCCTCCACCGGCACATCCGGCGCATCGTTGATGTGGACGTGCACGATTTGGTCCGCGCGCAGAGCGGCGAGCTCGTCGGCTGTCTGTCCCGTCGTGTACCAGTGGTACGAATCGAGCAGCAGGCCGACGTTCGGCGCGCCGATCGCGTCGATCCAGTCGTTCGTCTGGTCGAGCGTCCAGACGAACGGATTCGCCCAGCGCGTGCGCAGGTGATGCGGCCCTACATACTCGAGGCCGAAGCGGATGCCGTAGGCGCCGAGAATGTCGGCGCATGTACGCAGCCGCCGCGTGGCCAGCGCCATGAAGTGCGCCGCGTTCAAGTCCGTCGCCGGCAGCACATACGTGCAGCAGCGCGTGCAGCCTAACTCGGCCGCCGCCGCCGCCGTAGCGGCCAGCTTCGTCAAGTCGCTGCGGAACCGCTCCTCGGTCGAGCGCCACTCGACCGGCAAGCCGATCGAGCCGATGGCTACGCCAGTCTCCGCCAAAACAGCAAGCGCCGTTTCTTTGCCTTCCGCCTCGACCCAGCCCAATACGTCATTCAGATCCACCGCCTGAAAGCCGTACTCCCGTGCCAGCTTGACGAACCGCTCATTCGACCCGACATCGCCCAGTCCCATTCTTGTCAATCCTCTTGTCAGCGCCATATCCTGCCTCAGCCTCCTATTCGCTTAGTAGCTCCAGTCCAGCTTCACTTCATTGCCCGTACGGGATGACTCGTAGATCGCTCCAAGAATCAGGTTGTTCGTGAAACCCGTCATCACATCGGTAAGCGGCTTTTTGCCATTTTGTACGCAATCGAGGAAATGCTGCGTCAACCGGGTGCGAGAGCCTGCGTCGTTCGTTGGAGCATTCAGCTCGACTTCCAATGGCTGGTCGAATTTCTCTGTGAGGAACTTGCCCTTCGACCCGTGCAGCGCCACGCCGCCTTCCGTCCCCATCAGGTGAATGAACGGCGTATTGTCCGTATCCATATGAACTGCCCAGCTCACTTCCAGCGTTAAGGAAGAACCGTCCTCCATGCGGATGAAAGCAGTCGCCAGGTCCTCTACATCATAATAGCCGTCCCAGTTCGGCTTGCCCCAAGTGCCGATCCCTTTGCGATTCGGTCCGAACTCGGAATAAGTAGCTCCGGAGACCGCAACCGGTTTCGGGCTTCCCATCAAGTGCAGCGACAGGTCGAGCATGTGTACGCCGATATCGATCAGCGGACCGCCGCCGGCTTCCGACATTTTCGTAAACCAGGTGCCCCAGCCCGGGATACCCTTGCGGCGATACCAGCCGGCTTTGGCGGTGTAGATGCGGCCCAGCTCGCCTTTGTCCACTTGCTCCTTGATTTGCAGAGCCAGCGGCTCCCAGCGCATCTGATGCGCTACCATCAGCGTCATGCCGGTCTTCTCCTGGGTGCGGACAATACCTCGTGCAGCATCGGCGCTAATTCCCATCGGCTTCTCGAGCAGCACATGTTTGCCCGCTTCCATCGCGCTGACGGCCAGCGGAGCATGGAAAGCATTCGGCACGCAGATGACGACCGCGTCAATATCCGGGCTAGCGATCATCTCTTCCGGGCTTTCGTATACTTTAGCAATGCCATATTGCTCCGCACGGCTCTTGGCGAGCGGCAGGAACGTATCCGTAACGCCGACTACCTCGCACAGCTCCGTTTCCTTCACGAACCCCGCCAAATGCACATTGCCGATATTGCCTGCTCCGATAACGCCTACGCGAATTCTGCTTGCGCTCATAATGAGATGACCTCCAATGATTATAGGAAAATTGGGTTGGAAAGCTAGTTCATCAACTCTATCGCCTATGATAAAATGAATCGAACCCAAGTGCACGACATTTTTTACGGAAAGCACCCCAAAAATTACGGCCGCCAGAACCGGAAGGAGAATCGACAAATGACCGTTTTCCCTACATATCTACGTTTACACCGGAACGGCGAAAGAGAGCTGCCTTTGCACTTCAGCATTCATACGATTCTTCGCGGGTATGCGGCACATCGGCACGATTTTCTGGAGTGCTCCTATGTGCTCGAGGGCTCGGGCTGGGAGTGGATCAACGGCATCCGGTACCGCAAAGAACCAGGCAGCTTCACCTTCGTGCTTCCTTATCAGGTGCATGAATTTCAGACGGATCCGGGCTCTTGCCTGAAACTGTACAATGCCGAATTCGCCATGAGCCTATTGATGGGACCCGATCCGGCCTACGGCCTCCGCGATCTGTTGATCGGCGACTCCAGCACCCTTCCGTCCTATGTGCAGTTTCACGGCCAAGCCCAGCTCAGAATGAGGCGTCTGCTGGACGAGCTGATGGAAGAATTCCATACCGAGGGGCTATGGAAAAATGCGATGGTGAGGGCCAAGCTGATGGAGGTGCTCGTCCATTTCGACCGGCAGCGCCGCTCGGACAATCCGCAGCTGGCCGGTTCAGCTTCGCCCGTCATCCCTTCGGGCAATCCGGTTCACGGTGAGCGCGCCTTGTGGAACGTCATTCAGTACATTCACATGCACTATCAGGAGGAGCTTTCTTTGCCCGGACTTTGCGCGACGTTCCATATTAGTGTGTCCCACTTGAGCGAAATGTTCAAACGGCATGCCGGCCAAACGTTCCTCCAGGTGCTGCACGACGTAAGAATTCGGCATGCTTGCGCCCTGCTCGCTTCTACCGACATGACGATGGAGCAAGTGGCGCTCGAAGTCGGATACGGCTCTTACAAGACGTTCGCCCGGCTGTTCAAGCAACGCAAAGGCATGCCGCCAAGCGACTTCCGGCAAACCGCCTTCACCGAGGAAGCTTACCCCTGACAGCACCGATCCCGCAAGAGGAGCATATGATGATTTCATGATAATCTTAACATTTTACGTCTTGTGCACTGGATCAATCAAAGGTTATACTAGATGGGTCCCATGGACTTGTACTTTTTCTCACAAAGCACCATCACTAATCGTATCATTCGCCAAGAATGGAACCAAAGGAGGAAGCGCCGCATGGACGGAGACCGACCCAAGCCGACCCATAAACTGCTTAGAGCAGGACGTTCGACCGCTGCGTGCGCCTCGTCAGTCTTCTTTGGCCTTACCCGCTACTGACTGAAGTTCGCTTGCGATGCCCCTCGCGGTTTCACCACAGTCCCTCTATAGCAGTTTAGTGCCGACATGGCACTGCTTGCATCGGTTGCAGCATGATGCGCCCCGGATGAATGTCGAGATCCGCGAGAGCGCGTGATGCTTATTTCCAATTTTCTGCTGAAACCGATCCTATTGGGGGAAACTGCTAAGGGGGGATTGAACGATGAAAGTACGCCTCGTACAAAACGGCTTATTCACACCGATCGAAGACACACTGCAAATGCTCATCCCGCCGGAAAACGGCTTTTATTGGATCGACGCGGACGTGGAGGACCTGGAGATGCTCCAGCCTCTGTTCAACCTGCATGATCTTGCCGTCGAGGACTGCTTGTCCGAAGAGGGCCAGCGGCCGAAGATCGAAATTTATGACTCGCACTATTTTATTGTGATTAACAGCATCCGGTATGACGACGAGGAAATTTTCCTGCGCGCCCTGAACATCTTCCTGTTCAAACATGCCATCATCACCGTCACCCGCAAAAAAATCAACGAGATTCGCTCAATCAAACCGGTTCTATGGGATGAGGAAGTGAATTCGGCCGACCGATTCCTGTATCATCTCGTCGATATGGTCGTGGACAATTACTTCAGCGTCGGCGACCGGATCGAGAATAAGATCGAGCTGCTCGAGGAAGATATTTTGATTCATACGAAGAAATCCCATCTGAACGAAATCGTCGGGCTGCGCAGCGAAATCCTGTGGCTGAAGAAAATGCTCGTGCCGCAAAAGGACGTCATCTGGACGCTCAACAAAAAGGAACTCAAGTTGATCGACGATCAATTGCAAAAGTATTTCAGCGACATCTACGAGAACGCCGTGAAAATTACGGAGACATTCGAGACGTTCCGCGATCTCGTCGGGAACTTGCGGGAAGCTTACCAGTCCTCGGTTGCGAACCGCGCGAACGAAATTATGCGCATCTTCACCGCGCTGACGACGATTTTCATGCCGCTGACCATTATCACCGGAATCTATGGGATGAACTTCGAACATATGCCGGAGCTGCAAACGCGTTTCGGATACTTTATGGTGCTGGGCTTTATGGTGCTGACCGGCGGCTCGATGTTTTATTTCTTCAAGCGCAAGGACTGGTTCTGAATCCGCCACCTGTCCGCTGCAGATTAGCGACAAAACGGACTAATTCCCGTGCAAACACTGTTCCCGAGCCGAATTAGTCCAAAATTGGACCAACACCCGCTCAACCTGCTGCTCACGTGCCGAATTAGCACCAGTCTTTCCTTATTTTTACTGCCCGCGACCACCCATGGTCGCGGGTTTTCCATTATGCTCATTCCCCCTTTCACATATACACTGCTGCTATCCCCCATCATCCCCCCATTCCATTAGTCTGCCACTGCAATTGCCACCGTCATCGTCAACCGAATTAAGCCGACTGCTCCGCAGTCAGCGACCCTAGCGGGGCCTTTCCCGCAGCTACTCCTGCTGTTCCTGCGGCTCCTGCCGCTTGCGCCTGCGCGCCCGATGCCCCGCCGGCCGCCACCGCCCGGCGGTAGCGGAGCCGCAGCAGCCGCAGCCACTCGTAAGTCCGCTCCAGCTGGGCGCCTGACAGCTCGTGCTCCGCCCCGTACAGCCGCGTCACGATCGGCTTCAGGAACCGGTCTCCGGCTTCGCCGAACGCCTGCCAAGCCTGCTCCCGCTCTGCCTGCGGAACGCCGCGCAGGGCGGAATCGATGAGCGGCTCCATGTCGTAGCCCTCCTTGTCCAGCTCCTCGATGCGCGAGAGCAGCTCCCGCGACGGCAAGCTCAGCCGCTGCTGCACCGCAGCCAGCTCGAGCCCTTCCGCCGCGGCCTCCAGCAGCCGCAGCCGCGCTTCCCGGCGCTCAGCCTCGCTCCTCGCGCGCAGGTCCCACTGCTGCCGCAGCCAATCCTCGAAGCCGGCCGGGTCGATCCGGTCCGCGACCCAATCGAGCGGGAACAGCGTATCCCGCTCAACAACCGCCGTCAGCCGCATAATCGGCTCGGCGTACAAGCCGGTCTTGTACTCGCCGAAGCCCGGCACCATGCGCAGCTCCTCGACCGTACGCGGCACGAACGCGCTCAGCATCCGCAGCATCCGGTTCGAAGCGATGATGAACGGCGACTTGCTCTCCTTGGCCGCCTGCTCATTTCGCCACTTGCGCAGCTCTTGGAACAGCTCCTCGCGGCTGTTCAGCTCGCTGTAATACTGGAGCATCTGCAGCGTCCTCGTTTTGCCGCCCGCCAGGAAGCTATACTCGCCCGTCGCTTCCACCATCGCCCGGAACCCTTCGCTCCGCTTCGCCTGCAACTGGCTGCGGAACTGCTGCATCATCTCGCTCCAATTCGAGCCGGTATACCAGCAAATGCGGGTCGGATTCAAATCTCCGCCCATCTCGTGCCAATCGACCGACCATTCGCCCCCTTGCTCGGAAATAGACACCTGCGCGGATGTGACGCTTTTGTCCTCCCCCTGCTTCTCGAAGCTGTTCAGAAACACTAAATTCATAACTCGCTCGCCTCCCGGGCCTAATTTATACCATCCGCCAGACGCAAAAAAGCACCCCTCCTACGTCACGTAGAAGAGGTGCTTCCCCTTTGGTTGATGATTACGACCAATATACCATATTCCTCCATCCCTTACAAGGGGCAGGACGCCGATCATTCGACTCTTTTCGGAAATGTGCGACAACTGGCGTAGACAGCAGACATGCCCTGCCGGTTGCCTAGACCGTCTGCATTATGGTAACATAAATTGATTATTAAGAGCAGGCGAAATGGCGGAATGCATATGAGTACGATGCGACGGTACACGGACAATCGCATATGGCGCAAAAAATTGAAGATCTTCAACCTACCCGGTTGAAGATTTTTTGTTTCCTTAGGGAAATAATGATGGCAGGGGGAACAAATTGTGCAGGCAGAAAAGAAACAGTCTTGGCTGGCCATCTGGCTTAGTCTGATCAGCAATCTTCTACTTACCTTCATTAAAATAATCATCGGCGTCACGTTCAAAAGTCAAGTGCTGATCGCCGATGGCATCCATAACGCCGGGGATGTCATCGCTTCGGCCGCCGCCTTCGGCGCGATGCGCATTTCCAACCAGCCTGCGGACGACGACCACCCTTACGGGCATGGCAAAGCCGAGGTGCTCGGGGCCAGCTTCGTAGCCGTCATCCTGGCGCTCGCCGCGATCTGGACCGGCTATCACTCCGTCGCCGCCCTGCTCGGCCCGGCTCCGGAAGCGCATTGGCTCGCATTGGTCGCCGCCGTCGTCTCGCTCGTCTGGAAGCAAGGGCTGTATTTGTACACGCTGCGAATAGGCAAGTCCGTCAACAGCAAAAGCCTGCTCGCCACCGCCTACGATCATCTGGCGGACGTGTATGCTTCCTTGGCCGCCGTCATCGGGATCGGGCTTGCACTCATCGGCGAAGCTTACGAACTGCCCTACCTCGTCTATGGCGACCCGGCTGCCGGTATTATCGTCTCGATCCTCGTGATGAAGCTGGCCGTTGATATGGGTCGAGAAGCGGTCGACGTCTTGATGGAGAAAAATGTGAAGCAGGAGCAAATCGAGCGATACACCAGCCTGATCCAGGCGATTCCGGAGGTGAAGCGAATCGATCGCCTGCGGGCGAGAGAGCATGGACACTACGTGCTGGTCGATCTGCGAGTGAGCATCCCAGGCGAAATGTCGATCCAGGAAGGCCACGACGTCAGCCGCAAAATCAAACGCGCCGTCATGGATGCCGATTCCCAGGTGGACGAAGTGCTGATTCACATCAACCCTTGGTACAACGAGTGAGCCTGCTTTCCTTTGCCGATCGGACCCGCATCATGTATAATCAAGAGCATGTTTGACTAGGAGGGGCTCGCGATGTCTGCCGAATTCGATTTTTTATATGATCATAGAGAAGATACGATTACCCGCTTCGTCTGCTTCGTCGGGGAGTCGCTGCAGCGGTTCGATCTCGCCATTACGTCGACCAACCGGTTTTACGGCAAAAAGCTCGTTACCGACATCCAGTCCGGGCGCACGGCCATTCTCGGACCGGACGATCTGGAGGAGCCGGGATACCTGGAACACGTATACAGGCTAAACGAGGAGCAAGCGGAGGAGCTTCGCTCGTTTCTGGTGGAAGTCATCGGCATGATTCATTTTACGGATATTTAGGATGGCAATAGTTAAACGAGGCTCCACCGGTGGGTGGGGCTTCTTTTTTTCACGGAAATGTTACATAACGACAGGCGGGCTGTGGCAAACTAGCAAACAGGACCCAATCGGCAGAAAGCGAGGAACCCCTATGCACGAAGAAGAGGAGCAAATGCAGCCGCACGCGGAGGTAGAGGAAGGTTTTCTATACGAGGAGCGAGATGCCTATTCGGATTTGGCGACGGTAGAATCGCAGCGGAACGATTTGGCGGTTGAGGAATTTCCCGAAGGGCCTTTTGGCAGCAGCATCATTTCCAAGACGCTCGGGAAAAGCACGCCATGGAGGCGCGGCCAACGTTCGACCAGCGCTTTCACGTATGAGAACCGGGAGCTGCACGAAGGATTGGACCGCGGAGGGTACCCCGGGGAGCACGATACGCACGACGACGAATAATGGCAAGACTCTGTAGTCCGAATCGCCCGAATTAGAGCGGCATTTTCCAGAGGGAGCGTGCGGAACCGGCCCTGCAACTGGGAAAATTCGGACTAGAGACCGCTTCACCCTTCGCTCCCCCCACGCAGTCCGAATAAATCGGACTAGGGTCAGACCAATAACGCTCTCGCGTAACGCTATTTCGCCGTTCCGGCGCTGTTGCGGCCCAATAGCGTTACCCCCGCCATACCGTTATTGGGGGTCGGAACCACCATTTCTGGGGTTGCGGGTGCAATAGCATGATCCCGGATCCCCGAGTGTTGCACTTATAGTTTCTTTACTATCCAAAGAGACAGCATCGCTGCTGTCTCCCCATCCTCATGCCTGCGGCTGAGGCTTTTCTTTTGTCCGTTTCGCGGTGTTCCCGGCGGTGGCGGCGGCAGAATTCGAAGCGGCATCGAACCGCTTGCGCTCCGTCCGTTCGATCTGCACGATCCGGCCGTCATGCACGACGATTTGGACCGTACCGTACTCCAACCCATTGACGCTTTGGACGATTCGATCCGCCCAGTGCTCGTCGATTTCCAACGGTTTCGCCATTTCCAACTCCTCCTCGCTTATATATGGACCGGCATCGGGTCGATCTTCAATCCATTTTCCTGCATGACATGCCCGTTCTGATTGAACAAATAAATCCGATGGATCAGTACCCGCACCTCGTCGCCCGCTTGCAGCACCGGCAGCTCCATCGAGCGGTAAGCGAACAGGCGGCTGCCGCCGGCTTCTACCTCTACCTGCCAATTCGTGCCGCGAAAATACACGTTGCGCACCGTCCCTAACTCGGATGCAGTGGCTAGCGAAACCTCGTTCGGCCGACCTACCTCGATAAACTCGGGGCGGATCATCGCCTTGGCGTTCGTCAGCTGCGGCTGCTCGAAGCCTTTCAACCGAGACGGCTCCTCTACCTGATTCGACTCCCCGATAAAGCCGGCCACGAACGGGGTCTCCGGATGCGAATAAATCTCGAGCGGAGTCCCTTGCTGCTCCAATCGCCCGGCGTTGATGATCATAATCTCGTCGGCCACCTCTACCGCTTCCTCCTGATCGTGCGTGACGAAGATCGTCGTAATGCCGACCCGATCAATCATGTCCTTCAGCCAAGTGCGAAGCTCCTTGCGCACCTTGGCGTCGATCGCCGCGAACGGCTCGTCGAGCAGCAACAGCTGCGGCTCCGGAGCAATCGCTCTGGCGAAGGCGACCCGTTGGCGCTGTCCGCCGGACAGCTGATGCGGCAGCCGCTTCTCGAAGCCTTTCAGCCCGGTCAGCTCGATCAGCTCGTTCACGCGAGCCTTGGTCTGCTCCTTCGTCCGCTTCTGCACCTGCAGCCCGAAGGCGATATTTTCGAACACGGTCATATGGCGGAACAAGGCGTAGTTCTGGAACACGAACCCGATGCCCCGCTGCTGAGGAGGCAGGTCATTGACCCGTTTGCCGTGGAACAGGATATCGCCCGAATCGGGCTGCTCCAAGCCGGCGAGCAAACGCAGCACTGTTGTCTTTCCCCCGCCGCTCGGACCGAGCAGGCCGATCAGCTTTCCTTTCTCAATGCCGAAGCTGATATCCTTCGTAGCTTGGAAATGGCCAAAGCTTTTCGTCAAGTGTTTGGCTTCGATATGCATGGCGGGTTACTCCTTCTCGCGGCTATGCCGGTCTTGAAATTTCCACTCGACAATACTTTTCACTACCAGGGTCACAACGGCAAGCAGCACGAGCAGGGATGCCATCGCGAACGCCCCGGCGAAATTATATTCGTTATACACGATTTGAATATGCAGCGGTACCGTATTGGTCGAGCCGCGGATATGTCCCGAAACGACGGAGACGGCACCGAACTCTCCCATCGCTCTCGCGTTACAGAGGATCACACCGTAGAGCAGCCCCCATTTGATATTGGGCAGAGTGACTCGCCAGAAGATGCGCCAGCCCTTCGCACCGAGCGTGACGGCGGCCTCCTCCTCCTGCGTCCCCTGAGCCTGCATGAGCGGGATCAGCTCCCGGGCCACGAACGGGAAGGTCACGAAGATCGTAGCCAGCACAATACCCGGCAACGCGAAGATGACTTTGATGTCGTGAGCCGCAAGCCAAGGGCCGAACCAGCCATGGGCGCCGAACAGCAGCACGTAGATGAGGCCCGCGATTACGGGTGAGACGGCATACGGCAGATCGATTAGCGTAATCAGTACGTTTTTGCCTTTGAAGCGGAACTTCGTGATCGCCCATGCGGCCGCGATGCCGAATATCAAGTTCGCGGGCACCGCGATCGCCGCAACGGTGAGCGTCAGCCGAATCGCGGCGGCTGCATCTGTTTCAACGAGCGCCGCCATATACACTTCCACACCTTTGCGGAACGCCTCTGCGAAGATGCTCACAAGCGGCAGGATAAGCAGAAATCCAAGAAACAGCAGAGCTATGGTAATTAGCAGGACGCGGACCAACCGCGGCTCCGTCGTATGTGTAATTGTGGACTTGTGAAGCTTGGGACCTGAAGCGTTCTTGGGAACTGTCGTCACATAACCGGCCATTGTCGACTCGCCCCCTATACCGTCACGGCGTGACGATTCGTCCGCCATTGCAGGAAGTTGATGATCAAGAGCAGGATGAACGAGATGATGAGCATGACCATCGCGATCGCCGTCGCTCCCAGATAGTCGTATTGCTCCAGCTTCGTCATAATGAGCAGCGGCGCAATCTCCGTCTTCATCGGCATGTTGCCCGAGATGAAGACGACCGAGCCGTACTCGCCTACGCCTCTGGCGAATGCAAGCGCGAAGCCCGTCAGCAGCGCCGGAAGCAATTGCGGGAACAGGACGCGACGGAATGTTCTCCATCGATTCGCGCCGAGGCTGACCGCCGCTTCCTCGACTTCCTTCTCCAGCTCTTCAATGACCGGCTGCAGCGTCCGCACGACGAACGGCAGGCCGATGAATGTCAAGGCGAGCATGATGCCGAGCGGCGTGAACGCCACCTTGAAGCCGAGCGGCTCCAGCAGCTTGCCGACCCAGCCGTTCTGCGAATAGATCGTTGTCAGTGCAATCCCTGCAACTGCTGTAGGTAAGGCAAACGGGAGGTCGACCATGGCGTCGATCAGCTTTTTGCCGGGAAATGTGTACCGCACGAGCACCCACGCAACGATAAAGCCGAATATGGAATTTACCAGCGCGGCACCGAACGCCGTCCCGAAGCTGATTTTATACGCCGCAATGACTCGAGGATCGGTCACCGTAACCCAAAACTTTTCCCAGCCCATACCGGACGTCTTGATAAAAATCGCAGAAATCGGCACGAGCACGATCAAACTCAGGTATAGGATCGTGAACCCCATCGATATGCCGAATCCAGGAATAATGCTGCGCTTGCGAGCCAATCTGGCCATAAGTACGTTCTCCCCGCTTCAAGAATCCCCACGCGGGACGGTTGACCGCCGATTTGCTGCCAGTAAGTGTCGCTTGTCTCTGGCTCGCGCTGGTCGCCGTCCCGTCCGCAGAATCCCGCTTTGTTTAGCCTCTCTGGTTTATCCTTAAGGCTTGTAAATTTGGTCAAACACGCCGCCGTCCGAGAAATGCGTCTTCTGAGCTTTCGTCCAGCCGCCGAAGAGCGGATCGTCGATCGTCAGCAGGTTCAGCTTCTTGAATTGCGCTTCATACTTCTTGGCCACCGACTCGAGGCGAGGACGATAGTAGTTTTTAGCCGCGATATTTTGGCCTTCTTCCGTGTACAGGTACTCCAGATAGGCTTGCGCTACCTCGCGCGTCCCCTTCTTGTCGACGACTTTATCTACAATTGTGACAGGTGGCTCTGCAAGGATACTGACCGATGGGTAGACGATCTCGAATTTGTCTTTGCCGAACTCGTTGATCGAGAGGAACGCCTCGTTCTCCCAAGCGAGCAATACGTCGCCGATTCCGCGTTGCACGAACGTCGTCGTGGAATCCCGTGCGCCCGAATCGAGCACCGGCACGTTTTTGAACAGCTTTTGCAGGGACTCCTTGGCCTTCGCCTCGTCCTTGCCGTTCTTGTCGTAGAAGTATCCATAGGCCGCCAAGTAGTTCCAGCGCGCGCCGCCCGATGTTTTCGGGTTCGGGGTGATGACTTGCACGCCTGATTTCACGAGATCGTCCCAGTCTTTGATTCCTTTCGGGTTGCCCTTCTTCACCAGAAAGACGATCGTCGATGTGTACGGAGAGCTGTTGTTCTTAAGCTCGCCTTGCCAGCCGCTCTGGATCAGCCCGGCGGTTTGAATCGCGTCGATGTCGTACGCTAGTGCCAGCGTCACGACGTCCGCCTCCAGCCCGTCGATGACGGAGCGTCCTTGTTTGCCGGAGCCGCCGTGCGATTGTTTGATCGTGACGACTTGGTTCTTCTTCTCTTTCCAGTACTTCGCGAAGGATATATTGAATTCTTGGTATAGTTCACGAGTAGGGTCGTAGGACACATTCAGCAGCTCTACAGGCTTCAGTTCAGGCGCCGCGCTGCCGCCGGATGCGTTGGTTTTGGAGCCGGCGGTTCCGCCTCCGCCGCAGGCGGTCAGCCCGACGAGCGAGGCGACCAGGGCGGTCGTAATCGACCATTTGCGAATAGACCGGAGCACTTGGTTGGATGTGGAGCTGGATGTTGGATTCGAATAACTCATAATGATAACTCTCCCTTTAGATAAGAATTGATTATAAATCCACGTCAGTTTATCGATCCAATTCTACGTTTGAGCGTGCTCCGGCTGTCCGGTAGACAATCAATATTATTCCGATAAACTTACTATGTTATTGAGTATATTAGCACCGCCCGTATTTTGTGTCAATCGGGTATTTGGGAATTTTACGGGAAAATACCGGATCTCTGCGTATAGAATGATGAAGGGGACGCATTCTCAAGGAATGTGTCCCCTTTATTTCCGCTATTTTCGCCTATCATTCGAGATGCCGCTATCTCCCTCCAACTTGCAGTCCAAGCCGTTTGACCCATTCCCACCTCACGGAACAAACCGATACACCGGCTGAAGCTCCTTCACGGTAGCCCCGTTCTCCTCCCACAGCAGCAGCATATCGCTCATATATTGCTGCCACTTCACATTCGCGGGATGCTCCGCCAACCGATCCATCGCTTCGCTGAAATTGTCTGCAACCATATGCGCGAACAGCAGTCCCTCGTGAAAATAAATGTGATACGCGCGAATGCCGACCAGCCGGAACTGCTCCTCCAGCTCGGGATCGACCCGCTCATGGCGGCGCCTGTACTCCTCATAATCCTCCGGACGAATCTTCAGCATGAACGATGCGTATTCCATAGCCGATGACCGCTCCCTTCTCTGATTAAAGCGTGACATGAGCGCAAGGCAGCAGTTGGGCCACCTTGACGAACAGAGAAGCATTGTGTCCGATCGACATCGCGCAATGATGCGTCGGCGCTTCGGCGAACCAGCGCTCCATGTACGTGTCCGGGTCGACGCGGAAACGGACAGGCGTCTGCGTATTGCCGATGCGCATAATCGGACCGTCCGTCGACTCCGCCTCGCTGCTGATCAGCTTCAGCTTGCCGTCGCCGGTCTGGGTGACGTTCAGCGTCGTGATCGGGCCGGTCTTCACCTTGGCCTCGACGGAGACGCCGGTGCCTTGTTTGCCGTGGTATAGCCCCATCCCGCGCAGAATCGGCTTGCCCTCCGAGATCGCCACATGGAACGGGCCATCGTGTCCGAGCAAGATCGTCCCGTCGACGTAATCGACCACGACGATCTCGGAGAAGCTGCCCCCTCGGCCGGCAATGTCGGCGATCTTCATCGCGACCGCGGTCTTCAGATCGCCTTCGCCGGAGCACGGGATACCCCGCGCGGTGAGCAGCGAATGCCCGACGATGAAGCCGCCCTGGATGCGCTCGTATTCGTAGTCCGGCGCGCCGTGGTAGTAGTAGCTCAGCGCGTCGAGATCGAATTCGCGCACAAGCTTCTCCTGCGCCACGGCGACGCGGCACGCCCATTCGAGCTGCTCCGCAGTCGGCTTGCGCGCGATCGGATCGGACGGCGAATCGCCGCTGATCTGGAACATCGCATGCACCTCCTCCAGCTTGGCCGCCGTCTCCTGCGGCGTGACGGCCTGGAACAGCCGGTGCAGGTCGCACATCTCCAGCACCTCCACATGCAGCCCGAGCTGGGCTTGCAGCATCGTGAAGTCGCTGTACATGTCCAGCATGCCGCTGTACGTATTGCCGAGGAAGCCGAACCGGCTATGCCGCAAGGTGCGAACGACCGAAGCGGCTCGGATCCATTCCTCGATCGCCGTCCAGGCGCGGCGGGCTTCCGCCCGTTCCGCGGTCACTTCGTTCGTCAGCGAGATGGCCGGCGTATAGCTCAACCCGAGCAGGCCGTTGATAACGCGGAACGGAATGCCCGCCCGGTTGAAGGCGTTCGACAGCTCCGGCACCGGGCAAGCTCCGCAATGCGCCAGCCATTCGCCGGTCGTCGTCTGCTCGTAGTTGATGCGCTCCGTCGGCTGCAGGTTGAGAATGACCGCAGGCGCCTTGCAAATCTGGTGCACCGGCAGCACGGTCGAGCTCGTCGAATAAGTGGCCGAGTGGCAGAACACGAGATCGACGTTGCGCGCGTTCAGCCACTCGCCGGCACAGCGCCCTTCCGCCTCCGTATCGACGAGGCCGAAATTGTACACTTCCGCGCCGAGCCGCGCCATCTCCTTTTCCAGAAATCGGCCGTACTCCTCCAGCCGCTCCTTCAACCCCGGAAACTGGCTCCAGTACGCCCGCAAGCCGATGGAATACAAGCCGATTCTAGCTTTTCTCGCCGGTTTGATCGGATCCCACATGCTCCGCTCCCCATCCTTTCTCCCCCTACAAATATGCCAATCGTGATATAATCATCGCACAGGCAGGAGAAGGCGGGATACGAGTATCATGTGCAAAAATATCAATATATTGCTATCCATGAAAGCGGTGACAAAATGAGCCCAAACGACAACGGCGGCTATTATGTGCAAGCGGAGCTGGACTATAGCGAGGACTCGATTCGGCTGATCCACACCCCGAGCCCCCAGGCGAAATCGATGTTCTACTATGTGCAGGAAATTGGGCATTTTCGGACGCGCGCTCAGTACTATACAGAGAGACGGAAACTTCAATCGCTTCTCATCGTATATACGGTCGCGGGCAGAGGGCATCTGCACTATCGAGGCGTCGACCATATCCTGACGGCGGGACAGGTGTTCTTCATCGACTGCATGGAATATCAAACATACCGGACCGATCCCGATCCGGGTCAGCTATGGGAGCTGCTCTGGGTGCACGTGAGCGGCGAGTCCGCGGCACGATACTTCGCCTCGTTCCTGGAGCAGAACGGCGGGTCGCCTGTCATGGACCTGCCGACCGGCTCGCCCATCGCCGACCACTTGAGGGAGCTGCTGGAGCTGCACCGGACGAAACATGCGCTCACCGAGCTGCTCGGCTCCAGCCTCATCGTGCAGCTGCTTACGCAGCTGCTCCTGCATGCTCACTCCGACCGTGCGGCGGCTCACGGGGCGGCTTTCGGCGGCTTCACCGTGCCGGAGTCGGTTGCAGGAGTGGCGGAGTTTCTGAACGCCCGCTACCAGGAGCCGGTCACACTCGATTTGCTGGCCCGGACGTTCAGCATCAGCAAGTACCATCTGGCCCGCGAGTTCAAGAAGGCGTATGGCCTCACGCCGAACGACTACGTGCTGGCGGTTCGCATCAACCAAGCGAAGGCATGGCTGCGCGACACCGACCGACCTGTCTCTTGGGTGGCCGGGCAGAGCGGCTTCGACTATGTGTCGCATTTCATCCAGACGTTCAAGAAGCTCGAAGGGATTACGCCCCTGGCGTTTCGCAAGCAGTGGCGGTCCGGCGGCGAAGGCTAGCGGGGGCTGGAACGGTTGCTCGGGGAACGCAGAATCGTTAATAAACAATCGCTATTCCTTGAGCGACCCCAGCATGGCGCCTTTGACGAAGTATTTCTGAATAAACGGATACACAATCAGGATCGGGAGCGTCGCGAACAGCACAATCCCTGCCTTCATCATCTCCGGGGTCACCGAGATCGATTCGAGCGTACTGGCGCCTGCGAGCGAGCTGAGCTGGTCGTTCATCACCGTGTTGCGCAGCACGACCTGGATCGGCATCAAATTCTTTTTCCGGATAAAGATGAGCGCCGAGAAATATGAATTCCACATCGCTACCGCATGGAACAGCGCAACCGTAGCGACAACCGGCAACGACAAGGGCAGCGCCATTCGGGCGAAGTTGCCGTACTCGCTGCAGCCGTCGATTTTGGCGGCGTCGTAGAGCTCCTGCGACAGGTTTTGGAAAAACGTTTTCATCAAAATAACATTAAACGCCCCCAGCGCCCCCGGAATCATTAGCGCCCACAGCGTGTTGTCCAGCCCGACCGCCTTGACAACCAGGAAATTCGGAATCAAAGACGCATGGAAAATGAAAGTGACGATGATACCTTTCAGCACCCAGCCCCGCCCTCTCATCTGCGGCCGCGACAGCGCATAGGCGAGAGTCGACGTCAGCGCCAAACAAATCAGCGTCCCGACAACCGTAATGTACACGCTGACCCCCATCGCCCGCCACAGCGTCTCCATGCCGAACAGCGAATTGTACACGCCGAGATGAAACCCTTTGGGCCACAAATAGACGAGCTTCGCCTCCGCATACACCGAGCTGCTGAGCGACACGGCGGCGAGATGGAGCATCGGGAGCACCATGGTGACGGAGAGAAGCAGGAGCAGCGTATTGTTGAAAATGTGAAACATCCGATCGGACTTGTAGCTTGGCAAACGAGCCTCCTCCTTCCGCTAGTAGATGCTTTCGCCCGTCAGCTTCTTGCTGAGCCGATTCATAAGGATGACGAGCAGCAAGCCGATGACCGACTTGAACATGCCGATCGCGGTCGTGTAGCTGAACTGGGAGCTGAGCAGCCCGACCCGGTACACATAGGTGTCGATGACCTCCCCAGTCTCTCGGACGAGCGGGTTCAGGAATACCAGCACCTGCTCCACGTTGGAATCGAGCACATTGCCGATGCGCAGCAGGAACAGCACGACGATCGCCGGCAGGAGCGAAGGCAGCGTGATCGACCACATCCGGCGCCAGCGGCCCGCTCCATCCACCATGGCGGCCTCATACAGCTGCGGGTTGATGCCCGCGATTGCTGCGAGATAGATGATCATGCCCCAGCCGACTTCCTTCCAGATGCCGATCGACACGAGCACCGTCCGGAACAGCCCCGGCTCCGTCAAATAATCGACCGGCTTCACGCCGAGCCCTTGCAGCATGATGCCCAACACCCCGTCGATCGAGAGCACATTGATGAACAACCCGCCCACGATGACCCACGACAAAAAATGGGGCAAATAAAGCAGCGTCTGCACCGGGCGCTTCACCCAGCCGAGGCGAACCTCATTCAGCAGCAGAGCCAGCAGGAGAGGCGCCGGGAAGCCGAAGACGATCGAATACAGGCTAAGCAGCAGCGTGTTGCGCAGCGTCTGGTAAAACTCCGCATAAGTGAACATGCGCACGAAGTGGTCGAAGCCTACCCAGTCGCTGTCGAGAATGCCTTTGAACATGCTGTAATTCTGGAAGGCAATGAGATTGCCCCCCAGAGGAATGTACTTGAAGATGAGGAAGTGCAAAATGCCGGGCAATGCGATGATCCACAGGGCAATCGCATCGGAGCTTTGCCATTTTTTCAGCATGTTGTCTCTCGCCCTTCGGCCGGTTTATTTTTTGTTCGTCTTGTTGTACCAAGCGGTCGCTTCCTTCATCGCCTCGTCGCCGCCGCGCTTCTTCCACTCGGCCACGAACTTGTCGAACGCCGGATCGAGCTCTTCCTTGCCGGTGACGACCTTCGCGAACATGTCGAGGAACAGGGTGCCTCCAGCGAGCGGCCCAGGCATAATGTTGATCTCCGGCCGCGTCTTGAACGCTTCGAGAATCGGCATGTTCAAGCTGGCATGGTCGACCGCGGTCGATTCGGCGAGCTTCATCGCCGCCTTCACTTTATCCGGCTCCGGGCCGGCGTCGACGATCTTCGTCAGCATCCGGCCGTCTCCGCGAGGGTTCAGAATGAGGCGGTGGAAGGAGAAGGCGTTTTTGTTCTTGTTGATCGGCAACTCCGAATCGTACTTGACTTGCCCGTTCTCTTCAGTGTAGTTGGACCCTTTTACGCCGAACGAGAGGAAATTTTCCACTTCATCGGACCAGGCCCAGTTGAGGAATTTGATGACCTCCTCCGGATTTTTCGTTTTGGACGGGATCACCCAGACGAAGTAGATGCCGTCGTTTTTGCCCACGAGGCCGGAGCCCTTCGGTCCTTTCGGAGGCGCGATCATGCTGACCTTGGCGCCCGGCTGAGTCGGGAACTGCGCCGCCAGGTACCCGGTCGTGTAGTTCGGCACTTCATGCGCCCAGAGGCCGCCTTTGCCCTTCTTGATGTCCGCCGACCAGTCCGTCGCTTTTTTCGTGAACATGTCGGGATTGACATATCCTTTGTCGTACAGCATCTTCCAGAACTTGATCGCTTCCTTGATTTCCGGCATGATGATGCCCGGGGTCATTTGGCCGTTTTTCATTTGCCACAGGTCCGGATTGACGCCCACCGCGTTGAAAAACAGATCGGAGAACTGCAAATTTTCCCGCACGTAGAAGCCGTATTCGTCCTTCTTGCCGTTGCCGTCCATATCATTGTTTTTGACCGCTTCGAAAAAGGCCAAGTAGTCGTCCACCGTCACCGGCGTCTTCATGTTCAGCTTGTCGAGCCAGTCCTGGCGGATCATGACCACTCTGGAGTTGGTCATGGCGGTCATCGCGGGAATGCCGAAAATTTTGCCGTCCTTGCTTACCTTGGAGCTTTCCCAGGCTTCCTTCGGAATGCTCTTCTTCAGGTTCGGCCCGTATTTGTCGATGAGCGGCCCCAAGTCGGTAAATGCGCCTTGCTCGAGCGCGCCCGGGTGAATCGTCGAGTTGATGCTGTCCGTGCGGACCAAATCGGCCAGCTCGCCGGAGGCGAAACGAACGGTCAGCTGCTGGGCATAGGCGTCGCCGTGGTTCAGAATCTCTACATTCAGATTGTAGCCGGACAGGCGGGACATTTCCTTCACATACGGATCGTCCTTGCCCTTGTACTCCTCCTGCGCGTAGGCGTTGCCGGCGTGGGACAAGATGATGCTAATGTCCTTCTTCACCGGTTCGCCGCTCTTGGCACCCGAGTCGCCTGTCGTGATCTCCGGATCGCTGCCTCCGCATGCGGATAGGATCATGCCTGCTGCGAGCGTCGTGACGGTGACGGCGGCCCATGTTTGGACTCTTCTGCTCATTGTTCGTTTGGTCCCCTTTCAACTATTGGAATTGATACCGCTTACACCACTCAATGTAATAGAGCCGATGTTAACCGGCAATGCTCCTTTGCTATTCGGCGCTGCAAGCGAGGATACAGGGGCTTCGCCTGCAGATACTTTCCTTGCGTGGCGCGGGTTGGCGGATATGCAGGATGTCGGCCTGGGAGCAGCGGAAAGGGGCTTGCGGGCTGTTAGGCGTCGTTTCGCCGTTCTTGCATCCGTTTGCGGTATTCCCCGGGTGGCACGCCGAACGTCTGCTTGAAAATACGCGAGAAATTTTGCACCGTCGAGTAGCGAAGCCGTTCTGCGATATGCTGCAGGGGGACATCGGACGCTTCGAGCATTTCCTTGGCGCGCCCCATCCGGTAATGCGTCACATAGTCGCTGAACGTCGTACCGGTCTCCTCCTTGAACACCCGGCTCAGATAGGAGACGGACAGCCGGACGCTGTCGGCCGCTTGCTGGAGAGTGACGTCCTGCTCGATCTCGCGGTGGATGTAGGCAAGCACCTGCTCGACCCATATTTTCTGCTTGGAGGCTTGGTCGAGCCTCAGCTCGCGGACCCGCTCCTCGGTGAGCAGCTTGTTTGGTCCGAGCGACACTTTGTAGGCGAGCAGCGCCTCGGCTTCCTGCAGGCTGGCGGGGAGCTGCGTGAAGTCGCTCTTCGGCGCGGCGAGGGCGGCGCTGATCGTGAACGGGTACGCCTGCTCCACGCTCCGCTGCCAGCCTTGCGCCGTCTCGAGCGCGTGCCTCCAGTCGGCGGTGCCGAGCAGCGCGGCGATCCGGCCGTTCGGCTGGACCGCGGCAAGGCAAGGCGTCCCCGGCGCGCACCGCTCGGTCAGCCGGAGGCTCAGCTCGCGCATCGTCGCCTGCCGTACGGCCGTATCGGTGAGCGCCCACTGCGGATCGCGCGCCTCCTCGTCGATCGTGACGAGCGCCAGCACATAGGCGGCCGGCTCCGCGGGGAACCCGAGCTGCGTGAGGAGACGCCGCACATCCTCGCGCGAGTCGCCGGCCTGCAGCAGCCGATGCAGCACTCCCTCCCGCGTGAACGGCAGCTGCTCGCGCAGCTGGTTGTTCAATTGCTGGAACGGCACGCTCATCCGTCTGGAGCCGATCCAGGCGACGAGACACCAGAGCAAAGCCATCCCTCCGGCGAACAGCCAAGTCGTGCGGCGGATTTCGTCGGACTTGGAGGTCAGCTCGGCCATCGGCGTCATGATCATGAGCGTCCAGCCGTCCTCGCCGCTCGCGGGCCGCGCCGACAACCGATAGGGCGAACCGTTCCAGGACACGGTATCGATCACGCTGCCTCGGCGCTGCCAGAGCTCGTACAGGCTGCTCGTCGAGCTCAGCTCCCGACCGATCTCGTCCTCGCTGCGGCCCATCACGATGCGTCCCCGCGCATCGACGATGTAGATCAAGCTGTTGCCGCCGAGCGGCAGCTTCTCCAGGAATTGCGCGGCCTTGCGCGCGCTGATGTGGATCACGACCGCCCCGTCGGAGTAGCTCGAGTACAGCGGCACCGGCCGGAACAGCAGCAGCTCGGTCTGCCGCGGATACGTCTGCGGCGCAATCCAGAACGGGGCGTTGAATTTGGGCTGCGCCTGCTCCAGCATCGGCTTGAAGGCCGAGTCGCCGTAGCTCGACGAGGAATAGGCGCTGGAGTAGACATAATCGTATTTCTTATAGATGAGGGAGACTTCATATTTGACGGTCGAGAAGCTGGTCAGCTTGGACAGCGTCTCCTTCAGCCGGAACCGCTCGGTCGGGTCGCTCAGCGAAGGACCGTTGCGGATCGAGGCTTCGACGACCGGGTCGGACGCCACGGCGATCGAGGCCAGCTGCGCGTTCGCCATAAATTGGTCGAGCTGTCCCTGGATTTGACCGAGCGCCGTCAGATGGTTGCGGTCGACCTCCTGCTGCATGCTGCGCGACACGATGTAGGAGGCGAACAAGCCGAACGCCAGCACCGGCGTAATGCTGATCAGCAGCGAGTAGACGAACCATTTGCGCTTATGGGACCATCGTGCGAGCAGCCTGGCGATCATGGGCGTTCCTCCTTTGGTATACGCTTTCATTATAGTCAAGCGCGGTGCATCCGTATTTGTCGAAAGCGCCGAAGGATTTGTCTGGAACGCGATCCTCATATAAGCCTGTTCATGCGCTCGAACCAAATCCAGAAGCTCCACCCATTCGCAACTTCCATAGTTCCTAACCAACACAAAGCCTCCCGCACATCCCCGGGGAACGGGAACGTGCGGGAGGCAGGCTATTGCTATTGATTGATCGCTATTGCACGGAAACGGTAATCGTCGAGCTCGCCGTAAAGCCGGCAGTGTTGGCCAGCTCGGCGCGGTACACGTAAGTGCCCGGAGCTTTTCCCGTGATTCGGGTCACGGCGGACTGGGCGTTCGGCGAGTTAGCGGAGAGCGGCTTCGTATCGATCAGCACTCCGTTCTCGTACAACCGGTACGTCGTGCCGTTCGTTCCCCACCACATGTTCATCGTCACGTTGTACTCGCCGTTGCGGTCCCAGTTGTCGTGCGACAATACCGGGGTTCCCGGCGTGGCGTTCGACACGGTTACGGTGAGCGGCGAGCAGGAGGTCACGCCAAACGAATTGATCAACTGGCAACTGTACACATACGTTCCATTTGGCTTGCCGCTGATGCTCGTTTGCACCTGCTGACCGCCAGGGCTGAGATCCCGCAATGCCTTTGTCTCGATCAGCACTCCATTTTCATATAGCTTGTAAGCCGTCGCGTTGTTGCCCCACCACAAGTTCATCGTAACCGTATAGCTGCCGTCCTTCAGCCCATTGTTGTGCCCGTTGTTGTGGGACAAAACCGGGGTTCCAGGCGCGCCAGTGGCCAGTATCAATTCCGCGCGAGTGACCGCGATTGTGTACGTCTTGGACGCGTTCCCGTTAGGGGAGGTGACGACTACCGGGATAACATTGGTGCCGACCGACAGCGGAATTGTCGCCGACGAGCCAGGCTGACCGCCGATCGTCACCGACGCCCCCGGAGTGTATACCGACGCCGTTACCGTCGTTGTGCTCACGCCATTGGCAACAGATTGCGAGTACTGTAGCTTGTATGGGTCGAAAGCGGGTGACAGCATGCCGGAACTGGTAGTAAGAGAACTGAGATCGGCTACCCCTGCAGAAAGCACCGACAGCTGCTCGCCCAGCCAGCCGAAGCTGCCGCTGACGCGATGCTCCCACGCCCATTTACGCAAAGGATTGACCCGGAAGCTCGTGTTCACTGAATTGCTCGCTTGCGGACGAATCCAGAAGTTGACGCCGTTGTCGTAGCCTTCGTACAGCTCACGGATCGCCTGCAGCATCGTACCGTTCGGCGCGCCGCCTTGCTGCTGATTGAAGTATTCCGACCAGAGCAGAGCCATCGCGACCTCGAGATTATGCTCGATGCCCGTGCCTCCGAACGGATTGCTCGCGCTCCCCCTTCCTCCTACTTCCGCATCCGGGGTTCCGTCGATCTTGGACAAATAATCGGGATAACGCAGAGGGCCCGGATATAGATCGTATTGATGATACGGATCGACATCCGTCGCGCTGACGATGAAGTTGCCTAACCGCTTCACGAAATTGGCGATATCGGTGCTTTCCGTTACCGCATAGGCGCGCACCATCGCATCCGCGCTCAGGACCGACATCCATGGAGAGGCGATGAAGTCGGTGGCGACGCCTTCGAAATGCTGGCTGCCCAAGTGGTACAGCCCGCCATCTACTCTCTCGACCGGGATCGCTCCGTCGGCGCCGTTCTGATGCCAGATGTAGTCGCCGGTTTGCGTCTGCACGTTCGTTTTGTACGCGCTGTCGCCGGTCACCTCATAAGCGATCACATTGGCCAGCAGCCGGAAAGCGGTATGCCGCTCCGTCCACCCGTTCAGGCTTGGCGACCAGCGGTTCGTCCCCGCGTTTTTCTCATGGGCGTTCACCACCCAAGGGATGTACTCGAGCACATTGTTGTCGCCCGTCAGCCAGTAGCTGTAAGCAAGCGGCTCGTTGTAGCTGTACATGGAGCCGTTGCCGCCGCCCCTGTTGTTCGGATCCGGGGTTTTCAGCTTGAACAAGCCGACCGCTTCGACCGGAACGGTATCTCCTCTGTACAATTGGGACTTGTAATAGTCGGTGCTTCGGACCGCCTCGCGAAGCGCTTTCAACGAGCCGTTCCGCATATACAAGGTAAACATAGTGGAAGATCGGTCGTACAGCCATGTATCGTAAGCGGTCGAGACTTCTCCGAGCTTGTACCTTGTCCGGTTGGCGGCCGATACGTTCGGGTTGTCTTCATTGATCATTGTGTAAAAATTGTTCTTGAACGCATGCTCCATCTCCGTGAAGCCCGGCCAATGCTCGGTCGCGTCCATAACGGCCGGATCGGAGCGGGTCTCGCTCACGCTGTCGTCCAAAGGCGTCATGCGCGTCCCCTTCAGTACGCCTTGGGCCAGAAACGCCTTAGGCAGCACCGCGTACACATCCGGCTCCCATACATTGTCGGCCGCGACGAATGTGCCGCTCGTCACCTGATGCCAGGCGCTGCGAGGATCGGCGAGGGTCGGGATGGTTTTCGTGCGACTGGTGGTGCCCCACTCTACGGTAATGGTTTCCGCATTAGGGTATGCGGCGGTAAACGTATACTGGATCTGGATGCGGGCGATCCGGACGGAAGCGCCGTCGAGCGTCGCATTCGTCAGATGCCGCCAAGGGGTCTGCATTTCCACATAGGCGGGGATTTCCACGCCTCCCTTGAGCACGCGGATTTTGGCGATGTCCGCCGGAGCGACGGAACCGCGGGGAAAAGGAACCCCGAATGTGACCAGCTTCGTGTCGCCGGCATTCACGTTTTCCATCGGGTAAAGCGCTACGTCTACGCTGCCCGAAGTCGTCGCCGGAGCGAAGAAGGGCTGGACGCCGCCGGACGCCGTCTCGCCGGAGACGAGGGCCGGGAACAAGGAGGACAACATCGCTAAGACAAGAACGAGAGACAACCACTTTCTGGATAGGAACTGCATAAGTCAACACCTTTCATCAAAGGTTTGGCTAGCTCACGTAGAATCATATAGCAGATTAGCTTGTCCCGCCTTACCGATATTGCTAGGATTTCAGATTCCCGACATATATTGTGGGTCACTATGTTCAGTTGTTCACGGTTTGTTCGGTTGCTTAACAAAAAGTGATAAATCGAAAAAGCCGACTAACCGGCCTTCAGATGCAAAAGACCGTCCATGAGGACGGCCGTAGGGGCGTTGCTGAAAATAAGGTGATGTCGTATCGTTATTGGAGCGAAAGGCTGCTGCTGCGGGAAAATAAGGTGATGCCTGTATCGTTATTGGCTCGGAAACGCATCGCGTAGTGACTTTTTAGTCGGAATAAGGTGATGCCATATCGCTATTTGGGCGGAAAAGTGGCGGATGTGCGAAATAAGGTGTTTTCGTAGCGTTATCGCTTTGCAAGTCGGTCAATTGGCAGCCAGCAAGCCGCTCCCCGGACGAATAGCGACCACCCGCGAGCCCTCAGAGAGCCCTCCGAGATCCCTACGAGATCCCTCCGAGAGCCCTCCGAGAGTCCTCCGAGAGCTTACTCCCCAATCGTCTGCCGGTCGGGAGCGGAGTAGGTGATGATCATGCGGCAGGGCTCCCAGCTTGTCGCGGTTGCATTGTGCGGCACTCCCCGCGGAATGCGCAGCATCATGCCCGGCTCCAAGTGGAACACCTCGTCGCCGAGCGTATGGTCGCACTCCCCCGTTAGTACGAAGATGAGCTCCTCACAGTTCGGATGAGTATGCCTCGGATTGCTCTGTCCCGCATGGATGTACACCATGCCGAATGTCATCTCGCTCTCGGGGTCGATCTCCTGGCCGCACAGCCATTGGATTTTGCCCCAATCCATCTCGAGCAGACGGGAAGGGTCTTGTTGACGCAAATCGGTTATGGTTGCCATGTGTGTATACACGCTCCTTTGTTTACTCGTTCACTACCGCATACGTACCTGCCGGCGTCCCCCGGTACACTTCGAGCAGCTTGGCGATTTCCAGCGAATCGTCGAGCGTCCCTTTTTGCGGCGGCTGGCCGGTTAACACACTCTCACAGAAATGCAGCACCTCCGGCACATAGCCCAAGTAGAAAATGTTCTTGTTGTACAGCTGCCCGAGCGAAAACTCCGGCTCCCAGTATAAAGGCGCCTCCTCGTCCGCGACGAGAAAGCTCGCCGACCGGCCGTAAGCAGGACGGGCCGCTCTGCGGTAATACGTCAGCTTGACCCCATTCTCGACGATGACGTTCGCTCCTTCGCCGATGATCTCGAGCCGCTCCAGCGGGCTGCTGCCCGAAGCGCCGGCCGCCATATGCAGCGTCCCCACCGCACCGGACAGGAAGCGGAAGCTGCTGATCGAGCCGCCGTTGAACGGCTCCCATTCGTAGCTCATTTGGCCGACCTTGCCCATCATGTAGTGCAGGATCGCGCCGGGGTGAAAAATATGGTCCACTAGGCTCGTGACCCGATTCAGCTGCGCGCGCTCCTCGAAGGGCGGCATGCCCTGCGGATAGCGGATATAGATCTGGGATGGACGACCGAATTCGGGACTGCTAATTATGTCTCGAGCCTTGACTATAGCGGGAAAAAACAGCTTCTTGAGCCCCGTCATCACGAAGCGTCCGCTCGACTCGCTCGCCGCCATCAGCTGCCGCACTTCCTCGCAGCACGCCGCCGTCGGCTTCTCCATCCAGACATGGACGCCGAGCTTGAGCGCATCCAGCGCGAGATCCGTGGCCTGTACGCGGCCGTCGGGATGATAGGCGGTGACGATGAAGACCGCGTCCGGCTTTTCTTTCTCCAGCATCTCGATGTGGTCCGTGTAATGGGCCTTGGCACCGAATTGCCGCGCATACTCGGCCGCCCGCTCGCCGTTCCGGTCGCAGATCGCCACCAGATCGACCGGAGCATACTGGAACGTCGGATACACGTTGCGGTAAGAATGGCCGCCCGCGCCAATGAAACAAATCCGGAGCTTGCGCTCATACTCGAAGTTGTACTGGATTCTTTCGTTCATAGAACCGTACTCCTCTCCTTCAATGCTAATTAATATTGTTTCATATCGTTCAACTATGTTGAATAATACTATCCTACATGATTTCCTCCGCTCCGGCAATGTATTTCTTAGTTGATGTACCGGCGTGATATACAAGAAAAGGAGCCAAGCGGGTTCAAGCCGCTTGGCTCCTTTGAGTCGTATTATCACGGAGCTTTAAATGTGTTAGTTAATGATGCGCGTTACAAGCTCGCCAATCATCTTGGCCGACTCGGCGCGTGTCGCATTCCCTTGCGGGTCAAACAGGCCGTTGTCTTTGCCGTTGATAATTCCGGATTGCTGCAGGCTCGTTACCGCATCCTTCGCGTAACCCGAAATTTGACCTGCATCTTTAAACGACTCTGCGGCATTGGACTGCGTCAAGCTTATGTTCAAAGTACTTGCGAACCTGTGCACGAACGTCGCCATTTGCTCACGGGTGATGTACTCATCGATCCCGAACACTCCTGGCGCCAAGCCCAACGTCACACCGTTTTTAACTGCCCAGTTAATCGGTTGCTCATATACGCTTCCTGCGATGACGTCGCTGAAGCTTTGACCGTTCAATCCATCAAGCTTCACAGCATCAAACGCGTAAGTAAGCATCTTCAAAAATTGAGCTCTGGTTACATTTTGGCTAGGTTCAAACTTCCCGCCGCCTACACCGTCAATAACGCCTCTCGACGCAAGGAACGAAATATAAGGCTTGGACCAGTCGTTGGCTACATCCGTAAATGTCAACCCTTTATAGGCAACCGCATACTTGCTCAGATGATTGAGCTTGATGGTCATTACTTTTGAAACTGGATCATAACCGGAGGCCTTAACGACCTCAACGGAACCATCGTCCTTCACGTAGGCTGCAAAAAGTGCATTGGCATCTTCGACTGAATTGGCATCATAAGGAATGCTAATGGTCAACGGATAGCCTTCGCCGAAGCTGTTCACTTTTACTCCGTTTACAGTTAAGTTAACATCGATAACAGGTCTGTCTCCTATGGCTGCTTTCGCCGCCTCGGATAGATCTCCTGCTGCAACCTGGGAAATGGACATAGCTACGGTGTCGCCTTTATTCACTTGAATGTTCTTAAGGGCTCCCGTGTCCATGTTCAGTGTGCCTTGAGGAGAGCTTACCTTAAATACGTCAGCCCCGCTCGCCAGGATCATGTTCAGCACCTGGTCGGATAGTTGAACTTCGTATGCCTCTACGCCATCAACCGCTACGAGATTGATTTCGACCGCTTTAGGCTTGCTGGAAGAACCTTGCCCGCTAATGGTCTTTTGAATCGCGTCCGCCATTTGCTCGGTAATCGCAACCGTTGCGGATTTACCATCAACAACCGGCTTAGCAATCGTTAATGTCGCTCCGTTCGATTGACCTGCATCGACCGAATAATCATTGTTACCGGTATTTCCATTGCCTACAGGAATGCTGCCGCCACTGCCGTTACCGCCGCCATTGTCAATAATCGGTTTGACCTTGCCGAAGGCGCCAATGGAAAGTTTCCCAACATCCTCGCGTGTTGAAATTGCCCTATTCGTTGGATTAACCGCATCATAAGCAACGCTCATCAACGGATTCGGGAATTCGTTATCCTGGTTATCCGTAGGCACTGGCAACCCGACATAAGTGCTCATATCGTATCCAGCGGTCGGCCATGGAACAGGATAGTCATACAACGTATTGTGCCAGTCACCCCAAGTAGCGACGGTTTGGTTAATGCCAATACCTGCCCCTGCTAACGGGCTGCTGTCAGTGAGCTTGAAGTTTTTCACAGCAGCGCTGACATCGATGAAGCCCGGATTCGACCCTGTAATTGTGCCTTTCCATTCACTCTGATCAGGGACACCTAGTGCATCGGTTTGAACCCAGTTATTCGCTCCCGTTACCTGTCTGCTGCCGGATGCCCAATTCGCCATATTGATTGACGTAGGGTCCGTATTTTCCGAGACGATGATCATCGGTCTGCCTTCCGGCTTATAGAACACGTTGTTGTACATTTCAACGCTCTCTACGCCAAATTCAATGCGGATCGCCTGCATCGGCGTAGTTGTTGCATCTGTATCGTTCATGTAATGAACAAACGTGTTGTTTACAAAACGATATCGTCCATAAGTTTGGCCGAAGGACGGTCCGACTTTGCTTGTATACTCGGATAAATCCGATGTCCCGTCGCCGCCTACACGAACGAGCGAGCCTTGGGTATGAACAATAACGTTGCCCACGACATCCGAATCTTCCCTCTGGAACAGCTCTCCATATTCAGAGTTCGTCTTTCTTAGTTCTTCAGCGGATTTGAAGGAGTACTTTTCAACCCCGCCGTCCGTGATCTTGCCAAAGTCCGGATCAGGACCGATAAGCTCCAAGCTTTGATAGAAGTTGTTCTCAAACCAGTTGAAGTACACTTCGTTGCGGAGTGCCCTTGTTTTCAGACCGTTCCCTGTATTCGAGTCATGAATATAGTTATATTGCACTCTCGCTACGGAGTCCGGATGAAGGGCCTCATCGGCGGCCAAATACAAGTTATGATGGCCCCCGTTTGTTCCATTGCGGTATACTTCGTTGTATTCCACCGTAATGCTGCCCGATCCGAAGTCGGCTCCCAATATGCCCATTCTGGCGTCGTGGATCACGCTGTTTCGGACAACCAGATTGTCGGCCTTGTGGAAGATGGCGCGATATACGGTTTGATTGGAAATATTCGTTCTTACCGTGCCTGTCTGCGACATAATGTTGTCGTATTGAACGCCTGGGAATCTCGTCAGTACTTCGGCCAAATTGCCGATCACTTCAAAGTTATCGAATACAACGTTGTCGGCACCGATCTCAACCATATTAAGCGCGTTCAAGGTTTTGAGGACCGGTTTTTTGCCATTTTGGGTCAAGCCTCTGATCGTAACCGGTTGTTCTTTCGTTCCCTTGTTCCCTTGGCCAATAAATATCGGAGCCGGGTAAACCGCATCCCCATCGACTTCTACGATGTCCCCCGGCTGCAACAGCGCCACGACATCCTGCACCTTCTTGAATTTGTGCGTCGGGCCTACGGAGTATACGTTGACTCCATCGACGACAGCTGGGTTATTCTGCTCGTTCATTCCAATCTTGTCGTTGTCTACGAGTCCGATCAGCTTCTCGCTGAAGTTCGTCACATTGAAGCTGCCTTCAAGGGCAACAACACCCATGACGCCGACATTATTATTTACTAATGCCGCATTGCTGCGGAAAACGTAATTATCGGCAAGAGGTTGACCATCGACCTTAGCGCTATACTTTTTAGTGGCCGTGTCGATCGTCACTTCAAAATGATAAGTCCGATCCTTGACGTACGGAATATCATAAACGGCCGATGTTACTGTATTGTTGTTGGCTGAGATTTTGCCGTTCGTTCCGAGTATCATGTTAATTCTGCGATCTCCAGAGAAGCTCATGACGGAATTCGCCGAGTTGAACGCTATATGTCCACTCACATTGTCTGCAAGCGGCGTAACGTCAAACTCCAGTTGTACAATCCCCGTTTTCGGTTCTGCAAATGCATATGTCGTAACAGGCGCATCAGGCGTATAAGGTACATGAGCGTAATTATTGCCGTTTGGAAACCTGCCGCCCATTTGCTCCATAATCCAAGAGAACTGGCCTGTCGTCCTCAGCTGCCAGCTGTATTTGCGAGGTGGAGTTACCCTGAAAACGTATGTTCCCGGATGAGCGCTTAAAGGAAGAATCCAATAATTAATTCCGATTTCGTAAGTATTGTACAACCTGTTTGCAAGCCTTACTAGATCATGGTCTGGGGTTCCCGACATTTTCGAGAAATATGCAGCCCATGCTACGGCGCCGGCCACATCGATCGCGTGCTCCACGTCATCCGACCAACGAAGATTGCTTGTCCCATCGATATTCGTCATGTAATCGGGGAATATAAGCGCTCCCGGATGTACGCTTGAATAACTATGCGGACTAGTTGCATACGGCGGATTTTCAGCCCAAACATCGCCTGTTGCCGTAGTCTTGCTTGCAACCTTTAAGAAATTGGCCAGCCGTATTACAAACTGCGGAATATCTTGTCTTTCAGTGAAGGCATAAGCACGAACTACCGCGTCATTGATAAATACAGACATCCATGGAGAGGCAATCGTTCCAGGCATCCCTTCACTATGCTGCGCGGCTGTGTGGTACAATCCGCCGTCCACACGATCGGCTGGAATTTGTCCGTCCGCTCCATTTTGATGCCAGATCAGCGAATCCACAATATCCTGCATCGTGTCTTTATATGCCGCGTCTCCCAACACTTCATAAGCAACAACGTTGGCCAGTAGCTTCAGACCGACGATCCGTTCCGTCCAGAAGCCTAACTCAGGGCTCCATTTATGAGCGGATCCGTTATAAGCGTTTACAATTTTGGCAATGTCGCCTCGCGTAACGTTATCCCCTGTAAGCCAGTGCGAGTATGCAAGATTTTCATTGGTGCTGTACATAGCGCTTGTCCGCAAAGAAAACGTTCCGTTCGAGTTTAGTTTCGTCCGGTAAAATTCCGTGCTGCGAACCGCTTCGCGCAACATTTTGAACGACCCGCTGCGCATATAAGTTACAAACATGGTCGACGAACGATCAAAAAGCCATACGTCTCCCACCGTTTTGTAATTCATTAAACGGGTTTCTTTCGGATCATCTTCGTTGATAGCCGTATAAAAATTGTTAACGGAAGAATGATCATAGGCAAAATATTCATCCATTTGAAGCTGCGATTTCACCGTCAGCGGATCTTGTCTCGTTAACGGGACGCTGTCAGCCATAGGGGTCATCAGATGCGGCCTTATCGCTCCATCGCTCATGATGTCCTTAGGCAGCACCGCATAAACATCAGGCTCGAGAACGTTATCCGCTTCTATAAAGGTCCCTGCTGTGACTTTATGCCACGCGGTACGCGGATCTTCGAAAGCGCTTACGTTTAATTGGCGCGGCTGAAGTCCCCATTCGACTGTAATTTCTTCATAGCCGGGATACACTTCAGCGAACGTGTAATGAATCTGAATACGGGCAATCCGCACGGATTCATTATCGATATTAGAAGCAGTAGCATGACGCCATGGAGTGAGCTGCTCTACATAGGCAGGAATTTCCACCCCGTTTTTCAATACTCTCACTTGATCAAGCTGCTGTTCTTTCACCGAACCCCTTGTAAACGGAATACCGAAAGTAACTAGAGTTGACGTTCCTGCCCCTACAACTTCTGTTGGATGTAGCTTCACTGTCATGCTGCCTGAACTTTGAGCAGGGGCAAAAAAATCTTGTACGCCTGCTGGCTCCGAAGCGGCCGAAGCTTCTTCCGTCATAACCGGCAAAACACTGAGCATCATCGAAAATATCAACATGACGGACAATAGCCAGCTAAACGTCGATTTGCCTTTTTGGAAAACTTTGTACATGCTGCGATTCCTCCTTTTTGTATTTTATGTGAGTCATTCATTATCTTATTTGTTGATAACGTTGTAGTATATGATCGGAATTTGCACTTTTTCATCATTTTTAAGTAATGAAGAGATTCGGAAAAAGAGTGAACTTTCGAAAGATTCATGAATATGAAAAACCTGATCGGCAAGACACCGATCAGGTCCTCTGGCGTATGTGTTCTGTTGGGGCGGGGAGTGCAGGAAGAGGGGTTCCGACCGTTGTTGAAAGCATGGCCCTTGATTAGGTTTTATTGGAGGTGGGGCCAAGATTTCAAAGGCGGACGCTTCGCTTCTCCACTCCCTCTTCCTGCCCCCTCGGTTCTGCTTTCGTTCATGGCGTTACTTTCGGAAGCGAAGCCAGATCCTGTGCGGACACAGAGGACCTTATTTCCTCCAATGCGGGCTCTACCCCTTTCTTGGCGGACTCAGATGCCCTTATTTGTTCCATTTTGCCTTCCACTACTCTCTTTTCCGCAAAATAAGGGCTTCTGTGTCCGCAAACATGGTGAGAAGCTCACTTTGTTCACAATTAGCGCATCTATTGGCCGGCAACGAATGTTTACTATTCAAACTGTTCTCTGGCTGCTGATGCACGTATGCCAGAAGAACTTATACTCTCTAATCAAATCACAAAACCGTCCTAGAGGACGGTTCCACAAGGCTGTTTCCCATGCCATTTCGGATTCCATTTTATCCCGGTCTTGTGTCGGGGCTTAGCTTCATGACATTGCCCAACTAAGTGCCTATCGATTAATCTCTGCTTTCTACCGCTTGCCTTCGCTCGCCTCCGCCCACCTTCGCCTGCGTGAACACCGCGATGTACTTGACCTCGTCGGTAATCGGCTGCAAGGAATGCTTCTCTATGGAATCGAAATATAGGCTGTCCCCGGGCTGCAGCGTGAACTCGCTCTGGCCGACCTTGTAGCGCATCTCGCCTTCCAGCAGGAAAATAAATTCCTCCCCGTCATGGCTGTACGTATTCCGGCTATCGTTCTCCTCCCGGCGCGAGACGAACAGGAACGGCTGCATCAGCTTGTCCTCTCGCTCGACGGCGAACGGGAAAAACGAGTACCCTTTCTCCGTCTTCGTCAACCCGGCCGCTACCCGATCCCGCGTCGTATGAATCGTGCCCGCCTGACGCTGATCATCCAGCAGGATCGACACCTTCGTGCCTAGCGCATCCGCGATTTTCATCAGCGTGGCGATCGGCGGGATCGTTTTGCCGTTTTCGATTTTGGAGAGCAGGCTCTTCGAAAAGCCGCACACGTCGGCTATATCCGCCAAGCTTCGGTTTTGCTCCGTTCGAAGCTTCTTGATTTTGTTGCCTAAGTCGATCATAACCGGTTCCCTCATTTTTCATCGCATTCAATAAGGTTTATTGTAGCGAAACGGGATAAGTCGGTCAATGAATTGCTAGTTTAACTCAGTGGGAGTGTAGAATTCGCAATCCAATTTACGAAAATCTTTATCCCATGTAAGGACCGGGATTTTCAAGCTTTTCGAGCGAACAGACAGATAGGCATCAAGGATGTCCACATTTTTTTCGGCAAACCGTTCAAGCGCCTCTTCTATATAAGAATCCTCATTCATCACTTCATCCGATTGCAAAAAAGCCAGCAATGCTTTAGCAATGGCGCTGCTCGGAATTTGATAGCGTGATTTCAACACCCAACAGGATTCAATGACGACAAAAGGAGTAACCACGAGATTTATTTTTCCGGTATCTAGTAGATTGACGAGTTCGCCTAGTTGCTTTAAATCGTCTTGCACGAGCAATCGAACAATAACGTTGGTGTCGACCAAAACATTCATTTATTGATTCTCCATGGATCGAATATAGTTCTCCAGAACATGCTTTTTTACCGCTTTATTTTCTTCACTCAGGTCCAATTGAAGCCGGGGATCCGTCTCATCTCTCAGAATACCGATGACATCTTTCAACGGCCGCTTTTTTCTCGGTTTAATGGATGAAATGTTCCCCTCTTCGTCAAGCTCAAATTCCAGCCTGTCACCTTCCTCGAGGTTGAGACTGTTTCTTAGTTCTACAGGTATGGTCAACTGACCTTTGCTTGTTAACTTGCCTGATACCAGTTTGGACATGCGAGTAATTCCTCCTTATCCATGTATTACATTGCAATCGTAATGTATTACCTCTGAAGAGTCAACTTAAATGGTCACGAAAACAAATAACCTCATTCCGCCGATCGGGTCGTTTTGCCCGTAGACGAAAGGAGGTTATACATGGGCTAAATGGCTCTCATCCTTACCGCGGCCACCTCTTCTCCACCGTAGGCAAAACGGGGAACGGGTTATGCGGCTCCATCTGATACCAGTACGCTACGGACGAAACGTCGTCAGATCGCTCGAACAGCCGACTATGGTCATGGCCGATTTGCTGAATCGTGACGCGCAGATCGCTCTCGAACCGGATCGGGTCGGGCAGATGCCAGCGATACATGCCGTGCAGCGGTACTTGGTGACCGTACCAAGGGTCGATCTCCGTCGTTTCTTTATAGTACTTGTACCCGAGGTACGCGGTCGAATACGATTCGGGCTCGCCCGTCCGCGTGTTGGCGAAACACCAGGCGCCGCCTACGTAATCCTCCGTGCCGGTGCCGCAAATCGTCGGCCACTCCTCGTCGCCGTCCATGAAGAACTTGATTTCGCCTTCGCCCCACCAGTTCCGCTCCAGCGCCGCCCAGGCCAAGTACGTGCCGATATACTGGCCCGCCCCTTTGATCTGATCGACAATGGTATAGTCCTTGCCCAGCTCCGTTACCGCTTCGCGGCGCCACTGCGCATGGAAGTAGGCGGCGTTGTCCGGCAGCTCGTCGACGAGCGTGTAGTTGAACGTGTAGAAAAATCCGCCGATGTCCACCGCGTGCTGGTTCTCGATCGTAATTCGCGCCGACTTCCGGAACGGCATCGGAATGTAGCAGTTCATCCCGCCGGTTGGCAGCACCGTGATCGGCAACGAGCTTACATTGGTGCGGATCCCGAAGCCGTTGCAAAAGAAATCGCCAAGCGGCACTTCGACCGAAGGCTCCGCCTCGCCGTCCCAGTACATGCGGAGCACCAGATCGCGCAGCACGTATTGACCGGGGAATCCTTTGCCGGTCTTATCGGTCACGGTGATCCAGAAATGCTGAATCACTCCCGGTCCGTCAATATCCACCAGCACCACTTCCTCGCCGGACTTCAACGTAATGCACGGCCTCCCCTTGCGGGCGACGCCTAAATTGCTGGCTTCCTTGCCGCCTTGCCCCTTCTCGCCTTTCGGGTTCTCCGCCGATATCGAACGGCTCCGCGCACTCGTCACGAGCGGCGCCGAAGACAAGCCCAGTCCAAGCCCTTGCTGATGCAGCATAACACCCACCTCAACTCTCCTATTATTGTGAACTCTGAACCTAGTATATAATGGGGAGAGCGCATAACGATTACCTCATGTTGCGAATTTGTTTATCAATTATTGCTGAGGTGGCTAAGCATGCATATCAATCAACTATCCCCCTACATCCGATTGGCGATAGATAGCGTTTTGGATCCTTCATGGACGGTGCCCGAGCGTGTCATTTGGGATTATGAGCTGCTATACCTGATGGAAGGACAGCTCGAGGTTAGGATCGAGAGCTGCAACTATATCGGAATCGCCGGCGACTTTTTCTTTTTCCAACCTGGCCAGCGACATTCGATTCGCGTCCATGGAGACGTGTCCCGCATCCGCCAGCCGCATGTGCACTTCGATCTGTATGAGCAGGCGGACAGCCCGGAGGTCGGCATTTCGTTCAAGACGCCTGACCGGATGACGGCCAAGGAGCGCGGCTGGTTCCGCCCCGTCGAGCTGGACAAGGAGCCGTACCGCATCCCGCCGCATTTCCGCCCGGCCGACCCGCTCCCCCTGGAGCAAGCTTTGTTCGAGCTGATCCGTGAATTCGAGACCAAACCTCCCTATTACGAGCTTCGGGTCAAAAGCGTGCTGCTCGATCTCCTCGCCCAGCTGATGCGGGAGCAATATTACGGCAGCAAAATAAAAAGCGAGGGGCAGTTGGAGCTCCTCTCGCAAATTCGCACCTATATCGATCACAACGTGCATCGCAGCCTGAAGCTGGATGAGCTTGCCGACCGGTTCCACATCAGCAAGTTTTATTTGATTCACCTATACAAGCAGATGTTCCAGTTGACGCCGATCCAGTACCACCAGCAGCTCCGGATGGAACGCGCCAAGCTGATGCTGCAGTCCCCCTACCATTCCGTGCAGGACATCGCCGACCAGCTCGGCTATTCGACGATTCATGCGTTCAGCCGGGCGTTCAAAGGGTACGCGAAATGCAGTCCTACGGCGTTTCGAATCCAATCGGAATGACTTGATGCTCCCGAGCGCTCTCATAGGTGGCGAAAATCAATTGCAGCGTCCGCAAATTGTCCTCGCCGCTCGTCTGGAACGCGGTACCGTCGTTCAAGCAGGAGATGAAATGGGACTGCAGCCGGTAATGGCTCTCCTCATGATCCAATTCCGTGCTTTCCGCCACGACGGACACAGCGCCTTCGTTGTCGATGACGGTGATTTGACCCGAGGCGCCGTACCTTATCGTCCCCTTATCCCCTTCGATCAGGAACGATTCCTTATGATTCGCCTTCACCTCGTCGCCCGGAGTGCCTTGCAGCTCGCGCCGGGTCGACCAGCTCATATCGAGCGTCCCGTAGAAATGCTCATGCCCCAAAGTCACGACGCCGCCGTCTTCCCCCACGACATAAGGGCTGACCGACGTCAAAACCGCATACAGCCGACTCGGCTCACCGAACAGGAACCGCCACGTATCGAACCAATGCGCCCCCATCTCATAGAAAAGCAAATGCGGCATAGCGCGGAAAAAAGGTTGAGGAATCGACTTGTCCGGCGCCATGCGCGTCGTGTAGAAATCCGAATGCATATAACGCGCTGTATGAATCCGGCCGAGCGTGCCCGATTCGATGACATGTTTTATCGTTTGAAAAGGCTGCAGCCACCGCCAATTTTCCGTGACCATCAAGCGCACGCCTGCCTTTTTGGTGACCGACACCATCCTCTCGGCCTCCTCGAGCGAACGAGCGAAAGGCTTTTGGCACATGATATGTTTGCCTGCGGCCGACGCTTTCTCCACAAACTCCAGATGCGTCTCCGGTCCGGTGACGATGTCGACGATATCCAGCTCCGCCTCCGCCAGCATCGCATCGATGCTCGTATAACAGGCACTTTCCGGGATGCCGAATGCTTGGGCGCGATCCAGCATTTTCCCTACGGAGCGGTTGCACAGCGCGACAACTTGAACGCCCGGAATACGCCGCCACGCGTGCAGATGTTTCTCCGACCAATAGCCGGTGCCTACTAGGCCGACTTTCCACATAGCCCAATCCCTCCTTCCTTATCCAGCTTGAATCGACAGCCGGTACACTTGCAAAGCCGCTTTGAACAGCACCCAGTCCTGCTCTTCCGGCGTTAGGCCGCTCGTGCGGATCTTGGCCAGCTCCGTGCCCGTATTGTCCGCATGATCGGTGCCGAACAGAAACCGGTGAGCGCCGAGCTCGTGAATCCAGTGGCGCAGCAGGAATCCTCCGGTCCAAGTGATGTCGGCGTACACATTGTCGTAATCCTTCATCGTAATGTAAGTCTCCCCCGCCATGATCATCATCCCGCAGTGCGCGAGAATGATCTTCACGTCCGGGAACCGCTGCGCGACCGGAATTAGATTGCTAGGGTTGGCGAACGGAATGCCTGCTCCGGTATGGACCATCACCGGTACGTCCAGCTTACGAGCCAGCTCGAACACCCGCAGGCCGTCTCTTCCGGCCGGACTAACCGCATGCGCCGACGTATGGATTTTGATGCCGACGAAACCAAGCTCTTCCACGCAGCGACGCACTTCCCGCTCGTAAGCGGCATCCGGCAAATGCGGGTTCGGATTGGCCATGCCTGCGAATCGGTCGGGGTGCTTGCGGCAAAGCGCGGCGATGTCGTCATGCTGCCGGACCACTTCCTCGAGCGTATGCACGAGCGCGGGTTGCACGATCGTAAAGTCGATGCCGAACTGCTCCTTCTTGTCCCATTGCTCCCGCTCCGTGAAATCCTCGTCGAACACCCGGTCATAGCCCATATGCGCATGAACGTCGATAATCATCGTGCGGGCTCCTTCCCCGGGTTCAGCATCAGCCGGATTTGCTCCTTCACGCTGTCCGGCTCGAACAACGCATTCCATCCGTCCTTCAGCCAATAGCCTCGGCCGTATTCCATAGCCACCTGACAGGCGTCCGAGAACGGATTGCCCGCTTCCCCGAAGGCTATCGCCAGCTCGATGTTGATATGGCCGAGCATGAAGTCGCGAGCGGCCTCCGGCGGAACACCTCGCCTTACAGCCTCGTCCATGGCGGACTTCAGAAACATTGCCGCCGCCGCCCCGATCGTCTCCGCCATCGTCGGCTCCAGAATCGCCATCTGCTCGACCGTAATCCGATGCGAACGGAGAACAGGCCCGTACATGCGGACGGCGATCGTTTCCCCCTTCGCATAATCGGCCTCAGGACCTTGCATCAAGGCGCATACGATCGCTTGTTTGGCCTGTATCCCCCCGAAGAAATCCCGCTTCGCTTCCAGCGTCGTCTCGTCGTTGAAGACGGGCGGATGGCAAGGATGGGTGACAAAATACGTCACGTCGCTGCGTTCAGGCAGCTGTCCCAGATGCGCCGCCGCCGGATCGAGCACGATCACCATAGCGCCCGGCTTCAGCTGCGGGACGATGTCTGCGGCAATTCGGCCGATCAGCACGTCGGGAACGGCCAGCACGACAGCGTCCGCGATGCGGAGCGCCTCGTTTTGCGGAGTGGCAGCCAGTCCTTTCTCCTGTAGACGCTGCAGACCTTTTTCCGAAACCTCCACATAGCTCAGCCGGAACTCGGAATTTCTTAAGTTGTCGGTAATGCGGCCGCCCATCTTGCCGCCGGCGCCGATCAAGGCAATGTTCATCTTGTACCTCTCCTTTACTAAGCTCCACCCTGCAGCACTCGAATGAAATAGTCGAACCTCCCGACTTGTCCGCCCTTCAACGCAAGCTCGATTCCGTCGAAATGCGGATGGTCGGAATACCCTTTGCACAGCGGACCGCCGGGAGCGATCGGAATGATCGTCTCCAGCGCGAACACGCCCAATTCCTTCGTCACATAACCGGATGTATCGCCTCCGGCGACCAACACCCTGCGTATACTCAGTTCTTCAACGAGCTCGCGGCACAACAAACCGAGCTGGATGCCGATCTTCCTGCTGCTTTCCGATTCGGCCAAGCCTTCCCGCTTCAAGTAATCCTTTACAGCGGCGATCGAGTCGTCATGCGGTCCTAATGCCGTGTACACAACAACGCTCCCGCCTGCACTCAGCAAAGCGGAAGCCTCCTCGAACAATCGGGCTCGCTCCAGCCGGGCCGTATCGGGATCCATCAGCTTGACGGCATCCGCCTGAAGCCCGGTGAATCCATGATCCATCGCGTATTCCAGCTGCTGCCGGGTTACGGGAGAACAACTGCCCGATAAGGCCAGCATCGCGTCTGCAGGGCCGGGGGCTCCCGCCTCAGCGAACGCCGCCTTCCTCTCGATCCGCCCTTCCGACTGCCAGTGCGCGCCGAGTGCGTACTCGACGCCGGAGGAGCCAACGGTGAACAGCGGCTTGTCTTGGGCGGCATGCCAGATCAGCTCGCCCGTCTTCAGCAAACTTTCCTCATCCAGCACGTCGAACAACACGATTTCCGCTCCGTCCTGAACAAGCCGATCCGTCTTCATCTTCACTTCGCCGCCATCTGCCTGAAGCGCGATAATATCGACAAGCCCGGATTTCCGTGATGTTTGCCTGCCAAGCAGCAGCAGCAAATCCGAATCGTCCATCGGCGTGAGCGGGTGTTCGGACATGACCGGATGGCGGTCGAGCCGATAAGCCGTGTCCCCGATCGAGGCGAAATGATGCCCGAACAGCGTATACCGTTTCAACGCCGGCGCCCCCACAAGCAAGGGCACGAACGGACCGTCAAACGTTTCGCAGCCGATGTCGATTGCCAGGCCGATGCTGCCGATTTCCGGCGATGAATCGAAGGTCGAGCACATTTTGTAATGGACGATCGGGGTTCGGAGCTCGGCCAGCTTGCGGAATAAAGGGCAAAGCTCCCGCTCCATCTCCACCGGCGCAAGCGAGCGGCTGATGCCGGCGACGCCGATCGCCCGGACATCCGGGAATCGTTCCGCTATGATGTCTCGCGGCGGCACATCCAGGAATAAAACAGTCTTAACTCCATGCAGGGCCAGCGCCTCCATGGAGTCGGTAGATCCGGTAAAATCGTCGCCGTAAAAGCTAAGCAACCATTGCGACATGCGCATCTTCTCCTTGCCTTACTGCTTCTTGAATTTGAGAAACGCGCTCTGCAGCTCCGGATGGGTAAGCGCATAGGTTTCCGCGGGTATACCCAACATCGCGGCTTCCCAGCCTTGCTTCATGCTGAGGACGCCGGCACGAGCGCCTTGAGGATGCGCCAGTATGCCGCCCCCGGCAATGTTCATCAGGTCGTATGTGCCGAGTGTGCGATAAGTAGGCTCCGCCGTGAGGGCGGATTGGCCGGAAGACAGCACCGGCATGGCGAGGTTCCCTCCGAACAGCGGCTGCTTCATCGCCTTCACCGAGCGAATGACCGATTCGTTGCTCTCGTAGAACTTGCTGTTCAGCGCATTGACATGCAGATGGTCGGCGCCGGCCAATCGAGCCAGCAGCTGATACACCTTGAACTCCATGCCGAGCAGCGGCGAGCGGGTCAGCATGCCGAACTGATTGCGATGTCCATGGATGGGCAGCGCGCAATACTTGCGCAGATGGGCCAGTCCGGCGAACCCGATGCTATTCAGGCTGACCATCACGCAGGTCCCCCCGTGCTTCGCGACCAGCTCGTGATGCCGCTCCATTTCGTCGATATCGCCCGTAATGTTGAAGGCATACATCGCTTTTGTGCCCGTACGGTCCGCCACTTTCTCGACCGCCTGCATCACCGCCTTGACCTTGAGCTCCAGCGGCGCATAGGGAGGATTGGCATTGAGCTCGTCATCCTTGATAAAATCGAGACCGGCGAGCGCCAATTCCTCGACTAGCGAACTGAGCTCCTCTATGGATAGCCCGATGCTGGGCTTGACTATCGTACCGATAATCGGGCGGCCGTGGACACCAGCCAGTCTGCGCGTGCCGTCGATCCCGAACTGAGGTCCCTTGTAAGCGAAGGCGAACGCTTCAGGCAGCTCCAAGTCGATCAGGCGCAGCCCGGAAAATTCCTGCAGCTCGTACAAATTCCCCGCCACCGCAGCGAGCAAGTTCGGAATCGACGGACCGAAGTTATGGAGCGGGAACGATAAAGTCACCTCGCCTCGCCGATATCGCCCGTCATGGCCTTGAGGCGGCTTTGCCCCCGGGAGGGCGGGCCGGTCGTAAACGTCCAGCTCCTCGATGTGCAACACCTGCGCGCCAAACTTCCGCTTTAGCTCCGGCGTCTCCCCCGGCACCGCCACGAACGTGCCCGTGGACTGCTCGCCGGCCATCACCTCCGCCGCATGCTCCAGTGTGTAAGGGGTTTCAATCAAATATTTGGCTATCACCGCGTCAAACGTACCCATCTCGTCCCTTCCACCTCTACCGAAATTCATCTGCCGCTATCGTCAATCCGGATTGCCACTTTCCCGATATCCTTGCCCTCGTGAGCTTGGCGCATCGCCTCGGGAACCTCTTCTAGCGAAATGATTCGATCTACAAGTCGGCTAACCGGCAGGCGGCCGCTGGCGATCAACCGGATTGCCCGGGAAAAATGCCAATCGGTCGCGAGCACGCCCCGCACTTCCAGCTCGCCGAACACCAGATGATGCAGGTCGAGCGGCAGCTTCCCTTCCGGCAGCCCGCCCAGCACGCAGCGTCCTTGGCTCCGCGTGGCGGACAGCGCATCCTGGATCGCGCCGGCCGTGCCGACGCATTCGATCACTACATCGCTGCCGCGCCCTTCCGTAAGCTCGCGTACATAGTCACCTACCGAACGCTCGATCGGCGAGACCGTATGCCGGATGCCCATGGCGCGAAGCTTCTCCCGCTTGGCCGGCACCGGCTCGGAGACGATGATCTCTGCCGCGGGCGAGGCGTGGAGCAGCGTCAGCGCCACGAACTGGCCGATCGCGCCGCCGCCGATAATCGTGACCGTGTCGCCGCACTTCAGCGCGGCCTTGTCGACGAAGTTCAAGGCGCAGGCCAGCGGCTCCGCCATCGCGCCCTCCAGATCGCCGACCTCGTCCGGCAGCGGGTACAACCGCGTTGCGGGAGCGGTGAACTTGTCTGCGAAGCAGCCGTCCCGCCACAAGCCGAGATGCGACAACTTCGGGCAGATCATATACTGCCCTCTGGCGCAGCTCTCGCAGCTCAGGCATGGAATCAGCGGATCGACGGCCACCCGGTCTCCCACACGGATGGGGCGATCGGTGAACGGATACCGCTCCACGCCCGCTCCCAGCGCCTCGATGACGCCGGAGCATTCGTGTCCCATCACCAGCTTCCCGTTCGCGTCATCCTTTTCGCCGCTCGACCGGTACAGCTTATGAAGATCGGAGGCGCACAGCCCGGCGTATCGCGCACGCACCAGCACCTCACCCGGCCCGGCAACCGGATCGGAGAGGTCGACCAGCACGGCCCGACCTAGACCTTGCTTCTGAATGGCTCTCATAAGGCCCTCCTCGTTCGCTTCGTTGGCTTATCGTTTGCCTGAATCTCGAAGCTGAATTACATCCCGCAGCTTCTCTCCAGTCAATTCCTTGTCACCGTAACGCGCTTCGTAATAGAGCGGGATCAGCGCTTTCCATGCCGGTATCGACGCTTCCTTGCGCCATCTCTCGACATCCGAGCCAACCTCGCCCGGCGTCTTCGCCGATTCGAAACGGTAGCCCTCGCCCATAAACTCCTGCAGCTTCATCCGGTAGAGAAACCTTACACGTTCGCGGTTGTCCTTCAACTGCTCCCACTTCGGCTCGCGATCGAACAGCTTCTTCCAGCCGCTCTTGGCCGAGTCGCTCCACTGCTTCTTAAGGGCGTCCCAATCGAACACATTCGACTTCTCATCCACGAAACCGCCGTCGTTGTCATCGCCGCGCCTGTTCATCCGCTCGGACATCCAGGCTACCAAACGTTTGATCCACTTTCTCAGCAACCGGATGCCCAGATAGAGGATGAAGATGACGGCTCCGATTAAGATGGCGGCCACCACGTAATAGCCCATTTTTTGCAAAAACAGCACGAATGCCGAAGGATCCGTTTCTTCCGCCGTAATCTGGCCGATCTCCAGCGCCGAGCCTGTCGGCATCTCCGAAACCCCGCCCGAAGGTTTGTTCGGTATGATCCGGTCGATCAGACTCTGGTATAGCGCGATGATCTTCTCCTTCAGAGCCGTAACCGCTCCGGCCAGCGCCTTCCAAGAGCCGATCAACATAACGAGCGCGAGCGCAAGCAGGATCAGGATACGGTTTTTCCAAACGACGCCACGGGACAGCTTCGCTTCGCGCGAGCCGGACAACGTCTCGTTCTTCAAATTCATCTCGTTGGAGACGAGCAGCGCTACGGCAAGAGCCGCAAAGCCCAGCAAATACACCGTCGTCTTGTAGCCGCTCAGCGAATCGAAGGAAGGAAAGGCGATCGACCCATAGGCGTAAGTCACCAATCCAAACCAATAAAAACGGATCGGGAACGTGATGTTCCAAGGCAGCTGCGACATCCGAGAGCCCCGGTAGTACAGCAGCGCTCCGATCGCGAAGCCCGATACCAGCGCCAGCATGCTGCCGCTTGAGAAAACATAGCTCAGTCCGCCGACGATAACGACTCCCAGTGCAGTAAGGCCGAACCGGGTTTCAATGCGCCACAGCGAGCGAAGCGTATATCCGGCCACATAGTAGATAGGCAAGGTGAACCACCATAAGAACAGGCCGTCGTCAGGGACGGTCAGAACGCCCAGTTGGATCAGGAGCGGCGCATACAGCAGTAGCTCGACGCAGCCCCGGAATCCCGCGAGTACGATCGCTTTCAGCTTGCCCATGTGTCCATCCCCTCCTTGTCTGTCTGTCCGTTTGCCGGGCTAAGTTCATCATGCGCCTTCTCCTGTGTCAGCGGCACGATCTCTACCGCATTGCCTTGCAGGCGCAGCCGGTCGATCAGCCCTTGCATCTCGTCGCTGACAAACGCCGTAATGACGATGATGTCCATGTTGCTGACACCGCTGTTCACGTCCTGCTCGAGGAACTGGCCGATCGAATCGCTGCGGACCATAATCAGCTTGGCCATCGTCTCGAACAGATCGGTCAGATGCGTCGGACCCGACTGCGCCGCTACCCGCACCGGCTGCTTGGGCGCATCGATCAAGGAGCCGTTGCAGCCGAAGCCCGTCGGGATGCCTTGGGACACCGCATTCTCCGCGATCGAAGCGGCGTAGGCGATCCCCCGCTCCACCAGCTCCGGATCGGTAATGGCGTTCCACATAGTCTCCGTCACGTCGAAATTGACATAGATCATCAACCGATGGTCGGCCGTGAAGTCGCGCTGCTGTACCTGCAGCCTGCTGCTGCGCGCCGTAGCCTTCCAGTTGATCATGTTCATCGTGTCGCCGTACCGGTAATCGCGCACGCCTTGAATCATAAACGGATCTTCCATGATCCAGCGGCGCACGGTAATATCGCCTTGCCACGAATGCGAGGGCAGCGGAATTTCCTCGAACGGCACCGGCTTCGGGTACACGATCAGCTCGGCGCCCATCTGCACCTTCGTGGCCGTCTTATGCAGCCCGAGCATGTCGCCGCATGTCATCGACACGGTTTCCATCCGGTAGCAGCCGCGTTTGCGCGCCACGATTTTATGCCGTCTAACTACCTGCCCGTATGGAAGCAAGGAGAACAAGCTCTTGTGATTCTGCATCGTCTCGCTGCCGCTGATCTCGAGCTGGCGCTGGCTGACGAAGGCGAGCGAGGCGTCGAACAACGCCTCCAGCCGGAGCCACGGGAGCGGCAGCGGCTTGCGATTGACGATCCGCTCCACCATCTCGAGCTCTTCTCCCGCATAACACGATTTGACGCTGAACTGCCGGTGATACGCGATTTTGGACAGTCCCCATCGCTTGAACAGCTTCCCCTGCAGGTAGGCGATCAGGAAAGCCAGGAAGATGAACCAATGAATGCCCATAGCGTTACCCTCGGACCAATTGCTGCTCGGACGGAACCGGAATCTCCTTGAGCAGAGCGTCCAGCACGGCCTCCGCCTTGTTCTTCGCCTGCGACGATTGCCTCATGACCATCCGATGCGCGAGCACGGGCTTCGCCATCTGCTTGATATCGTCCGGCGAGACGAAGTCGCGTCCTTGCAGAGTCGCTTTCACCTGAACGGCACGCAGCAGCGATTGCGAACCGCGCGGACTGACGCCGATCGCCACATCCGGATGGTTGCGCGTCCGTTCCACCAGCTCTATCAAATACACGTACAAGTCGTCGCTCACGGAAACCCGCGTATAGCTGTCCTGCGCATCCACCAGCTCATCAATACCGACTACGCCTTGAATCGTTTCAAGCGGACTTTGCTCTTTGAACCGCTTCAGGATGGAGATCCCATCGGCGGCATTCGGGTAACCCATGCGGATTTTCAGCAGGAAGCGGTCCAGCTGTGCTTCCGGCAATGGGAAAGTGCCCATATTCTCGACCGGATTTTGCGTAGCGATAACGAGGAAAGGGCGGTCCAGCTTGCGGGTCACGCCGTCGATACTGATCTGCCGCTCCTCCATACATTCCAGCAAGCTGGATTGGGTACGCGGCGTTGCGCGGTTGATTTCGTCGGCCAGCAATATATTCGTGAAGATCGGACCCGGACGGAACTCGAATTCCGATTGTTTTTGATTGAAGAAGTTAATGCCGCTCAGATCGCTCGGCAGCAAGTCCGGCGTGAACTGAATCCGCTTGAACCCGCATTGCAGCGAGGCGGCTAACGTCTTGGCAAGCAATGTCTTGCCTGTGCCCGGAACATCCTCCAGCAGCACGTGACCGGAAGAAAGCAATGAAATGAGCAGCTGCTCGACGACCTCATCCTTGCCTACGATGACTTTGCTTATGTTTTCTTTCACTTGTTGTGCCATCTTGCGAATTTGCTGAAGCTCCATGACCGATCCCTCTTTCGTTATGTTGTGTTAGTCGTGACATTGCAGCTTGATGACTTGCGGCTGGGACCTCTGACGGTCCAGCAAGGACAGCCGCCACACATCCGTGGCCCCCACCCGCTCCAGCGATCCGACCCGGCAGCCGGTTGCAGCCGACAGCTCCAATTGCCGCTTGCTGTATATATAGACGGCACCGGATTCCGCGCCGGCTGCTGTCAGCTCCAGCTCGACACTGTCGGCGTTCGCGCGGAACGCTCCGATCTCCGCCGCTCCCATCGAGATGTGGAGGGTAGATCCCACGATCAGCGGCTCCCCTGGCGCCGACCATGGTGTCGCCCTCAGCAAAGCGGGCTCATGCGGCGCCAGCTCCACGGAATGATCGGCGTCGACCACGCCCAAGTACGTTTCGTTCCAGAACGACCACAGGTGGAACTGCTCTCCTACCTGACCGGTCGCCGCTGTAGTCAGCTCCAATCGCCTGGTTGCCTGCTCCGGGTTCCACAGCAGGAACGAGGCGAACTTGCCCCACGTCCGTTCGGCCGTAAAGCCGAAACGAGTATGGTTCTTGTCGACGCCGCCTTGGAGCGATACGCCCTTCTCCGGTGCTGGCGGATTCAGAATTTCCATCATCCGCACCGCTTGGGGCGTGCGGCAATCCGCCTTCTCGAGCGGATCGGAGGTGATGGCGAGTCCGCCGGCCAAGCCGACGAAGCTATGCCACGTACGCAGCTCGCTCTCGTGCATCGCCCGACCCCAGCGTTCTTCGCCGCCCGGCGGATCGACTTGCTCGCGCACCCGCACGTAGGTCACGTCCGGATCGGTAGCGAGCAGCAAGCCGTTGGCTGCCGCGTTCATGCCCGTCGCGCGGATCGCTTCCAGCAGCGTGCACGGATGCGCGTGGCTCCAGATCGGGCAGGAATCGGGTCCGATGCGCACGGCATCCGCATACCCGAGCACCCCGCGGTTGAAGCCCCAGCAAGAGAGCAGATAGGATTGTTCGCCGATCGCTTCCCGGTACAGGCGATACAGCTCGCGATGCACCTGCAGCCGAGTCTTCTTGGAATCGTAGAAGCGGCACCCGCCCCCGATCGTATTGAAATCGATCTTGAAGTAGGTGAATCCTTCGTTCCGCATATCCGTCATTAACTGCCGCAGCCAAGCTTCTACGCCGGGATTGGTCGGATCGAGCCAGTGCGAAGTCGCTCCCCAATTATGAGCCTGTCCGCTGATCTCGCCTTGCCGGTCCCGCTGCAGCCAATCCGGATGTTCGGCGAACAGCTCGGTCGTGTTATGGATGGCCAGCGGCGCCAGCCAAATGCCCGCTTCGGCTCCCGTCCCGCGGATCGCACCTACGACGGTCGACCAGTCTTCGCCGGGGAACTTGTCGTTCCGGCGCCAATCGCCGACCTGCCGCTGAAAGCCGTCGTCGATCTGAATCACATCGAACGGGCAGCTCTCGCTTCTGTCGCGAATTTCCGCCACGGTTGCCAGCACGGTTTCTTCGGTAATCTTATCCATCAGATCGTACCAGCTGCACCAGCCGAACTTCGCGCCTTGCTGCGTCCGCTGCCCGTGCGTCGCTGCGAGCCAGCGGAACACGGTCTCCGACACCTCGGCGTAAGCTCCGCCTAGGACGAGCACCTCTTGCGCCTGCCGCACCTCGCCCGGGTCGACTACGATATCCGTCATCTGGCTCGTGATCCGAAGTGCCATCGCGCCGTCGTCCACGCAGCACTCGAATCCCACATCCGCACGCGGCGGGCCTACGGCCGCCCAAGTGATCCCTTTGTTCCCTTGGTCGGTGTAGAGTGTAAGGAAATCGCTGTAGAAACGGTAGCGGCCATCCGTGTTTTTCGCATCCTCCGACAGCTTGAACGGGACCGGCATGTTGTAGCCCTTCCACCGCTCGATGATGCAGTCGTTCAAGCTCGGCAACGTCTCGCCCATGGTGCCGATACGGGTCTCGTGGGCCATCGAGGAGAGGAACCAATCGCTCGGCTCTCCCTCGCAACGGACCCCGCCTGCCGGCGCGGCCAGCAAGGTGAAGCTGCGCAGCCTTACCGGTTCGTTCGACCCGTTGGTGAAGCTGCCGCGCACGGTAAAGCCGGGTACTCCCTTCAGCTCCGTGACGATCCATTGGAATAGGAAACCCGACGGCTCGCTCCAGATCCAGCTATGCTCCACGCCTTCGCCGCCCGGCGTCGTCACCGGGGATTGGTCGTACTTGGCGGAGCCGGTGCCAGTATCGGTACCTGCGAACGGTTTCCAGACGTATTCCGTCTCTTCCGTTCCGACCAGGATCATCGCTTCCGGCACCCCGCCTGCCAGCTTGACTCCATGGCTTTCGAACGATAACGCTCCTTCCGCTGCATGAAGCGTCATTTTTGCTGTTTTTTCCACATTCGTCGTCGACCCTATGGATTCCGTTTGTCTGTTCATCCCGTTACCCCTTCAGCGAGCCTACTGTGAGGCCCTTTACGAAATACCTTTGGAAAAACGGGAAGATGAACATCATCGGTCCGCCGGCCAATACGGCAAGCGCCATCCGGATCGGCTCTCCCGGCATATCCTTCATGGAGATCAATTGCCCCGGTATGCTGTTGTCGCCGGTCGAATGAATGCTCGCCAGGATGAACTCGATGGAGTGCAGTACGCGTACGAGCAGCAATTGCAGCGGGATGAAGGCCGGATTGTCGATGTAGAGCAAGCCGTTCATCCATTCGTTCCAGTAGCCGAAAGCCGTGAACAGACCGATCGTGGCCATGACCGGCGCGGACAGCGGAACGATGATCTGGAAGAAGATGCGGAATTCGCCTGCACCGTCCACCTTGGCCGATTCGATGATTTCATAGGGCATTTTGGTCAGGAAGCCCTTGATGATCAGAATATGGAACGAGCTGACCAACCCGGGCAAAATGAGTGCGAACAGCGTGTCCTTCAAATGCAAATATTTGGTGACGAGAATGTAAGTCGGGACCAGTCCCCCGTGAAAGAACATCGGGATCAGGAACAGAATGACGATAAACCGGCGGTAAGCAAAATCCGGACGGCTGACGGAATAGCCGATCATTGTCACGAGCAGTACCGCGGCAATGGTGCCGATTACGGTTACGAAGACCGTTACTCCGTACGCCCGTACGACCGCATCCGGCGATCCGAGCAAGTAGCGGTAGGCATCTACGCTCCATTTCTCCGGCAGGAATGTGTATCCGTTCATCAGCAGCGATTGCTGATCGGTCAACGAGACGATAACTACTAGCAACATCGGTACGACGAATCCAATGCTCAGCAGGATGAAGAAGATGTTGTTGAAAATATCGAACAGCGTGACGTTCTTGTTCGGTTGCGACATGTCGCTCCTCCTCTCTTTTGGCGAATCAGAACAACGATTTCTCTTCGTCCAGCTTGCGTACGATCAGGTTGACGATGACGATCAGCACGAGGCCGACGAACGATTGGTAGAACCCTACGGCGGAAGCCATCCCGAAGTTGCCTAGACCGCCGATGGCGCGAAGGACGAACGTATCGATGACATCCGTCGTCGGGTACGTGAATGTCGAGACTTGCTGGTTCGGCACGAAATAGTGAAGCCCGAAGTCCCCGTGAATGATGCCGCCGAGCGACAGGATCAGCAGGATGGAGATGAGCGGCGCGATCATCGGGATGGTCACTTTCGTCGCGATTTGGAAGCGGGAGGCGCCGTCGATTTTGGCGGCGTCGTAATATTCCGGATTCACCCCGATGATGGCCGCGTAGTAGAGCAGCGCCGAGAACCCGACTCCTTTCCACAGATGCACGATGTTGAGGATGTACGGCCACACGTACGTTTCTTTGTACCACGATATCGGCGGCAAACCGGCCTTGATCAGCATCACGTTGGCGAACCCATGGCTATGCTCCAGGAACGCGTAGGCCACATACCCGACGAGAATCCAGGACAAGAAATGCGGCAGGAACATGGTCGTCTGATGAAACTTGACGGAGCGGCGGCTCAGCTCGTTCATCAGCACCGCGATCGCTAAAGCGCAAATGGTCGTGAGGATTAGATAGCTGAGATTGTATAAAATCGTATTTCGCGTAATTCGCCAGGCGTATTCCGTTTTGAACAAAAACTCGAAGTTATCGAACCCTACCCACTCGCTACCCCAGATCCCCTTGTCGTACCGAAATTCTTTAAAGGCGATGATGACTCCGTACATCGGAATGTACGCAAAGATGAGTTTGTAAATAATAGCGGGCAAAGCGAGAATCAGCAGCTCTTTGTTTTTTAGCAGTTGCAGGAAGCGGGGCTTGCCCGCGGGTTTGCCTGTCGACGTCCGCATGCTCGGCGGAGCGGGGGGACTGGCTGCTTGGTTTCGCTCGGAGTCCATTCGTTGTCACCTCTTCTATCGTTTGATGACCCTATCATTCCATAAACGAACGGGCCAAGTAAGTGCAAAATCCGTACTTTGCTCGACTCCGGCAGGGGCAATTGTTGCGCCATGTGCGCTTCTGTCGGGGAATGAGGCGAGGGTGTACACTTGGTGTGTGGGCGGTGCAAAATATGTCGGCGGAGGTGTTCAGTTGGTGCATGGGGAGGACAGGTCGGAGTTGGAGCGAGGCTGGTTGCGGGCGTGGGTGTTGAGTTGGTGCGGGGGAGGGCAGGTCGCTGGGTTCCGATAGAGTACAGAATGGATACTGGCGTGGGTGTTCTGATAGTGCGTGGGGAGGGCAGGTCGGGGTTGGAGCGAGGCTGGTTGCGGGCGTGGGTGTTGAGTTGGTGCGGGGGAGGGCAGGTCGGAGTTGGAGCGAGGCTGGTTGCGGGCGTGGGTGTTTAGTTGGTGCGGGGGGAGGACAGGCAGCTGGGTTCCGATCGCTCTTAAAATCTTGTGCCTTGGATGGAAGCCGGCTGAGGTTGGCACAAGATTTT
>NZ_BIMA01000049.1 GCF_004000845.1 Paenibacillus koleovorans NBRC 103111
CCCGGCTGCGCCGGGCGCTCCGCCCGGCCCGGCGCAGCCCGCGAGCACCGCGGCGACTAGCGCCGCCGCGGTCAACAGTCGCACGGCGGCTCCGCCGCGACGCCGTGCGACTGTCAGGCGGGCGGCGTTACGCGTAGCCGCCCGCTTGCAGCCAGCGGAAGCTCTCCGCTACGCTGTCGAGAGGATTTTGCTGGCATCGGTCCTGCTCGACGATCAGCCAATCGACATCGGCGGCACGCGAAGCCTCGATAACCGTTGGAATATCGAGATCGCCTTTGCCGATTTCGACCGTGTCGATTTGTCCGCCTGCCGCGGATTGACGGAAATCCTTGAGGTGCAGCAGCGGCAGCCGCCCCTTGTATTTGGCCACGTACTCTAATGTAGAAAGTCCTGCATATTGCACCCAACCCAGATCGAGCTCGACTTGTACCGCTTCAGGCGCCGTCTTGGAGAACAGCGCGTCGAACAGGAACTCTTCGCCGATCTTGCTTTCGAATTCAAACGCGTGGTTATGGTACGCAAACGTCATCCCGTTGTTCCGCACTTCTTGACCAATCTGCTCGAACACCGGAATTACATTCGCAAACGCTTCGCTGTCGCGCATCTCTTCCGGGAGCCAAGGGCAAATGATGTATTGGCTGCCGAGCGTGGCGTTGAACTCGATCTCTTCCGCCAAATTCTCCGTCAATCGGGCCAAGCTCACGTGGCTGCCGATCGAGACCATGCCGAGCTCGTCGAGCAAGCTCTTCAGCTCCTGGGCGGTCATGCCGCCATAGCCGGCGAACTCCACGCCCTGGTAGCCGATCTCGGCGATGCGGCGAAGCGCGCCTTGGAAATCGCGGGCCGTTTCTTCCCGTACGGTGTACAATTGCAATCCGATTTTATCCTGTTTCATATGGGTTACCTCCAATTGGGCTTGTATAGTCTCGCCTTGAATTATACAAGGGATCGTTCTGACCGCATATGAACCGCATGGCGCAAACCTTGCTTATCTGGCTATCATTTATGCCCATCGACCGGTGATGTCATACCGCGTCTGGCTAGCCAACGCTCGCACAGCTTCGTCCATTCGGCCACATCCGGCAGCTCCTCGGACAGCGCAAGCCCGTGTTTGCCGTTCTCAAAAACATGAAGCTCATGCGCGACTTGATTCGCCCGCAGCGCCATCGCCATCGCATAGCTGTTGTCCGCGAGCACTCCTGCATCGTCAGCCGTATGCCACAGAAAGGCAGGAGGCGTCTCGGGCGTCACCCTCCGCTCCAGCGACAAAAATTCGGCCAGCTCCGGATCGGGCTCCTCTCCAAGCAAATTGTACATGCTGCCCTTATGCCCGAACGCATCGCCGAAGCTGATGACCGGGTAGCACAAAACTTGAAAATCCGGCCTGCTGCTGTGCCGTTCGATCGGATCCGCCGCTTCCGGCTGCCCTTGGTCGTTGTCTACCGAAGCATTGGCTGCGAGATGGCCCCCGGCGGAGAAACCGAGAATGCCGATTTTCTCCGGATCGATCCCCCAAGCTTCCGCCTCGTTCCGCACATACCGAATCGCTCGCTGGGCGTCCCGCAAAGCCGAAGGATAGCGGTAAGGCTGGACTCGGTAGCGCAGGACGACCGCACTCAGTCCGATCGAATTCAACCACCTGGCGATCGGCTCGCCCTCATGACCCGCTCTTAAGAAATAACCGCCGCCGGGACATACGACGACACAAGCCCTGCGTCCCTCGTTCGGCGCGTCTAGCAAGAAGCTCATGATCGCCGGGGTATCCTCCTCTCCCTCTCCATTGCGATGCGGAATTTCGTTCTCCGTCCATAAATGCAGCCAGTCCGACATGACTTGCTCCCCTTTCTTGCTCTCAGCTCCGTTAGTTGAAGGCTCAAATGTACTATCCTGCTACAAAATTCGACTTGACCGGGGAAAATCCTGCTGCCTCACAGACTTGTGCGAAACTCGCTTGCCGAGACGCCCGCCATCCGCTTGAATACGCGTGAAAAATAAAGCGGATCGTCGTATTGCAGCAGCCGGGCAATTTCCTTGACCGGCATATCCGTCGTCAGCAGCAGCTTCTTCGCCTCCGCTACGCGCAGCCGGTGCAAATACTCGTGCAGCGAGTAGCCCGTCTGCTTGCTAACCAATCTCCGCAAAGTCGGCACGGAGATGTGGTTGGCAGCGGCGATGCCTTCCGCCTCCAAGGGCTCCTGCAGCCGGTCGGCCATGTAGTTCAGCACGTCCGAGGCGGTGCCGCTGCGGGTGAGCGAAGGCTGGGACCGGGCAAGCCGCTGAGCGAGCTCCAGCAGCAGCGACTCGAGCTGCGCGGCCGCACGATCGGCTTCTTCCGCCGAACCGCTCTCCATGCGGTCCAGCATCTCGTTCAACCGACCGATGATCGCGGTGTCAGCGGCTTCGGTTCCGGCGGCCCCCAGCCGCAGCTGCTCCGCCGCACCGCGCCGAATCAAGCCGCATCGCAGCCATTCCTCCACGCGGACTCCCTGGAAGCGGACATAGTACTCCTCCCATGTGCCGCCTTCTTCGGGTCCATAGCTGAAAGACGCGCCCGGGTAGACGAAAAATACTGCTCCGCGTCCGAGCGTCTGAGTCGGACCATCGTCGACGCGGAACGTGCCGCGGCCTCCGGCAATATAGGCCAGCGCCCAGCAATCGAACAGCGCCTCCACTCGCCGCAGCTTGCGGCCGGGCAAGTGCCCGATCTGCAAAATATGGACGCCGGCGATGCGCAGCCGAGACGGGTCCACCGTCAGCTCTGCGATGCGGATCGGAAGCGAACTGATCGTATAGTCCATCAACTTGGTCATGGCGAACATTCCTTCCCGGCGGCATCGTTGCTAAGATGGTGTCATAGATCGTTGCACAACCTTACTACGTAAAGGAGAATCCTGACATGCATACGTTCCTGCTCCGAGATGTAGATACCGCTAGTGAAATGATGCGCCGTTGTTACCGAATTGTCAAGGAGTCCATGCGTTCGATGGCCGGCTACATGGTCAAGATGCAGTCCTGGCCGGGGAAAAAGATGCTGGCCAAACATATTTGGCTCGACGCCGTGCATGCGGACTGGCTGCGCACGCGGACGCTCGAGCTTCGTTATCCGCGTGTCGACGTGGATGAGGACTCGGACCGTCATCTGATCCGAGTCCTCGAGAAGCTGCCAAATGCGTCTTCGGATGCTGAATTTCTAAGCCTCGTCTACACCGTCATCAAGCCGGCTCTGCTCGAATCGCTGCGAGCCTATCTCGCTCAGAGCGATCCGTTGGACGACGCCCCCTCGCATATTGTTCTCGGGCGGATATTGCCTGAGCTGGAGATGGAGCTGCACGAATATGAAGCTCTTGCTTCCACCCTGACAGCAGGCGCATCCTCGAGCACTACTGCCGCAGCGCAAGAGCTGACGGGGCTGCTGGCCGCTTGCGGCGGCGTGTTCGGGCCGGACCGCGACCCGGGCGAGGCGTTCGCCGCTTATTTCGGCCGGCCGGACTACGTAGTGCCGTCCGAAGGCGGGCGCGAGCCGTCCTGGTCGCCGGCGGTCATGCAGGTGCCGCCTCGCGAGCCCCGCAACCCGATCGAACGTCGAGTCTGGATCGCCATCGACCACGCCAACGAAGTATGGGCGGCCGAGACGCCTGCAGCATTGATATGGGCGTACAAAGGACTCGCGTGGCCGCTGTACTTGAACGCCGCGCGTTGGTGCTACGACGAGATGCGCCATGCGATGATGGGCGAGCAGCGGCTCGCGGCGATGGGTTTCGAGATCGGCGTCGACTACCCGATGGTCCCCGACCACTGGCGTACGTACAGCCACCGCGGCTTGGGCAGCCTGCTGCTCCTGCTGCACGGTCTCGAGCAGAAGGGACCGCTCAACAAGTCGAAGATGAAGCTCGAGCTTACCGAGCAGCATGACCTCGAAGGCGCGCAGGACTGCGACTACGACTGGGCCGACGAGTCGGGCCATATCTCGTTCGGTCTCGCGTGGATCAAGGCGGTGTTCCCCGACTGGTCCAAGGAGCGCATCATGGCGGAGACGCAGGAGATCGTGACCGACTGGGTGGATTGGATCAAGCGGTACCATGCAGAGGGGTTGCACCAGTACGACGGCTTTATGGCGCGTATCGAGGGGCGTGTAGCCGACTATATGGAGGCGTATCCGGCTTAACCGGCGAGCTAGTTCATAGGTGCGACCCAAAAAATAAGGTGATGGCATAACGCTATCCGTCGAAAAATCAGGTTTAGCAGCAAAATAGCGTTACGCCACAGCGTTATTTGTCCCGAAATGGCCGTTTGGGGTCCGCCCGGGTACAAAATAAGGTGAGGCGTATCGCTATTTTTGTTAGGAATGCCGGTGTTGGTGTAATAAGGTGTTTTCATAACGCTATTGGGTCGCGGAGCCATAATGCCGTATGTTTGTTTGCGGGAGCCGTCGATCGCGCGCAGAATACCCGTCCTTCCTCTCCGTTTTCTTTGGTCGCGGTTAAGAAAAGCATCAGCTCCTTCGGTCCCGTCACCAAATAATCAGTCCGTGCGGCAACACCCTTCTGCGAGAACATTGGCAGGGTGAAGGGTCCTTGCCACGAGCGGCCTCAATCCGTCGAAGTGTAGAACCACGACTTGGCTCCCTCCGACAAATGCGTCCTGGCGCATAACATGGCGAAATCCGGATGGGTGAAATCCATATCCCCGTCGGAGGGCATCGGAGCGGCATCGCCGATCATCAAGCTCCCAATCCTCAACCGAGGCTCCATATGCTCTTCTGCCGAGAACCCCCTATGGAGCGGAGTCCATATGGGAAAATTCCCGGTTTGCCGAGTAGTCCCGCCGTCCAAGCTGCGAGCTTGCATCGTAACGAAGGGTTTAGAGCAATCTCTGGCGTGATAAACTTCATCTTCCAGGTGATAGCCACTGTGTACCCGAACACGATTTCATTTCCCCACGACCAGATGCCGTAATTGGCCGGCCAACCGGCATAACGTCCGGATTCGCGGTAGACGGTAACCTGTTTGAGAATGATTGATGCTCCCTCCCTTGCGCAAATGAAACGCACCTTACTTTTTGGAATACAGCAAGGGGAAGTACTCATTATCAAATCGTTGTCCGAATTGCGGTCGCGGGCCGAGTAGACGAACGTTGTCATGGCTCGCTCTGCCCTCCCTGTAATACGTATCTCCCGGCATGAGATGAGCGACAACCGATAACCGGGGCGAATCCGAATAATTAGTGGACGAGCCATGGAATGTGAGGGCGTGGTGGAAGCTCGCTTGACCCGCTTTTAGAATACAAGGCTCCTCCACCCAATCTCGAGTGGCGAACCGCTGCTTAAGCTTGGTCATATCCTGCTCGAAAAACGTATCGCTTCCTTCCACCGCACCCCATTTGTGAGATCCCAAGATCGTCATCATTCCGCCATTATGCAAGTCTGTGTCCTGCAAGGCGATCCATACGGTTACCATATTCGATGTGCTGCTTGCACGCCAATAGCCGTAATCCTGATGCCAGCCCACATTGCCGGCATTGGTTTCTTGACCGGAAGCACCCGGCTTATAGATGACTTGATCATGCCACAGTCGAATCTCGTCCTCGCCCAGCAGCTCGGCGGCCATCTGGCCTAAATTCGGGTCGGTGACGACATCGCGAACTTCGTCGTTGATCCACCAGCCGTTATCGAATTTACGCAGGGCGAACGGATTGTCGGAAAGCTTGAAGGGATGAAGGGCATGGCCGGCCCCGTCATAGTCCTTTTTCCAGATGCGCTCATGTGCGGCGCGAAGACGCTCGATCGTCTCGTCATCCAACAGCTTCGGACTGATCCAGTACCCGTCTCGATCAAACGTCTCTTTATCCGATGCCGTTATGTTATAAGATACAACTCCCATGATGGACATCTCATCCCTTTCATGTAACGAATAGATTCAATCCTTAATCGCGCTTCAACGGATCGGGCTCCCAAGGCCAATAGCAGGGATTGAATAGACGGTGATTCTGGAACAATTCCGGTGACATAAAAGCAAACTTCCCGGCTTGTTCGGTTAGTCCATAAAAGGAATCAAAGCTTTCGCCGAACAACTCTTTATAAAAAACCGCAGCAATAACTTCAGCATTTAGTATGATTCCGCCCCAGCCTGTACCGGCACCGATACCATATGCAATGGATGGGAACGTACCATACCATTTTCTACGATATTGCCACACTCTCGGCAGATGAACATGTCCGGAGAACACACCTAACACTTGCTCGCAACGATCGATTAGCTCCCATTAATAAAATTCATTGGGATCCAGGAGATCCGGCCATCCAGGTTGTTGGACTTGGGACCACATTCGGATTATTTCAGGATTTATGGGCGTATACCCTGGATTATCATGATTTCCGAACAGAGGGATAGTCGGTACCGAATAGATCCCTTGCTTCATGATAGAGTCGAAAGCCAGAAATTCTTCAGCAAGCCCTTTGTCGCTTATATCCCCGCCTAAAATCAGTAATTCAGGGGTTAGAGCCAGGGCATTCATCTCATGCAGGGCAAGCGTGAATTGTCTTCTTGTATCCACGCGATCTTGATAAAAGGCTCCAATCCTGCAAGAATAACCATCTGTTTTATGAATGTGCATATCGCTAGCCCAAACGAGAAGACGAAACCCTTTTTCAGGAGGATAAACCTCGGAAATATATTGATTTAATGGGGACACTGACTGTTCGGCAGCCTCAATCGTGTCCGGAGAGAGCGTTTTTTGAATTGAAAAATAGGCCATGGAGCTTCACCTCATACCTTAAACAATGGCTGCCATTATGGCTTGCGCGGTCAACTCGGCCTGCGCTTGTCTGCCTTGCTCATTGAAATGATAACCGTCCCCGGCGCCGTACTCGCTTCGACCAAGCATAGGCGTGTAAAGGTCGTTCAACGACAGCGCGTATTGGGCTGCCAATTGCCGTACCGCTTGATTGCGCTCCATCACCATCGCGTTCACCTTCGCATCCAGCCGATCCGGAGCTTTCACTTCGGTTACTGGCGTACATAGTGCAAGAACGATGAAGGGTGGACCGGCTTCCACTACATATCGGATCACTTCCTCCATCCCCCTTTCGTACTCTTCAACGGAGAGATGCTGGCCGTGCAAGCCGTTATTGAAATGAACCGCATCATACCGGTAACCGATCGGATGTCGGAGCATATAGTCCAATTCACGAAGGAGAGAAGGGTTCCCCACTGCCTTGGAGGTAGCCAATTTGTCGACAACCGCTTCGTTTTGCAGCCTCTCTTTCACATAGGGATAGTAGCCTTTCGTAATGGAATCCCCGATCAGCAAAATCCGTTTTTTGGGGCTCGGCCCCGTCTCCTCCCACCAGAATTCGCACCATTCCCGTTTTTCAAGCTGGATCACCGGCCAATCCCCTTTCATCCAGATAGTTTAAATACCGTTCACCCAGGAGCTTATAGCCCTCTGCACTCGGATGAACCCCGTCCGACAAGTAAGCCGCATCTTCCGATCCGAAAATATCCAATCCGTGAAAATAAAAAATCCATTCATCCCCGTAAGCTTTCATAATGTCAACCGCTTCGCGAATTTCGTCTCTTATTTGGACCAATGTCAATCCAGCCGGATTTTCCGTCGTTTCCCGGTCGGGGGCATAAATCGGCGACATGACGAATAGCGGGGTATTCGGATGTTTTTCTCGAATAATCGAGATCATACCGATCACGGCGGAACGAAACGTTCTTAAATTTAAGCTCTTGGCTCCGTAGATATTGATCCCCAAGCACAGCGAAATGACATCCGCCGGCCAATCCCGAATCAGCTTGGCCATCATCGGCTCCAGATGACATTGTCCGCCGAATCCCAGGCAGGTCAAATCCCATCCCTTCCGCCTGGCGACGATGGAGGGCCATGTTTGAGCCGGGCTGAAGGCCGCTCCGCCCTTCGTAATGGAGCTTCCGTAGACTACCCATCTCGGCCTTCCCTTGGGAACCGGCTCGATAACCGATCCACCCGCTATGGAGATCGCTAGAACTTCAACCGGATATCGGTTGGATAAGTAGATTTCCGCTTGAATCAAACCTGCAGGCAAATCGAATGTAATGATCTCTTCACCCGGAGGCAGTAATGCCGTTGAACGAAGCTGAGCCCCGATAACCAGATCGAATTGTCTTTCCTTATCGATCGCACGCACCTGAAGGGCAATAAACGGGGAATCCGTCGCAAAGGCGACTCGCACACCGGCGGGAACTCCGGCATCTTCCGCCAAACCCGGATCGTATAAGCTCAATTGATGAACAGGCAATCTCCACGGTCGTACACCGTTCTCCGAATGCTCCGTCGAGATGGCTCCGGCAATCCATTGGGGTCCGCACTGCATCGTGTTCATATATCCGCCTCCTGGAGAAGCACTTAGATGACCTCATGTATTGCTGGCCTTGTGCGTATCCTTGCACCATCTGGAAACTTTAAAAAAACGAAACAACACTTCCAGCGCTTCCTCGGTGCGTAATAAACTGAGCGCTTCGGATGCATAAGCCCTGACATACCGATCTCGGCTTTCAAGCGCTTGCTTCAAAGCCCCGACAATCAAGTCTGCATCTTGCTTCCGTGCCAGTCTGGATAAGCTGAGCGTGGAGGTGTATCCGATTTTATTCAGAATATAGGGCTGGATGGAGTGGGAGTTGGCGTCGGAGCCGCCCACGGCTTCGTCCCGTAAAGACTGCTCCAATGCATTGGCAATCCCGATGAGGGCCGCATCCCCAGGCTCGGATATCATGCCGAGCGCTTCGATACTATTGCGGCGAACCCATTCGCTGTCATCCGCAAGCGCCGCCAGCAGCGGGGAGACCGCTTCGCGAGCCGCGGAGCCGAGCATGCCGAGCACGAATGCGGCCAATGCCCGGCGCTTCTCATTCGGATGCCGGAGCCGCTCGACCAAACCGGGTACCGCTTGGCGGCCGCAGCCTTGAAGCCCGTATGCGGCGCGTAGAGCGGCTTTCTCCGATCCATCGGTCAATTGTCCGAACAAAGCGTTCATTCCGTTCTCACCCATATGGCTCAAAGCATAAGCGGCATTCAATGCCGCAATTTCTACTGAATCATCCAACAGATTCGCCAACCGGGAGGTGTTATTCGCTGACGGATCCACTGTCGGTTGTTCGTCAATGCGTTCCTTTCCCCGAAGCCATGCCCACACATCCTGCCACAGGTTGATCTGCCCAAAGGACAAGTCGTCGGGCAGGACCAGCTCCTCATTCTTATGGTTCCAGCTTGGCGCTGTCGGCGCCGTCCGCCGGACGAACTGAAACTTCAACATTTGGCGGGTCGTCTCGGTTAAGTTGTGCGAGCCGCGATGCCAGATGTCGAAATGAGCGAGCACCATCGTGCCCGCTTTGCCGGCCGGCAGCGCTTCAACGCCCTGTTCCCCTATAAACGACTGGTGATATTGCGTGCCCGGCATGACGGCGGTCGGTCCCATCTCCGTCGTAACATCGTGAGTATAGTAGAAGATCATCGCCCACCACGGCCGATGGCTGCGCATCGAGGACCAATAGCCGTCCTTATGCCAATTTTGCGGTTTTTCTTTGCCCGGACGGTTATAGTGCATATGGTTATGAGGGTGCATGAAATAATCCGGTCCGAGGATGCTGGTAAGGGCTCCTCTCACAACCGGCGTCTCAAAAAACTCGCCTATTTCCGGAACGCGTGGGAGAAAGTTATTGCCCGGATTTCCTTCTTCCTTGCATACATAATCGATTTTGTTTCTCACTAGTTCATGAAAATCGCTAGGCAGCTCATTCCGGAGCACCACATAACCTTTAGTAATAAATTGGGCCATTTGCTCGTCGGTCAACAAAACCTTCGTGTCCATCATCTGGCATTCACTCTTTTCTGGAATGGATTGACTGGATCGGATGCCGATAAAACGACAGAACAGGCAAATAAGTGTCCGAATCGACCGGTATGGAGGCGGACGGATTCATCTCATACGCACCGTGGATATAAGCTTGCTCGGCAAGCGGCCTGTCAACGGTGATTTCGATCCGATCGCGACCGGTGATCCGCCATTCGGAAACCTCCACCGAGCCGGCAAAATCTTCGATAGTAAACAGCTTGCCTCGCAGGCTGTTCGCCAGTAGTCGGCCGCTGACATGATCAAATTCGAGCTTAACGGTATGGACGGCGCCTTCGGATTGATAGCGTGCCTCTACCAAGCTTGGCGCATGATAGGGTCGTGTTTTAACATAGACAGCCGCCAAAGCGGTTTTGGCCAGCCTTTCCCCGATCAGCGCGTTTCCCGCGGGACTGTGGTGCACCGCATCCGTCAAAGCGCAATCGGTGGCCGGAATGACATACACGCCGGAAATTCGAAGCGGAGCCTGTCTCTGCGCCTCGCGAACCATCCCATAGAACATATCGCTGTTCGGATAAGCGGCTCCCATGGAACGATTCATCTGCACGGTCAGCACCGGCAAATTCGGATCGGCCAGATCGCGGCGCCAGTACTCCACAACGGATTCGAATCGTTTCAGGTACGTTTCCGCCGCATCGGCGTAACAGTCCGAATTTCCTTGATCCCACACAACTCCTCTGATCCGGCCGCCTACAGCTTGAATTCGATCGAGCATGCTTCTATACAGGCTTCCTTCTTCGTCCGGATTCCAATGCTTGAGAGGAGAACCCGCTCGTGCGGCTTGAACCAATCCGACTGGAATTCTGGTTTCCCTGTAAATCGTTTTGGCAAAAAGCAGCATGGGCGAGTGAGCCGTATTGAACCCCTCTCCGTTCAACGGATGCACGGCCAAGTCCCATCTTCTGTCCGTCCCGAACAGATGGACACCCAACTCAGGCGGATCGAAGAACGGTCCTTGTCCGTATCCGGCCGCATTGCTCTGACCGGCGATGACCCATAAATCTCCAACGCCGATATGGCGGATCATGTCCCCTCGAACGGACTTTTCCGGCAGATGCCCGCCCTCGTCCTTGTAAATACGCAAGCAGCTCTCCAACCGGTATAATCCGCCGACAGGAATGTCTGCAATGGAAATTCGCCATTCCTGACGGCCTTGTATCTCGCAGGATGTCCAAGGCACAATCACCGCTGCATCGGCTTCGCCCACAAGGCGGACTTGAATGTCATACTTCCCGGTACCCCCGTCAGGTAAAGGACAAACACCCGAAACTTCAATGGTTGCGCGGCCTTCCAACTGCTGGATAATCGACCAGCCAGGAGGTCCTTCCAGTATTACCGGGCCCGATAGCCGTTCCTTTTCGTCCATCCGTCTACCTCCGTCAGCTCCTCGTCTTGCTAGTGGAAGGCCCATTGTTGAAATACATCCAACGCTTTCTTATGCTCCGCCCGGAGCGGGGTCTTAAGGCTTCGACAATGGAGCTCCATCGTACTCCCTCGCAAGGCGGCCAAATATTTCGCGGACATCGGGTGCGTGCCGGAGAGCAGGGCATTGAGAAACACAAGCTTAACGTGAAGCTCCCTGGCTCGATTATCATCCGTCCCGGCTGAATGCCACATTTCGATGACGAGGTCCGCAGCCGCTGCGCTGACGATCGCCATAATTCCCTTAGCTCCAAGCTCAATCGCTTCGAGCATATAGGCCATATTGGCCTGATACACTACGGATTCGGGAGCCGCTTTGATCTTGGCTTCAATCCCCTCACGCGTACACGTCGTATCTTTCACGCCTCTAATGCCGTGCTTCAAGGCCAGCTCTCGATAGGTTTCCGCATCCAGCAGATGATTGCGGCGCATAGGCCATTCGTACAACAAAACCGGTATGGACGAGGCGGACGCCATTTCGGCGTAGTATTCAAGCAGCCGGCTCTGATCCTGCCCCATTCCGTCAGGCGGTACAAGAACGGCCGCCGCGATCCCGGTTTCCTCCATCCGTTTCATTTCCTCCAGATGGGTAGCCAGGTCGTCATTCAAGTTCACGGTTGCGGCCACGGGCGTTGCGCCTGCTCGCTGGACAGCCGCACGCGCCAATTGAATGCGCTCCTCGAGCGACAAGTAGTTCATCTCGCTTGTTCCGCATACGGCAAACAATCCATTAGGCTTCTTTGACAGCTGCCACTCCACATGCCGTTCATACCCGTTCCAATCCACTTCGCCGCTTTGCTCGAAAGGCGTCAATAGCAAAGCGTACACCCCTTGCAGGGCATCGTTACTAAGCCGTGTCACCAAGATTACCTCCTTGTTATTCCTTCATAAAAGGCAAGCTCTCCGTAGGGAAGCCGCTTATTGACAATGTAGGCTCCTGGGGGATGCGGCCATTGATGGAGGCATATTTGATCCCTTCGCTGATCGGGTTCCAGACACATTCCATTTGCAGGCCTGGTCTTTCGTACTGCGTGTGCCTCATATGCGTGATCTTATTGCCGTAAGCCCACTTCTCCTGCGTACGCGCCTGAGCGAACAAACGGCGGAAGGTCTCGAAGTCTCCTAGCTCCGCTTCGCTGCGAACCTCCGCAATAAATCCGTTCCCGGTTAGTAAAAGTCCCCTTTTGGCAAAATCTCGAGGCGGCCCTTCATAGTTATAAAAAGACACCGTTAAATAATCATTTACGATTTCCGATTTCACCGCTGAAACATACCCATGATTCGTAAAGATCAATGGAAAAAAAGCCATGTACACCTGCCGATCTTTCACGAAAACAGGACACGGCTCCCGGCTTTCGCCTTCCAGCTGCTCCAGCCTGCGATCTCCCAGCCAGATCTCTTCAACCGTGCCGTACCGGGCAGGAAACAACAGGGACAGCTTGAGGCTGCTCACTTGGCTGTGATAGCATAGCTTCGGTTTGTACAAAAGCATGGCCGTCCGATCGTGGTGCAGGCCGATTTTTCTTCCTTCATCCAATACCGACGAATACCAATTGCGCCAGTTGAGCTCGACATAATCGTTCGTCTGGCCGGGTTTCTTGTCATTCACGACATAATTGGCATAAACGACGGCTACATCTTGCTGCTCCGCCACGTCGTTCGTACGCCGATACAGCAGGTGAAAGGAGTCTGTAAATACACCTGTGCGAAACTCTCGCGATAAGACGCCAAGCGCATAATCCTCCGTCATATACGTCGATGCAACGCCGTATCCCGCCGGTATATCCACGATATCGTCGGACTCGTTCGGTGAAGGTGGCTGCGGATGATCCGTTGAAGAGCCGTATTCGTAAGTGCCATGAACCCGATAGGGATACGTTTTGCCCAGTCCATGCTCCACCAGCGACTCCGGACAATGGTAGGTGGTATGCAGGAGCCAGCCTGTACTGACTTGCATAAACGGCAAATTATGGTGAAGAAGCTCTCCGGCTTTTCCACGCGGTGTCGCGAACAACGTATTCATCGGGTTGATGGCGAGCCGATCGCCGATCAAGGCATACAGCACAAACCGCGATTGATGCGTATGGGCGGTGGAGTCGACTTCATAGGCGCGGGAATAAGGCCCGGCCGTCTGAAACGTCGCGGGATGGTAATGGCTCCATACATCGGCCCATAACCGCTCTTCCAGCTGCAAGGCCAGTTGCCTCACGGCAACATCCTTAGCCCGCTCGGCAATTTCCGCCATACACAGCAGTTGGAACGGCGTATAGGTCGGGCTGTTGAACTCTGAGGCGAAGCCGCGTCGGGTAAACAGCGCTCGAAATTGCTCCAGTCGGGCGGTCCCTTTCTGCGTGCAGTCCGTTCTACTAAACCACTCTCCGCCGACCAATAAAGTGTAAGCGCCCATTGTAGCAAAATTGTCGTTGGCTCCACGAAAATCGAGATCGTCATCCATGAAATGATCGATCCTGCCCCTTGCATAGCCATCCAAGATAGAATGGGCGGCAGGTTCCATGCGATCTCCATAAGCCGTCAATAGCTGCAACGCCGCCATGGGGGCGAAGTGGCAGGCGCGGAACTCCGTCGCGGCTATGATCCGATTTGCCATTATCGCGGCCATAGGTTCACCCGTGGCGAAATAACAGAGCGCGTACCAAAGCCGTTCTCTCAAATCGGGTGCTTTATCTTTGCCTATCCACCGTCCTTCCTCATTGAAATAAGGAAGCGTATAATCTAGCAGTTTTCGAAAAATCGAATTTCTCCTAGTTGCCTGACCTTCGAGATCGTGAAGCATCTTGGTGTCACCCCTTCCGGCTTATCGCTCACCAGTAAGCGTTCGTGCCGGCATTTCGCGTAAGATCCATGCGGCCGTCGCGATCATATAGATGGTGATGCCACATTCCATTGATGGAATGGATCGGCTTGCGGGCGCGGACAACTCTGTCCAGCAGCATCCGAAGCATTTCCTTCGCTTTCCCCTCATAGCTCGGATCATCGATCACATTATGCAATTCCCACGGATCGTCCTCGAGATGATACAATTCATCCGGCTGCTCTCCGTCCAAATTCGCTACATATCGCCACGATTTAGTTGCAATGGCTTTGCGGTACGCATTTTCGGTCAGCACGCTGTCTCGCAGAGGGGGAGCCACTGCCTCTCCTCTGACAATCGGGGCGAAGCTGATTCCCTGTACCGTATTCGGAGTCTCTAGTCCCGCAAGCTCGCATAAGGTAGGAAACAGATCGACCGACTCGACAAGCTCATCGTTTACAAGGCCAGGCCCGGCCGGCATTCTCACGATCAACGGAATGCGCGTGATCGCTCGATAACTGATTCCCCCGGACTTCTCCATGAGCCCGTGCTCGCCGGCATAATCACCGTGGTCGGAGCTATAAACGACAATCGTATTCTCGAGCTTGCCGCTTCGGTCGAGCTCTTCCAGAATCGTCCCGATCGCATGATCGACTTGGCTGACGAGTCCGTAATAGGCGCTGAGCAGCTTGCGAAGCTTGGTTTCCGGCATTTCTCCGCGTTTGATCCGAATCTCTTCCTTCTCGAGTTCATAGGTCGGCGGCAGCACGATTGATTCCGGCGGATAAAGCTCCGCAAACGGCTGCGACGGCGTGTACGGCTGGTGCGGCCGGGAAAAGCTGACCCATGCAAGCCACGGTTCGGCTTCCTTCCCGCGATCCAACACTTCGCCTTCATTGCGAATAAAGCGGATCGTCTGTTTGGCAAGCGCCGCTTCGCAGCTATGCTCATAAGGCAGCCTGGAAGCTTCCCCGTTCCGATTGCCGGTAAATGCCCGGTTGTCGTTCAGCTCGTAGAGGCCTGCGCCTTCCAAATATTTAGGGAATTCAATAAACTCGTCATAGACGAACTGACAATCCTTCTCAATCCAATAACGCGGGGTATGCAGCTTGCCGAGAGCACCCGTCCGATACCCGTTCTCTTTAAAAGTACGAAATAGACTTGTCATTGGAGCGACCGGTTCCGGACCATACAATCCATAGTACCCGTGCGTGGAAGGATAGAGGCTCGACAATACACTGATCCGACTCGGCGTGCAGATCGGATTGTTCGCATAGGCGTTCACAAAACGTGTGCCCTCCAACGCCAACCGGTCAAGATGCGGGGTGAGCACTTGGTCGTGCTGCGCGCAAGACAGGCAACGAGCGTTATGCTGATCGCTGTAAAGAAATAAAATATTCGGTTTCGGCATCCGGCTGATCCTTTCCCGGTTAGTCCACCGAAAGGTTATAGAAGGCGAGCAGCGGCAAGCCGGTACCCAAGTCTACGGGGATGGCTGCAGCAACGCTCGGATTTTTTTCGTACATGCCATGAATGCAAGCCCGTCCAACCGGCTCTCGCGCAAGGATGAGCTCGATTTCGTCTCGGCCGCTGATTCGCCACTGGACAAGATCGACTCTGCCTTGACTGTCCTCCACGGAGAACGGAGTCCCGATCGGATCGAATACGGACAGCTCGCCGACTACATGGTCAAATGTCAACACGAACCCGTGATTTCCATCCTTCATCCGTTCGATTCGCATGATGTCCGGAGCCTGATAGCAGCTCTGTCGGCCGAGTAGCGACAAGGCGGCTCTCGCCAGCCTTTCGCCGATGATCACATTGCCTGCAGGGCTGATGTGGATGAAGTCCGAGAGCGGACAATCGATGGCCGGCACGACATACACTTGCTCCAATCGCCGTGCCGCTTGCCTCTGTGCCTCGCGTACGGTTCCCCAGCCGCTGTCGCTCGAAATGCCGCCTATTCCCATGGTCCGGTTCAATTGCACGGTGAGCACGGGGAGCAGCGGATCGCCGAGATCCCGTCGCCAGCTATCTACGACTTGCGTAAAACGATCCAGATACGTGACGGAAGCTTCGGGATTGCAATCGGAACAGCCTTGATACCAGACGATTCCGCGCACCTTTCCTCCCGTTTGCTTCACGACGCGGACCATATTGGCGTACAGATCGCCTTCCTCGTATGGATTCCAGCTTCGTAGAGGCGATCCGCCCCTGGCGGTTTGCAGCAGCCCGATGGGCCAGCCTGTTTCTCGATACACGGTTTTAGCAAACGACAGCATCGGGGAATGGCCGCAAAAGAAGCTTTCGCTGCTGAGCGGATGAGTCGCCACATCCCATTTGCCGTCGCGAAACAAATGAACGCCGAATGTCGGCGGGTCATAGATGGCCCCTTGCCCATAACCGACCGCGTTGCTCTGTCCGGCCACCACCCACAAATCGCCGACTCCAAGATGATGAATCATATCGCCGCGCGTGGATCTTCTGGTGACGGCACCGCCCGATACATCGGCAATCAGACCGCTCTCGATCCGATATAATCCGCCTGCGGGCACTCGCTGAAGCACGACCCGCCATTCCTGGGCTCCATAGAGCTCGCATCTTGTCCATGGAATAACAACCTGATTGCTGAATTCATGAACGATTCTGACCTGAACGCGCTCATTGGAGAAAACTCCGCTCTCCAGCGCAGGCAAAGCCCATGTGCCGGACAAGGCCAGGTTTGCGCTGCCTTCCTGCTGCTGAATGATCGTCCAGTCGCTCGGACCGCTCCGAATTTGAACGCCGCTCCCTTTGTTCATCGAACCCTCCGTCTGATTGAGCCCTCAGTACTGTGAGGAGCTATTCTTTCACGCTTCCCAGAACAATCCCCTTCATGAAGTATCTTTGCAGAAACGGATACACCATCAGAATCGGCAGGGCGGCAACTAAAATTTGCGCCGCTCTCCCCGTTCGGTCATTCACAAGGAAGAACCGTTCCATTTCCTCCGGCGTCATCTCCTCGATTCCTTTGGTGACGACGTTCATATGCAAGTAAGTCTGCAACGGATAATCTTCGGGATTATTCATATAGATGACGCCGTCGAACCAGCTGTTCCAGTGGCCGACGCAAGTAAACAATAGAATCGTAGCCAGTGCCGGCAGCGACAACGGGAGGAAGATGCGCGTCAGAATCGTCCAGTGGTTGGCCCCGTCAATTTTGGCCGACTCCTCCATCTCCTTGGGAAGGCTACGAAAAAAGTTAAGCAGCAGCACTACGTTGAATACCGGAACGGCATGAGGCAGCACTAGCGCCCATATCGAGTTGATCAATCCCATTTCCTTGACAACCATGTACGTGGGGATAAGCCCGCCGTGGAAAAGCGTCGTAAAGACGAATATCCAAACGTAGACGGTTCGCATCCGAAAGGTTGAAGACTCTTTAGAAAGGGGGTAAGCAATCATGACGGTCATCAGCATACTAAGAGACACACCTAGAACGATCCGTTTCAGCGATACGCCAAAGGCTCGCAAATAGTCTGTCATTCCGAATACGCTCTCGTAGGAGGCGAACGTAAGCTCCACGGGAAACAATTTCACTTGTCCGGCCGACACCGCCTGTGCCGAGCTTAAGGAAACGGAGAGCACTTGGACAAACGGCAGCAAGCAGCTTAGAGCAAGCAAGGAAAGCACTAAATAATTGAAAACGGTAAACACCCGGTAGCTAACGCTGCTTCGATAAGAATACACTCCATCACCTACTTAGAAGATTCTGTAATTGGCAAGGCGATGAGCCAAGTAATACGATACCATGATCAATACCAGCGAAACGCCTGATCGGAAAAAACCGACTGCTGTTGCAACTCCGTACTGGTACTGCTGGAGACCGAGACGATATACGAGCGTGTCCAGCACATCCCCGGTTTCATACACACTCGGGCTGATCAGGTTCTGAATCTGGTCAAAGCCTGCATTAAGCACACTGCCGAGACTTAAGGTCGCAAGCAAAATTACAATCGGTACAATGCCAGGCAAGGTGATGTACAGCATTTGATGCCACCTGTTGGCGCCGTCAATCTCCGCGGCCTCATATAGCGAAGGGCTGATACTGGTCAAAGCGGCCAAGTAGACGATCGTACCGAAGCCGAAATCCTTCCAAGTATCCGAGACGATAAGCGTAAACTGAAACCAGTTGTTATCGCCGAGGAAAAAGATCGGTTTGGCGCCGAACCATGTAATGACCTGATTCACGAAACCGGTTGTCGGTGATAAAATGTCAATCATGATGCCGCTGATGATGACCCATGACAAGAAATGCGGAAAATATACAATCGTTTGAAAAATTCGGCGAAATACCATTTTTCGCATTTCATTCAGGAGCAAAGCGGTAATAATCGGCGCGATTTGACCGAAGATCATCTTAAGGATGGCGATGGTAAGCGTGTTTTTGATGACCCGCGGGGTATCCGGCATGTTCAGAACGTAAGTGAAGTTATCCCACCCGATCCAGGGAGAGCCGAAAAACCCTCTGGTAGGCATAAACTTTTTCCAGGCGATAATGATGCCGAACATCGGCACGTATTGAAAGATCACTACTATAATGAGGCCCGGCCAGATCAGCAAGTGAAGCAGGGCATTTTTTTTCCATTCACGTAAAAGCAGCTCGCCCACAAGCAGGCTGTTTCGTTTCAATCCTCGCAAGAGCAGCTTCCTCACCTCCCATTCGGCAAAGGGGTGCCACCTGTGCACCCCTTGCCGTGATGACTAAATTCCAAGTCTTATTTACCCTTAGCCCACTTGTTCACTTCCTGTGTGATTTGATCGCCGCCGAGTCGCTTCCAGTCGCTGATGAAGGCATCGTAAGCTTCAACCGGCAGCGAGCCCATGATGATTTTCGTAATGACTTCATCTTCCTTGGCTAGCAAGGTTGCCATTTTGTCCCCCATCGTCGGTGTCGGGGCGCCTGTAAATTCATCGAATTTATACAGCTTCTGATCATAGCCTTGCGCAACCTTGGCCAACGTTCCATTTTCGTTGCCGTTAAAATAGTTGGCATAGTTGACCAGATTCACTTCGCCGTTCATGAATTTCATGATATTGTTGTAAACATTTCCCCACTGCCCTTTCAGGATGGATTGGTCCTTGGCTTTTACCGCCTTCGGGATCAATTGCCCCATCTCAACAGGGCCCAGCTGACCGAACATGTAAATCGGATTTACCTCGTATATAATCTGATCGGTTCTTCTTTCTTTGCCGGACGTCAGGACACTGTTCTCAGCATTGCTGTTAACCGTCGAATCCATGTACAGATTGGTGATCTTGATCAAGCCCTCCGGATGCTTCGATTTCTTGCTTGCCACGAAATAGCTCGTTACATTGGCGGTTGCCTGGCTCATGGCCGGTTTGGAGTCAATCGAAGGCAGCATATAGACGTCCCATTCCTGGACTACCTTGCCGTCGACGACGGCGCCGGTCAGCGATACGGAATCCGAATATCGGCCGAACAGCATCCCGATCCGATTGTTCGCCACCAGCTCCATTTCCTTGAGCCTGTCCTTGACACCGAATTCCGGATCGATTTGACCTTCCTTGAACATTTTTTGCAGCGCAGCCAATGCATCCTTCATTTTGGGGTCAATACTGCCGTACGAGAGATTGCCCGCGCTGTCCTTGACCCAAATTTTCGGATATACATGATACATATTCAAGAAATTGGCGATCGGCAGCGTCTTATCCATGAACAGGCCGTATGCTTTTCCTTTGCCGCCCGTATCCCGCCCGGCGAATGCTTTGGAAATCTTCAGTAGATCGTCTACGGTCTTCGGCTCGGCCAGGTTCATCTCCTTGAGCCAATCCTTGCGAATGTACACAAGGCCCAGAGCGCTATAGCCGCTTCTCGTCTGCGGAATGGCCATCAGCTTGCCGTTGAACGTCGCGGAGGCCATCTGGATACCGCCGTCGTAGCTGACCCACTTCTTCAGATCGTCTGTCGCATAATCCTTCCAGAGCTGAGTCAGGTCGGCAATCATGTCGTTCTCAACCAATTGAACCAGATCGACAGGCGATACCCGGAAGAAATCCGGCAAATCATCGGACGCAATCGCAATCTTCAGCTTGGTGTCGTAATCCTTGGTAACGGTCCACTTATTCTTGATGGTGACGCCCAGCTTCTCCGCGTAGTAATCATAGATGGCATTATTGTCGATCGTCTCGCCAGGGCTGAAGTATTGAGTCGGCTGGATCGTACGCACGGTGGTCAACTCAATCGGCGGGTCGTATTTGCCCATGGGCATCTGTGCCGGACTTTTGCTTGCCGACGGATCCGCAGATGGCGCAATGTTCTTATCCGCCCCATTCGTTCCGCTGCTGCATGCGCTCGTAAGCGCTAGGGCAAATACCGAAAGCACGCTTAATGTGGTCGCTAATTTTCGCAAGTTGCATCCCCCTATTAGTTAATTTCTGAATCTGCCTCAAGTATAGGGCTGCGGCAAGAAGGGCAACAAGCTTCACTTCTTTACCCCCCCTGCAATATTTTACTCGTTCGTTTCTACTCGCCCGGCTTGTCCACTTGCAAGCGAATGGCCACACAAAGGCCGCCCAGCTGCGACCGAGACAGCTCGATGCCGCTGCCCGTGCCGAACTCGATTTGGACGCGTTGGTGTACATTGATCAATCCCGTGCTCTCTTGCTGATCTTGCGCGTCTGCCAATCTGCCTCGCAGAGCGTCGATTTCTTCATCGCTCAGCACATCGCCGTTATCCTCGACGCAGAGCCAATAGGTTCCGTCTATCTCCTTGTCGTGAATCCACAGCTCGCCTTTTTTGGGTGTCGTATGGAAGACGTATTTGAAAGCGTTTTCCACCAGAGGTAAAACAATCATGCGCGGGATTAAGAGCTGACTATAGCGAGCGTCGAACGGATCGATTTCGATACCGACCCTCCCCTCGTAGCTGATCGACTGGATATCCGCATAATTGTGTACATGCTGCAACTCCAGCTCCAATGGAATATGATCGCGGCCGCTTCGCGTGATGAATCGATAATAATCGCTCAGGTAACTGGTGAATTGAACGGCTTTCACAGGATCCTCTTTCTGAATCAGGCGCTTGAGAATAAAGAAGCTGTTGAACAGGAAGTGCGGGTTCATCTGGGATTGCAATTGTTTCAGCAACAGCCGCTGATTGCGCAGCTCCTCTTCGTATACTTGATGAATCAGAAACCGCAGCCGACCGACCATCGAGTTGAAGCGATGATAGAGGTAGTTGAACTCGTCCACCCGCTCCACCGTCACGATCGGCTCCAGCTTCCCTTCCTCTACTCTTCGAAAAGCGGCGACGAGCTGCCGCAACGGCTTGTGAATGATGCGCAGCAGCGAGTATGAGAATGCAACGATAATGAATACGGCCATTCCAAGCATGATCCAGGCCCACTTCTCGTAATACTGAAGCGAGCCGTGTATGATTTCCTCAGGCATGATCGTCAGGAGGGTCATGTTGCTCTTATCCGACTGTTTGAACGATAGCAGGTACTTCTCCTTCCCCAACGTAATCGACTCGGCCGCATCGTTCACATCCTCCACTCGATGCAGGAGGGGCAGCAGCCGGCTCGTTGCTTTCGCATCGGTTGTGCTGGCCGTCATCCAGCTGGTCGGATCCTCGTAGAGCACAGAAACCCCTTGCTCCGGATCCACAATGTTGCGAAGACTGGTCTGGATGTTCGCCTTCGATAGCTTGACCCCGATGACGAACACCGGCTGACGGTTCGCATAGATGTTGCTGGGATATCGGGTGCTCATATACAGCTCCTTGTCATACGAAACCAAATGAAAGGGATCCAGGTTGGCGGACAGCGCCGTTAATTCGGCTGGCGATCTATGAATATCGTAATCTGTCGTACTCATGGTGCGATCGATCAGGGGAAGATACACATACACTTCGGAAATGAGATTGCTGGAGGCCTTTAAGAGCTGAAGACGTTTCTGGATCGCGATCAGCTTGGCGGTACGCTCGTAGGAGGCGATGTCATACACAAAATTGCCGATATCCTGTAAATCGTTGTCGATCAGAAAATTGTTCAGCACTTGATTGATTCGGCTCAGCTCGAGATCGAAGGATTGCATATAAAACCGATTGTTATTGACAACCGACTTCGTAATCTCTTGCCGAATATCGTTGCTGCCTTCCCGATTCAACCATAAGGTCGCCGCATAGAACGGCAATAAGACGATAAGCAAAGTAACGATCAATTTCATCAATATCGACATCTTGATGGGCCGTTTCAAAGCGTAACCCCCTTAATAGCTTCCTAGCTTTAGTCTTCTCCGAATCGGGGTGAAGTCCTTTATTTTTGACGCAATTAAACCATCAGGGAAATATACCCTGATGGTCCTCTGGCGGAGGTGTTCAGTTGGTGCGTGGGAGCATTCATAACGTTATTTTTTGTAGGCAATAAGCGATCTGGGGTTGCTGAGGCGGCATTACTGCTCCAACTCCAGCTCGATGACCGTATCCCAATCGTCCGGAAGCTGCGAACCGTTCATGACGATAAAGGCATCCTCCGGATATTCGCGCAGCGTTCTTATTTTGATTTCCGATCCGTCTGCCAGCAGGCGCGCCCGTTTGATTTTCCCGGTTAACCCTTGCAAGTTGATATGCCCGATCCCTCGATCGTAAATATGCGCGTACAGCTTATTCTCGCGTTCCGTATAGCGCCCCCATTGAGGCTTGAGCAGCTCGGATCGCCCGCAGTTGTATACGCTGGCAGCATTTCTCCGCAGCCATTTCCCCACATCATTCAGTACGCGGATCGATTCCTCCGGGATCTCACCCTTAGCGTCAGGGCCTACATTCAGCAGCATATTTCCGCCCTTGCTCACACATTCGATCAAAGCTCGTATGACCTGCTTCGGAGACTTATAATCCCGATCCATGGCGTTGTAGCCCCAATGATTGTTTAACGTGATGCAAGCTTCCCAGGGCAGCGGAAGTCCATCCTCATTCAGGATCCCTTCCGGCGGGATGATCTGTTCGGGAGAAGCAAAATCGCCGGCATACACTTCCGGATGTCGGGCTTTGATGTCGCCGCCCAAGCGATTGTCGATGATGACGTCGGGCTGCAGAGCGCGAACCGTCCGCACCAGCTCAGAAGCTCCCCATACCTCTCCCGTCATCTCGTCATAGGAAAAGTCAAACCAGATCACATCGATTGGGCCGTAATTCGTCAGCAGCTCCGTGACCTGATTTCGCATATAGTCGACATAACGGGCAAAATCAAAGCTGTCTTCCCGATAAGCTTCATTTCCTCTCATCGGGTGACCGCGGTCACTGTACTTGGGAAAGTCCTTGTGATGCCAGTCCAACAAAGAATAATAAAAACCCACGGCCAGCCCTTCCGCCCGAAACGCATCTACGTATTCCCGGATCAGATCCCTCCCGGCCGGCGTGTTGGTCGCCTTATAGTCCGTGAACCGGCTGTCGAACAAGCAGAAGCCGTCATGATGCTTGGCCGTCATGACCGCGTATTTCATCCCCGCTGCCTTGGCGACTCTTGCCCATTCCCTTGGATTATAGTGGACCGGATTGAACTCCTGGAAAAAGGGGTCATACTCCTCGATCGACAGCTTCTCGGTGGAGCGAAGCCACTCTCCCCTGGCGGGAATCGCATAGAGTCCCCAATGAATAAATAGGCCGAAGCGCGAATCCGTAAACCACTTCGTTCGTTCTTGCCGCTCCAAATATTCCTTGGTAAAAATGTCCGATTGTTCCAACCTTCAATCCCTCCTCTGCGTTGCTTCCTCCATACTCAGGAAAAAATCGGCCCCTCTTCAAAGTCAACGGCAATGATCGTGTTATAGGCGTCACAAGCCTGTTGCGGCACATCGATCCAAAAACGAGCCCGAAACTGGTTGGCTTCGGTGCCGTAGCCTTTCGACTCCGTCCACTTCAACAGCCGTCCATCTTTCAGCAATCGAATTTGTTTGATCTTCCCGTTGACGCCCCTGACCTCTACCGAGCTCTGAGGTAAATCGAACAGATGAAAATACAAGGTTTGATTTTTTCTCGTCATAGGGCCATAGAAACATTCCGCTCTCGTGACCCTTTCCGTCCCGTAAATCCCTTCCCCCGAGTGGCTGAGCCAATTCCCGATCGTCGCGAGCCGCTCCTTCGCCTCCTCCGGCCAGGTCCCGTCCGCTTTGGGCCCCAAGTTGAGCAGAAGATTGCCTCCCTTGCCGGCAACCTCGGATAAGATTCGAATGAGCGTATGCACGTCTTTGTAAGTGGTCGGGTCCGGGTGGTACGCCCATTGATGGTTTAACGCCAAACAAAGCTCCCACCAATCCTGAGGAGGTTGGAAAGGAATATACTGCTCCGGTGTAATATAATCCCCCGCTTCAGGCAGACGATCGTTAATGACCAGATGCGGCTGCAAATTCAACATCATCTGTTTCACCTCGTGACTTCTCCAGCGATCGGCCCGAAATGCTTTCTCCCCGTCGAACCAGAACAAATCGATTCTTCCGTAATTCGTTAGCAGCTCCCGGATTTGTTCCACAAATCGTTTATGGAATTCGAACCATCGCGCTGGATCATACTCATATCGTTTCGGAGATTGCAGCAGCTCGGCTATAGGAATGGTGGCGAAATCGGGGTCGTACCAGTCCATGGTGGTAAAATAGATCCCAACCTTCAATCCGGCATTTCTCAGCGCCTCCACATAAGGAGCGATCAAATCTCGCCCGGGGCCTGTCTTCGTCGCGCAGTAATCTGTGGTTGCGGTATCGAACAAGCAATAGCCGTCATGATGTTTGGCTGTCAGCACCACATATTTCGCTCCGGCTTGTTTCGCCATCTCCGCCCACTCGACCGGGTCATAGTCCTGCGGATTAAATTGTTGAGCCAGAGCCTCGTATTCCTCCACAGGGAGGTGTTGATTATTCCCGGGTTTCAGCGGCCAGGAAGCCTCGATTCCCCTCAGCGAATAAGTCCCCCAATGCATAAAAATGCCGAATTTCGCCTGTTCAAACCATTTGGCCTCAGGATGTTTAGCAGCCATAAAAAGATCCCTCCATTCTATACCTCAAAGTATAGGTCGGAGGGATTCCGCGAACCAGATTCATTTTCTTACCCGCGATACACTTTTTTACTTCAAGCTAGGCCCGACGAAGCCGGAGCCAGCCCCAGATCCCGATATTCCTGCGGCGTCATCCCCACCTGGCTTTTAAACATGCGTACAAAGGAAAGTCGGGATTCATACCCCACCTTTTCCGCTATTTCATATACCTTCAAAGTGGAGCCTTCCAACAATTCCTTCGCTTTGTTGATCCGGCATTGTTGAATAAAGCTTAGCAGCCCCATATCGGTTTCTTGCTTATACAATCGGGACAAATAGGAAGGGTTGAACTGAAAAAGATCGGCCAGCCGGTTGAGCGACAAATCCTCGTGCAGATGGTCCGCGATATATTTCTGAATAAACAGGATGACCTCTTGTTCATTCTGAATGTTCTTCTTCTCATTGCACGTAACGATCGTCTGCACCAGATTCACGAAGCCTAGCTTCATCTGTTCCGATGTGCTGTCGGGATCGAATCGGGTAAGCCAGTTCAATTCCTCGTTGCCGAACCAGTTATAATCCGCCATATGATGATTGACATAAGACAAGAAGACGGAAGCCAGGGCATGATAAATTTCCATCTTGTAGGCAGCGTCGCCGACACGATCCATACCTTCTATAAATTCCAATACGAGCTGCATGATCGGATTCGGATCGCAGCCGGTGAGATGATTGCGGAGAAGCGCCAGCTTCCTGGCATTGTCTTTGTACAATCGGCCTGTGAGCTCCTCCGCCTCTTCCGAGGACTGCCTCTCCAAATCTCCGACTGAAATCATCTCCTGCTTGGAGCCCAGCCTGCTCAATAAGAAGGATCTCATTTTATTGAAAACCTTCGGCAGCTTGCTCCACTCCGATGAGGAGGCCGAAATGACGAAGGACATTTGCAGCTTGGCTAGCTCCCGGCATTTTTTCTGCATCTCCGGAAGATTTTCAGACATATAGGCGTACAGAAACGGTTCATGGCCTTGTTGCTCCTGAAGCAGCCAGATCATCTTGGAATCCTCGAACGGATAACAGACCGATAGGATCCTGTCTTGCAAGTAATCCTCCACAATGTTCTGAATCATAAATCGGGCCAGCCTGTAATCGGAAGGACTCCACCCCTCCCAGCTGTCAACCCGGACAATCATAATCCACACCGGAGCATTCAGATTCATATGGATGTTCCAATAGTCCAGCGTCCCTGTGGAATCCCGACCCAAGCTGGATGAACTGCCTTGCAGCATCGGGTGGAAAAAATTCCGGATAAACTCCGGCTTGAGCCGCTGCATTTGCGACTTGGCATCATACAGCTTCTTTCGCTCATCGAATTCTTTATTCAACTGCTTGATCGCTTTCTGCACCGCCTGAACGATCGTTTCATCGTTCTCATCCTTCAACAGGTAGTCGAAGGCGCCGTTGGAGATGGCGCTTTTGGCATATTGAAAATCGCCGTAGCTGGTTAGGAAAACAACCTTGCAATCCGGCCACTTTTTCTGAATTTCGCTTAGCAGCTCGATTCCTTCCATGCCGGGCATCTTAATATCGGAGAGCACCAGGTTGATCGGCTTCTTCTCCATGATTCTCAGAGCCTCGTAAGCGGAATAAGCGGGAAACAGCTCCAATCCAGGCTCCTGATGTTCAAAAAGCTCTAGAAGATGGTCCACAATAACGGGCAAGTCATCGGCAATCACCATTCGATACATGAATTAGCTCCCCTCCGATTCATTCATCACTCCTGATGGAATCGACCTGCATTAAGAAGCTTCGCTACCCATCCGCGTTATTCCTCTCTAAATCGATTCCCCAATTAATGGCGCCCATACCGTTTGAGCCGGAGGCGTTCGATCCATCACAAAATCGCGTCTTCTGCGGCACCACTCAATAGCCGACCTATAGGACGGAGCCTCGATCAGATTGACGGTTTCGTCATAATCATTCTGTAGATCATAGAACAGCTCTTCCACTTGGTCCGGATCCGAATAATCGAGAAACCTCACATACTTCCAGCGCTCCGTCTGGATCATCTGCCACTTCCCGCTGCACTCCGTAAACGTAAAATCTCTAATGCGCTCCTTCTCCCCGGCTACAATCGGCATTAGCGAGCGAGAAGGGACGATATTGTGAAAGGCAGGCCATCTTTTACTGAGCGCGTCTTGCGCGTCGAGTCCTGCAATGTCGAGGATCGTAGCGGTTAGATCCGTGAGTTCAATAGGCGCGTCGCTCACCATACGATGCAAATAGTCCGGATGGCGAATGGCGGTAGGCACGGTAGCCGATGCCCGGAAGGGGAGCGACTTCTGGATTCTGAAGTGGTCTCCAAGCATCTCCCCATGATCCGCCGTAAAGAGGAGGACGGTATCCTCCAGCAGACCGTTTTGTTCCAATGCAGCCAGGATGCGTCCGATCTGGTCGTCTATGAGCTTGATCATCGCGATGTAAGCCCGGCGTTTCTTATACAGCCTCTGTTTGTCAATGTCCGACAGCACTTTTTCCCCCGGTATAAAATCGTCCAGCTCCTCGTAAGGAACTTCGTCCAAATACCTTTGCGGCGGGTCAAACGGCTTGTGCGGGCTGCAGAAGGAGCCGAAGATGAAGAACGGCCTATCGGCCGGTCTTGCTTCGATGCGGTCGATAATTTTGTCGGCCGTTACGACATCGATGTAATCCTCTTCCGCCAGCGGCCACGGATTCGCTTCATCCTCCGGCCACACATCGGGAAAGGGGGTGTTGGGGCCTGTGGCTTGCACAAAATCGCGATACGTCTCCAATAGTCCCTTTTGCTCTAGGTATTCGCAGTAATCGCAGTAATTTTTGACAGCCAACTGCTTCCCTGAAGTTTCCCAAACGTAATCGTAGCCGTACTGTTGGATTTTCTCCTTCAGGGAAACCAGATGTAAGCCTTGACCGCGCGGGACGCCCCATTCCCACGTTTGCAGGAAATGAAATTTACCGATCCCGCTCGTATGATAGCCTGCCTTCTGCAGAGCTCTCATGAATGTAGGATGCTGCAGACTCAGGTCGCCCGACATGGCTAGCGTACCGATCTGGTGGGTATATTTGCCGGTAACCAGCGCGGTTCTCGCCGGCGTGCAGACGGGGTTGACCGACTGGCAGTTTGTAAACCCGACGCTTTCGGCGATCCGGTCTATATTTGGCGTATCGACTTTCCTGCTGCCGGCATAGCTGACGTAATCGATTCGGTGCTGGTCGGTCATGAGCAGGATGATATTGGGCGATTTTTTCATCTTTCAGCCTCCAGGGGTCGCACTTTAGCGAAATTCAGCCGGGTGTCGGCGTTTCAGCTCTGGTACCGCAAACGCTCTTCCCGTCTGCTCCAGCCAGCTTACATACTGCTTCAGACGGCCCTTGGCATGATAAGGCCCGCCTTCCTTCATCACCGTCCATAGAGGATCGGTATCGAACGGCATCGTGTCCATCATCGTATCATGCCATTCATTCAAGTAATACACCGCTTCCTTGCATACATTCCGTTCCGTCTGCGCCAGGTTGCGCTGCTCATGTGGATCTTCCTTTAACTGGAAAAGCATTTCCTTGTCGAATAAATGATAGCCGTCATGATACGTCCGAATGTACAAATAATCGCCGAAGCGAACGCTTCGCTGGCAAACATGCGCACATTGCGACACGACCAAATAGTCGCGGCCGCATGCGTCGCCCGACTGCAACGCCGCTGCATAGCTGACGCCGTCCCACGACGGATGGATCGGCTTGCCCAGCAGCTCCGCCATCGTCGGCGGCAGATCGAGGTGATAATGAAGGCCCTCATCCACATGGCCCGCCTTCATGCCCGGCCAGCGAATGATCATCGGAATGCGGCATGTGGCGTGATCCGCGGTACCGTGCTCGCCGTATATCCCAAGCTCGCCCATATTCTCGCCATGGTCGGCTGTAATGATCACGACGAGATCGTCCATCACGCCTTGCTCCTCCAGCTCGCGGAACAACAGGCCGATATGCTCGTCCATATAGCGGATGCCGCAATCGTAGCCGTCTATTACCCGGCGCAAGCCTTCGCGGTCGGTGAAATCGCCGGGGTGGCGCGGATATCTCGGGTATGTTTTATTGTTGTACATGCTGAATTCGCGGGCGCTGTGCGGCCCCACCTTGCGCGTCGTATGCTCCTCGAGCACGTCATCCGTGATCCACTCCGGCAGCGGATCGTTCGCGAACGGATTCCCGAATTCCTCCGGCGCGCGGTACGGGGTATGCGGATCCCAGTAATTGACGTACAGGAACCAGTCGTCCTGCTTGGCATTTTGTTGGATCCAGTCCAGTACGACCGGGGTGACATGCTCCGCAGATTCCGATCCGGCTCCGCCGGTATTATGAATTTCATTGAAGCCGGCATAAAATGTCCAGGCCGAATGCCGTTCGCCGAATGGGCTGATGAGTGAGGTTTTCATGCCGGCGGAGCGGAACAGGGCCGGGAAGCAGTCTCGGTTCAACCGACTTTGGAGCAACCGCTCCTCTCCCTCGTGTCGAACATCGGCCGCCGTTCCCCCGTGTCCCACAACGCCGTTGTGAATGCCGAATCGTCCGGTCATAAGCGCCGTCCGCGATGGAAAGCACGGCGCGTCCGATGTATAATAGTTCGTAAATCGGACTCCTTGGTCGGCCATTTTGTCCAAGTTGGGCGAAGTGTTCCGCAGATAGCCATAGCACCCCAGGTGATCCGGTCTGGTGGAGTCCAAATCAAGCAATAATATCCTCATCCGGCTGCTCTCCTCTCGCTATCCTTACCCTCCACACTACTAAATGCGATCGAAAACCGTCCATGCACATTATACAGATCATGTGTACGATTCTCTTGTGATCGTTCGGGAAGGAGCTCTACCCTTATGCTGGTCCTTCATTCCGTTCATTTGGACAACCGCATTCCTAATTGGCGTACCAGGCTGAGGCGAATGGATTATAACATAGTGGTTCTGATGATCGACGGAAAGGTGAAATACACGATTAACGATCGAACGGCGATCGGGGAAAAAGGGGAGCTTCTGTTTATTCCAGCGGGTACTTTGCGGGCGGGCGAAAATATAGACGGCGAGCATCAAAAAATTACGGTTTTGTTTAAGCACGGCCCCGAGGATGAGCAGGCGCTTCCTTTTCTTGGAGACGCTCAATTCACCAAATATAAAATCCGCAACCAGGAATATATCAGACGCCGGTTCGAACGACTTTATCTCGAATCGAAAGGGGACTCCGGATCGAGCTCTTACGTAGTGACGGGCATTTTGCTGGAGCTAGTGGGAATGACGGCCCGCGAATTCGAGCATATGGAAGTGACGCCCATCAAGCTGAAGCTGGCAAACGAGCTGCAGAAGTATTTGATTGCCCATTACCGGGAGTCTGTCCAAATCGAGCAGCTCGCCGCTCTCATCAACCGGTCGTCCAACTATACGATCTCCCTGTTTCGAGAGCTGGTCGGCGTGTCCCCCATTCAGTACGTCCATCAGCTCCGCATGAAGGAAGCATGCCATCTTCTGACGAGTTCCGATCTTTCCATTACCGAGATCTCCGATTATTTGGGGTACTACGATCATTCTTATTTCTTCCGCATTTTCAAGAAATACACGTCACTCTCCCCTACGGAGTATAAGCTTGTAGGCACGTTGCCTCATGCGGTGCAGCTATTTTGAAATGAATAGGTTACTGGCTGCTGCGATCCGCTCGTGCGTGGGGAGGGTTGGTCGCTAGGTGGCGGGCGAGGGTGGCGGGCAGGAGTGGTTGGCGAGGTTTGGCGGGCAGGGGCGGCGGGCGAGGTGTGCTGGATACCAAATTTCGCTATTGGAGTACCAAATTTCGCATACAGGGTCCATTTCGGCCAATCTGAGTACCTAAGTACTCAAATCCCGAAGCTAGATTCGCGAATTGGATACTTAGATACTCAGATCCTCATTCCTCAGGGTAAAGAGCGAAATTTGGTTCTCAGCCTGAGTACTTAGGTACTCCATCCTAGCATCGCCCTCACCTTACTTTCGCCCGATAACCGGTTATCCGCCATAGAGCGTTACGCCATCGCCATGTAGACCGAATTTACCCTACATCGCTTCCCGCCGACCACTCCACCCTCCATGTAGACACTCGCCTCCGGCAAGCTCCCCGACGTCATCGAATACGGCTGGAACGCCGCGCCTAAAGGAGCGGACAGCCTCATTAAAGAGAAACGCATCATCCGGCTGAACGAGCTGATCGAACAGTATGCGCCGAATTTGACCAAGGTGCTGAAGGAGCATCCGGAATTCCGCAAAATGATCACGACCGACGAAGGCAACATTTATGTAATGCCGTTCCTGCTCGGCGACGAGATGCTCTCCAGCGTCAACGGCCCTGCGCTTCGCAAGGACTGGCTGGATAAGCTCGGCCTGAAGGTGCCGACGACCATTGCAGAATGGGAAACGGTGCTGACCGCTTTCCGCGACAAGGACCCGAACGGCAACGGCAAAAAAGACGAGATCCCGTATCTGGCTACCATTAAGCCGGAAAACGAAACCGATCTTAACCATATGTTCGTAGGCGCTTACGGCATTACGGCGGACTTCTATCAAGACGGCGGCAAAGTGCAATACGGTCCGATTCAGCCGCAGTTCAAAGAATATATTACGCAAATGGCTAGATGGTACAAAGAAGGGCTGCTCGACAAAGACTACGCTACGACGGACGGCAAGCTGAAGGACGCGAAAGTGACCAACAACCAGTTAGGCGCATTCTCCGCCTACGCGGGCAGCGGCATCGGCCGCTACACGTCGCTGATGCAGCCGACCGATGCGAAGGTGCAATTCATCAGCACGACATATCCGGTTGTGAAAGCCGGAGATAAGGCGCTCGGCCAATACACGTATCCGTTCACCTGGCTTGGCGCGGCCATCTCCGTATAAGCTCAGAATCCGGAGCAAATCGTCAAGTGGCTAGACTACAAGTACGGTCAAGAAGGCAGCCTGCTCTTCAACTTCGGGATCGAAGGCGAGAGCTACAAGATGGAGAACGGCAATCCGAAGTACACGGATCTCATCCTGAACAACCCGGATAAGCTGCCGATCACCCAGGTCATGGCCAAATATTTCATCGCCAGCTGGAGCGGTCCGATCGTTCAAGACAAACGTTACATCGAGCAATACTACACGTTGCCGGAGCTTGACGTGTGCTTGTGTACCCCGCTATGCTGGGCAAGTAGCTTCAGATCGGACAAGGAGGACTAAATCCATGCTGTTGGAAATTATCGCCACATCGGTGGCGGATGCGATAACCGCCGAACGAAACGGAGCCGACCGGATCGAGCTGATCTCGGGCATCCGCGAAGGCGGCGTGACGCCTAGCTTTGGCCTGATCGAGCAAGTGTTGGCCGCGGTGTCCATCCCTGTGCGGGTGATGGTGCGGCCTCATGCGCAATCGTTTCACTATGACCGCTACGACGCGCAGACGATGCTCGCCGACATCCGCATGATCCGGCGGCTTAGGCCGGACGGTGTCGTGCTCGGTCCGCTCACGCCGGACGGCGCGGTTGACCGCGAGCTGCTCGAGCGGCTGCTCGAGGCCTGCGGCGGCGAGCTGCGCGTGACGTTCCACCGGGCGTTCGACGAGCTCGCCGATCAGGTCGAGGCGCTGCGTTGTTTGGCTGCGGCATACCCGGCGATCGACCGCGTGCTCACGTCCGGCGGCCGGCCGAGCGTGCTCGATTCGGCGGCGCGCATCCGCGAGCTCGTCGCCGCGGCGGCCGGCATCGCTGCAGCCGACGGCACCGGCATCCGCGTACTCGCAGGCAGTGGGTTAACCGTCGAGACGCTCGACGGGTTCATCGGCGCCACCGGCGTGCTCGAGGTGCACCTCGGCACGGGCGTGCGCGTCGGCGCCGACCCGCTCGCGCCGATCGACCCGGCCCGCGTGCGCGCCGCCGCCGATATTGTGGCGCGATACCGGTAGCACTTCCTACCCTTCAACAAAAAATGCTGCCTAGGTGTCCCTATCCCTAGGCAGCATTTTTCTATTCTTGATTAGACCATTGCGCCTTCTCTAATAGTCGAGCGATCCATAAAGCAGTCTCCCCGCGGTTTGTCTTCTTAGTTTTCTCAAAAGGAAACCGATCCTGCGCCATTACTAGCCCCGATGTGACTGCAAGTGCCGCCGATTCTGTTGCCCAAGCATCAACTTCAATGGAAGAGCTGACGGTTGCAAGAATAGAGTGTACTTGTTCTGCTGTCATGGTCTGCTTGCTATTAATGAATTTTTGAGCGTTCGCAAGCATCGTGATCGCTTCCTGGTGGGAAATAGTTTCATTTGGCCGGAAGGTGTTGTCCTCATACCCACTAATCAATCCAGCACTCGCAGCGCTCTGAACAACGCTGTAATACCAATCAGACGCAAGTACGTCAGAAAAATCTTTTTGTTTTGCAGCAGCACTCATCAATCCAAGCGCTCGAACAAGCATTGCCGCAAATTGTGCCCTTGTTACATCCGCTTCCGAACGGAAGGTTCCATCCTCAAAGCCATCTATTATCTGATTCGCAGCCAGAGTATCTACAGCCGACTTGGCATAATGAGATGCCGGAAGATCTGCGAATGATTTGGCTACGGAATAAAGCGTATAAATCGAGTTGCCTTGCCTCCATAGCGTTACATAGCCAGGTTTGCCGTCTTTCGACGGTACATAGGTCACAGGAACATGGTTAAGCGTATTTGTCTTTGGATCCCAAACCGCCCCTACTAGCACCTCTCCTTCCTTAACCTGAAACTTATCGGGGAGCATGATGGTATGACCGATGTAATCGGAAAATTGATTGATTTCTATTTTCTGCTCCGTTTTATCGATGACGTACAGTTCAAATGCCAGTGCGTTCCCGATCTTGGATCCACCCAATTTTGAAATGGTGCTATCGAGCTTAAGCTGGTCCGAGGCCGCGATTTTCTCGATCATGAATTGTAGCTGATCTTTTTCACTGCCATCTGAGAGTAGATGTTGTAAAGAGCTGACCGGAAAACGAATTCCGCCAATTGCGGTCTGCAGCGTTAAAGTCATGTCATCGTTGTTCGGCAATAGGTCCTTCAGACTGCTCGCCGCTAATTTGAAGTCATACAAGTCGGCAACCGAAGTCACGTCTAACAACAGATCGCTTCCACCGGCTTTGGCAAGGTCATCGTACAATTTCTTGAAATTCTCCGGAGTAATGCCTGCCACTACTTGCAAGCCTTTCTCAGTAGAATCCAATTTAACATCTATCGGGTCTGTAGGAGGAAGAACAGGGACCACACCAGGAGCCCCACCGCCAATAATCACTCCCCCGGAACCTCCACCGCCAGTACTTCCGCCCGTACCTCCACTTCCGCTTCCCGAGGTGCTTTCCGTGAACAGCTTGAAATTGATAATCGGTGCTTCAAACCCATTTTTCAACTCCAAAGCGATCGCAATTCCGACAGCACTGGCAGGGAGATTAAGTAGACTAAGATCAACTGAATAGGACGTGTTCCCGCCTTGAACGGTTTTCACCGGCCCTGAAACCAAGTCCGTGTCATGCAGCACATAAAGATTATATTTGGACTGCGCAGGTTCGAAACTACCGGGATTCCAGCGAACCGTCCCAACAAACCGGTTGGTAGCCGGATCGTTGTCAATTAATTGAATATTGCGTGTAAAATATTTAGGCGCATCTATCAAATCACCTATACCAGGAGGGTCCAATAATGTATTGGTACTACTATTATGTACGTACGAATAAATCCCGATGGAAACCGCATTGCTAGGTATATAAGTGTCAAAGACACGATAAATTAAAAAATCACCATATTCTTTTTCTAAGTACATACCGATTGGACTGATTCTCCAACCATTCGCGTCTATGAAGTAAGCTAAGTATCCTGTTACAGTGTCCGCTAATAGGGGAGCCTTAAAGGTAAGATACCCGGAAAATTGCCCCTCTCTCAGGTCTTCATCAATCATAAGCACCATCGAAGGAGTTCGACCCGCTTGGGCAAAGAAAGCATCCATCCCAGCAAAACTGTCAAATCGATATATCCCCTTCACCGTGGACATAAAGATCGTGCCGTCAGTGTTTATGAACACTTTGTTGACCTCTACAGGGAGATCTCGTATTTTCACAAAAGTATCCCGATCATAGACCGCCTTAGAACCAAACACCATCGTTCCCTTCGCATAGAGGACATTCTCGGGATAAGTTCCATACACCATGCTCGTAACGGACTCATTGATGCGCTTGTTGCCGTAATACAGAAATTCGCCGTCTTTTTGCAGCCTGACTTGCTCGTAGTAATTGTTCGAACTGGAGATCACGCCGAAGGTGGATAAGTTGAGCTTATAAAGTGTACCAAAGGTAGCGCCATAAAGGGTATTGGATGGCTGATCTACAACAATAGCAGATGCATAGAAGGAATATGGAAACTTGGCTTCCCCATATACCCCGCTCGTAACGGAATCATAAACCGCACTCGTTACTCTTATATCATCACCAAAAGCATTTGTAGCGTATAGCAATTTCGAGGATGCTGGATAAACTCGCATAGGGTTGTAGTCAACTTGGACACGATTTATGACAGTTTGCAGCGTATTGCTATACACCGTATCTATTACTGAGACGTTAGTAGTCCCTCGCAAGGCGATATAAAGCTGATTATCCTGCAACTGGATATCTGTTGGATTAGACCCGATATACTCCTTTTTAATTAGACTCAAATCGCTTTTATTCAATACAAACCACTCATTGGTCATCGAGGAAACGCCGTAGATATAGTCGGACTGATCGTTGGTCGTCCACGACGTAATGGGGTAGTCGGATTTAATATATTTTGCATTATATCTCGTGAGATTCGCAGTAACCGGGACATAGTCAAGATCATACGCTTCAATACTCTGATTTCTGAATACGAAAACTCGATTGGAGTCGCCGAGAAGAGCATAGGTAGCTTCTGTAGCGTTGTTTGTAATAAAAGGGAGATCCGCAACTTTTTGATACGTATTTTTCGCAAACACAGCCTGGGCGGTCACTACATACCGATCATTGACATCTAGAATTTTAGAATCCAAGTTGTTAAAGGTCCCGAAACGGGGATATTGACCATACATTTCTTTAAGATTGTCTTTATTCATCCTGGCCCCTGCGTAATAGACACTCGTTTCGTCGGATAAAATTCGGTTGTTCGGATAGGCAAACCCGTAACCGCCATCATATTGCGATCGACTGCTAATCGTGTCGGTGATGTAGTTATAAGCAACTACATCGGATCCGGAGGTGCCTGTCTCTCCTGCAAACAACGTGTTCGTTGATTCATCGATTGCTAGGATCGGTGTAGACAATCTAAGTTTCGTCAGCTTAGCCTCATTCCCAGATGCTTTATCCAGTTTGAAGACATCTCCATAGACGGGTACGGAGTAAAACAATGATGTTGAAGTTACAGCGATGGATCTGGGATACTGAGTAGTTTGATAGTTCTCGGCCAAGCTCTTAGTAGCGAGATCAACCGCCTGAATCAAAGTTGCACCGGCTAAAGCAATGTACAACTTATTACCTTGTCTTGCAAGATCCACAGGTAAAGAACCTACCAGAAGTTCCTTTTCAATCGTCAAGTCGGATGTACGAATAAAAAATAACTTGTTGGTCGTTGCAGCGATAGCGTAAATGTAGCCTGCCTTATTGTCGATCTCCCAATCGGAAATTTCCTGTGGAAATGCCAGACTCATTGTCGATGGAGACAAGGAAGTATTGTCAGCGAGTGTCGGCGGCAAGACGAACAGATTGCTGATCATTGCGAGTATCATGGAAACAAGAATGAAGTGATTAAAGCGTTTTCGAACTACACGAAGCATCAGGATTCCTCCAAATAGTATGATTGCAATACTATTTCTCGACATAGTTTTACTTTTCCTTCTTTTACCTGAATACCAAATTATTCTCCATATGCATCAAAAAAATCCGAAACGACGGCGTAAACCGTCATTCGGGATTTTTCATTCACAGCGTAAAAGGCGTGACCGCGAGCGAGAATATGCGCGTCTCGCGCGGGCCGATGCGGCCGGCGGAGCCGTTGCGCACGGCTTCGGCGAGGCCGTGCGTCGGGTAGCCGCAGAACGGCTCGAGCCCGATGTTGTAGTGCCGCCCGAACCACGGGTAGCCCTTCGTGGCGCCGAATTCCTGCCAGTACCACAGGTACGGCAGCGCCTCGGCGTCCCACTCCACCCGGATACCCGCGCTCAAGCGGCGGTTCTCCAGCTCGTACTGGCCCGTCGGCCCGAAGCCGGTCAAGTACACGATCTCCGAGGCAGTACCAGCCGGCGGCAATACCGACAGGTCGATCCGGCCGGAGCCATCGCCGCCGACCGCGGCCGAATCCGTCGACGGAACGGCCGCGCCGTAAGGCCATGCGAACTCGCGCGGCTCGCGTCGTACGCGGCCAGCATCCGCGTCGGACACGTCCGCCGTCTCCGCGATCACCCGCACGCCTTCAGGCATCCGAACCGTGCAGCCCGGCTCCACGAACGGCCGCCCGAAAGCGAGATGCTGGCCCCACATGTATTCCAGCTCGACCTCGCTTTCGTTCACGAGCTCCTCCTCCAGCTGAAGCGAGGCGGAACCCAAGGTCAAGCTCATCGTCTTGGTCAGCCGGTACGGCATTTTCTTCGTCCGCACGCTGAAACGAACCGCGATCCGCTCCGGCGTATCCTCCACAATGTCGTGGTCCCAAGGCATATGCGCCACCTCGCCGTGCTGGCCGAACGTCGCGCCTTTGTATGTGCTGGTCGGCCCCCCGTTCGGGAACACCTCCTGCCAGCCACCCGGATAATAATCGATGAACGTGGAGATCGGGTCCGGCGACGTCGGCAGATAGGCGTTCGGCGGCTGCACGCCGTTTTCGCTCAGCCACATGTAGTCGAGGTCGCGCGGCTTGTACAAGAACTCGTATACCTCCGTCCCTTTGTCCGGCAAAATCGATACCCTCACCTGATCGTTCTCCAGCACGACGGTCCGCATCCCGAAGTACGTATACTGATCATGAATGCGGCACCCGTAATTGCGCTGCTTTCTATACACTTGCCCCATCGCCGCCAAAACTCCCCTCGCTTCAAACTCAGCCCATCGCACAATCACCATTATACTAGCTTTAGTGCGACACGGGGAAATGTTGTCCTCGACTGGGTCGCCGTCCTTCTATCTGCAGCAGTTCATGATCACAGGAGCTTGCTGGAACGTCTCATTTCCCGCCTGAGTAGCCTCTTTTTCAAGCACCATACTGGCTGGCAACGCTCGACTTTTCAGATCCCATTCTACTGCATGATTTCTATACGGGCCATTTTTGTGATACAATTGTATATACAAGCAATAGATAAAGGGGATTATCCGTTGTTTATTTGGGACGATGAGAACATAGAACATATCGGGGCCCACAATGTGGAACCGGAAGAAGCAGAAGAAGCGATGACGGATCAGTTCCGAATCAAATTCGATGCTCATAGCGGTAAAAAAGGTTATATTGGTGCAACGGAAGAAGGACGCCGACTCGTAGTCATTTTTGTTGTTAGATACGAAGGGAAATATAGAGTCATCACAGCAAGAGATGCTGAGGAGCATGAGAAGAAACTTTATAACAAGAGGAGGAGCGGAAGATGAAGATTATTCATTCATTTGACGAGATTCCAAAAGATATGTCGGATAGTGAGGCTGCCGAATTTTGGTCTACCCACGCACTTAGCGAGGAGCTTCTGGAAGCCTCTATACTGGAAGATAATGATGATGAGCCGCCAAAACGTGTTTCGAAATCAATATCCATACGCCTGGATCAGGATCTGCTAGATCGGATTAAGAAATTAGCCACTATCCGTCAAAAGGGTTATCAGTCCCTCATAAAAGAGTTTTTGATTGAACGCTTGTATGAAGAAGAGAAAAAGGCCGAGGGCCGATCATACAAGGAGGAGCATATTAAACAGCAAAGCGTACAATCTAACCTGCCAGCAGTTGATTCAGAAGAATCAGAAGAGGCCAAATTGAAACGTATGCTCAAGCGTTGGGGTTCAGAAATTAGCGTTAGCAGCGAAAGCGGTAAGCCCTATAACTCTGATGGAGAAGGAAGAGGTTTTTCTCTTATTGAATGCGGGCAAGGCAGTGGCAAAACTTGGAACATTCAGCGCTTGCTTGAGACGATGGGAAACAAACATTGTGAAAGGAGTAATTCGAACGAGAACTTTTGGTATGTAATCTTCATCACTAAAGAGGGCGATCTTAAAACCGAACTAGCTTCAAAGGAAGAACCTAAATACTTTGTTGTCACCACCCTCCCCGCTGGATAACTTTTCATCAGAACATGGACTGCGTTGGTCCATGTTTTTGGTTTCTCGTATAGTGCCTGATTTTCAGCAAATAAGCTCCCTAGTGTCCGCAAAAAAGCCCGGCAACGATCTATTTGATCCGCAGCCGGGCTTTCCCCACCTCTACTAGCGCTTTATCGCCTTCAACCGCTTCATCACATCGTTGCCGCCGCGGCCGAAGTAGTCGTATAACGCTACATATTCGCGGTATAACGCTTCGTAAGCCTCGCGGTGCATCGGATTAGGGCGGAAGCTCGTCTCCCGCACATGCGCCATATGCGCTGCCGCGTCTTGCAGGCTGTCGTAGCCGCCAGCCGAAGCCCCGGCGGCGACGGTGCCTAGCATCGCCGCGCCTAAGGCGGCGGTCTGGGTCGAAGCCGCGATGCGGATCTCCCGCCCGGTCACGTCGGCGTAGATCTGCATCAGCAACTCGTTCTTCTGCGGCAGTCCGCCGCAAGCGCAGATCTCGTCCACGGCGATGCCGGCCGACTCGAACGCCTCGATTATTCTTCGCGTGCCGAAAGCCGCCGACTCGAGCAAAGCCCGGTAGATCTCCTCGGGCTTCGTCTGCAGCGTCAGCCCGACCAGCAAGCCGCTCAGTCCGGCGTCGGCCAGCACGGAACGGTTGCCGTTCCACCAGTCGAGCGCCAGCAAGCCGGTCTCCCCCGGCGCATATGCAGTAGCGCCGCGCTCGAGCCACTCATGCAGGCTCAAGCCCGCAGCTTCCGCAACCGTTACTGCTGAGGCAGGAACGCCCTGTTCCACGAACCAGGCGAACATGTCGCCTACGGCCGGCTGCCCCGCCTCATAGCCGTACAACCCCGGCGCGATGCCGTCTTCGACGACGCCGCAGATCCCTTCGGCGAGCACCTCGCGCTCGCCGAGCAGCATATGGCAGATGGACGTGCCCATCGCCATCACCAGCTTGCCGGGCGTGACGGCGCCGACGCCGAGCACGCCCGCATGCGCGTCGCCGATCGCGGCGGCGACGGGGGTGCCCGCGACGAGGCCGAGCTCGGCCGCCATCGCGGCACCCAAACCGCCGGCGCGGCTCCCCACCGGGAGCACCGCGCCGCGCAGCTTCGTGGCGTACAAACGCGCGAGACGCGGATCGAGCGAGGCGAGGAACGCCTCGCTCGGGTAGCCGTCGCGCTTGTGCCACTGCGCCTTAAACCCGGCGGTGCAGGCATTGCGCGCCGCACCGGCACCGTCAACCCCGTCCGCCCCGATCAGCCGGGCCGTCACCCAATCCGCGGCCTCGACGAACAGCTCGGCCGCCTCCCACACCGCGGGAGCCTGATTCAGCGTCTCCCACACCTTCGCCAGCATCCACTCCGAAGACAGCTTGCCGCCGTACCGCGCCAGGAACCGCTCGCCGGCAGCCGCTGCAGCCGCATTCAGCCGATCCGCCTCCGGCTGGGCGGCGTGATGCTTCCACAGCTTCACCCAGCTGTGCGGCTCCTCGGCGTACGCCGGCTGCAGGCACAACGGCTCCAGCCGGGCGTCGACCGGCAGCATCGTACAAGTCGTGAAGTCGATGCCGATCCCGACCACGTCCTCCGCCCGAACGCCCGCCTCCCGCAGCACAGCCGGGACAGACTGCCGCAGCACCTCCATATAGTCGTCCGGATGCTGCAGCGCCCAGTCCGCCTCCAGCCGGCATCCGCTGCCCGGCAGCCGCTCGTCGATCACGCCGTGCGGGTAGCGGGTCACATGCGTCGCCACCTCGCGGCCGTCGCCCACATCTACCAGCAGCGCACGACCGGACTCCGTCCCGTAGTCCACACCAAGCGCATATCGCCGCCCAGATCCCTTCCCTTTTTCGCCGCCCTCACCGTTCATCCGCTCCGCCCTCCGCTGCCATCGCCATCACGCCATGTTCAAGCTGCTCCAAACCGTCGCCGCTCTCACCGTTCATCCGCTCCACAGCCTCCATCGCCCATTACCCGTACAACGGTCCATACGCTGCACAAGCCCGATAATCCGCTCCGATCGGGTCATTCGCCCCAAAAGCCGACCAAACACTCGGACGGAACAGCTTCTCCTCCGGCACATTGTGCATCGACACCGGAATGCGCAGCATCGCCGCCAACGTGATCAACTGGCTGCCGATATGCCCGTAGCTGACTGCGCAGTGATTGGAGCCCCAATTGTGCATTACCGAGTACACGTCGCGGAACGCTCCTTGGCCGTCCACGCGCGGCACGAACCAGGTCGTCGGCCAAGTCGGATTCGTCCGCCGATCGAGCGCCGCATGCACGTCGTCCGGCAACTCCGCCGTCTCGCCTTCCGCCAGCTGCAGCACCGGCCCGATACCCTTCACGATGTTGATGCGCGCCATCGTCACCGGCATGCCGGCTCGCGTCGTGTAGTCCGTCGAGAACCCGCCGCCGCGGAAAAAATCAACCGCCGGGCACCATTTGGTCGCCTCCAGACATGCCAAAGCTTCGTCCTCACTGATGTCCCAGAAAGGCTTCAGAGAAGGCTTCCCATCCGCCCCCGTCAAGCGCCCAGTCCCGTCCAAAGTAGCCGGTCCGGAGTTGATCAAGTGAATGATCCCGCCCGACGCAGCGCCTTCCAACTCATGCCCGGTCACCCTTTTCACAGCATCCGGGCTCCAGTAAGTCCGCACATCGGCAAAAATTTGCGCCGCATCGGTCAACAAATGGCCGAACAGCATCGTCACCGCGTTCAGCGTGTCATTCTCCGTCGAAACAACAAAAGACTCGCGAATGCCGTTCCAATCGAACGAGGACGTCAGCATCGCCTCCATGAAATCGCCGTTCGGGTAATGGTCCGTCCATGCGCGTTGGCCCTGGAAACCCGCCGCAATCGCATTGTGCCCGAGCGCCTCCTCGCCATAACCGATGTCCGCCAGCTTCGGATTGCCGATCATCAGGTCGCGGGTGATCAGCGTCATTTTCACAACCGTCTTCCAGTCCTCCTCCTTCTGCTCGGCCGTCCGCTTCAGCGCTTCCGGATTGACGTCCTCGCCCTCCGCGCAATGCTCCTTCACCCACGCCAGCGCCTTCTCGTACTCCGCCTGATCGTAGATACCCCGCTCCAAACGGCGCACGAACTCCACCATGTCCACATATTCGTTGCGAATGCCGAGATAGGTCTGGAAAAAAGGCTCATCCGCAATACAGCCGGCAATGCCCATCGACACGCCGCCGAGCGACAAATACGACTTCCCCTTCATCGTCGCAACCGCAAGCCCCGCCTTGGCGAATTGCAGCAGCTTCACGCGCACATCGTCCGGGATCGTCGTGTCCCCGATATCCTGCACGTCCTTGCCGTAGATGCTGAACACCGGCAGCCCCTTCTGGTTGTGGGCCGACACAGCCGCAGCCAAGTACACCGCGCCAGGACGCTCCGTGCCGTTGAAGCCCCAGATCGCGTGAGGCGTCTGCGCCTCGGTCTCGATCGTCTCCAGCGGATAGCACCAGGACGGGGTGACGGACATAGTAACGCCGACGCCCTCCTTGGCAAATTTCCGCGCCGTCTGTGCCGCTTCCGCAGCGCCTCCGATGCAAGTATCGGCCACGACGCATTCGACCGGCAATCCATTGGCATGGCGAAGCTCGCGCGACAATAGCTCGGCCACCGCCTGGGCCATGTTCATCGTCACTTCCTCCAGCGATTCGCGGATGCCGCCGCGGCGGCCGTCGATAATGGGGCGAATGCCGATCTTCGGCATATCGCCGATCAGCCGGTTGACGGGTTGGGTTTGTAACATGGATATCCTCTCCCTTGGAAAAAGTGTATAAGATGATTGCATCTGCGATGTGTTGCTAATGCTCAATGAGGTGTGTGTAATCGATTACACATTCATCCTACTACGCCCTCACCGATCCGTCAACGGGGTTCACGTCAGCTTGTCCAGCACCGGTTCGAACGCTTCCTGCGCAATTCTAGCCTCTTGCCACCCGCTTCCTCGCCCTTTTCAGTCAACGAGATTTACTTCAGCCTGTCCAGCATCGGTTCGAACACTTCCTGCACGATTCTAGCCCTCTCGCCGCTCCTTTCCTCGTCCTCCCCAAACCGCTCCAACAGCCGCTCGCCTACCGCTTTTCCCATCGCATACGGTTTTTGCACGGCCGCCCAAATACGCGAGTTTTTCCATAAAGCAGCCGCCGGAAGCTCGCCGAATGACGCCAACGCCACATCTCCCGGGATATTCGCCCCTATGCGCGCCAGCTCCAATAACGCCCCGAACGACATCACGTTGTTGAGCGACAAAATCGCGGTCGGCCTCCGATCCTCTTTCATCTGCAACAGCCTCTTCGCCGCCGCCGCCCCGCCTTCTTCCGAGTATTTCCCGTCGACAGCCAGCTCCGGACGCCACGCGATCCCATGCCGGCGAAAAGCTTCCTCCACACCCTCCAGCCGCTCTACCGCCGTTGCCGCAACCTTGCCCCCATGGATGACCCCGATGCTCCTGTGCCCATCCTCAATCAGCTTCTCGGCCAGAGCACATGCGGTCTTCGCATTCGACTCGACGAACGTATCCAGCTCTACGCCCTCATTCTCGATCCGGCGATCGATCAGCAGCACCGGCGTCCCCGATCGGGTGATCGGCTCCAGCAGCTCCGACCCGCGCCGCGAAGCGGAAGCCAGCACGATCGCATCCGTCCGACGGCCGTGCATCAGCTCGAGCAGCTTATCCTCCTTCTCCGCCCGCTCATCCGAGCTCCCGAAGATCAGATGGTACCCCGCCGCCTGCACGACATCCTCCAGCCCCCGCGCCAGCTGCATAAAATAAGGATTCGAAATATCCGGCACGATTACGCCGATCGTCTGCGTCCGGTCCTGCTTCAAGCTGCGCGCGATCGCATTCATCCGGTAACCCAGCTTCTCCACGGCCTCGTACACGCGTTGCACGACATCGTCGCTCACATAGCCCGACCGGTTCAGCACTCTTGAGACCGTTGCCGTAGACACATTCGCTTCTTGCGCGACCTGCTTGATGTTCGGTTTCATTTTCATCGTCCCACACGCCCCGTCCGCCATTTTCAAAGCCATCGTACAGAATTTCGAATCCATCGTCAACTGCTGTCTGGCTTTACCTGTCTGCATACAGGGGTTACGAGAATGGAGCAGCGCTACGGGAAGAGCCAGTTCAGCTTGACGCAACCGCAACTGGCCGATGAGGTCGGGCTGACGCCGCAATGCTTGTCCGCCTTCTTCAAGAAGCATTGCGGCGAGAGCTTGACTGACTATGTGACAGCCGTCCGCAATGGTTTATATGTCCACCCCCTCGATCAGCTTATACCACCTGATGAAAGGCATATCGGCAACAGGATCGCTTCCGCTTGTATAATCGGCAACGACGACGGTCCCGTCTCCCAGTTGAGTCCAGCCCCCATATCCGCTGTTTCCGTGGAAGAAGCTGCCGTTGCGATCCAGGCATACAATCCGCTCTCGACGGAACGGGTCGGGGTAGCCTTGGGCAGCATGCCAGCTCCAATCGATCGAAGCGTCGTCACGATTGTGCACGGAGACGGATACCGACTTCCACATGCTTACCGCATGATTCCGCTGGAAGTGGGCGATGCCGGACTGGCGATTGCCGAAATGTACATACCGGTTTTCCAATCCGGCAATGAAGGTATGGAGCTTTAGCGTACCGTCCACCCAAATGGATAAGTGACTATTTTCCCGTACAAGCTTGTATTGATGCCACTGTTGCGTATCCAGCTCGAATCCGACCTCGGGGCTGTCGCCAAGGCACACTCTCCCCGGCTCGAATCGGACCCAGCACCCCACACTGATGCAGCAGCCATGAATATCTGCCTCCAGCACGCGCAGCTCCGCTTCGATCTCCACACGACTCGCCGCATCTTCCGCAGGGTAACAGGCGAAGGCTACCGCTCCTGCTGTTCCAGCATAAGTGCCCCGTTCCGGCTTAGGATCCGAGCTCTCGCCCGTAGTCATAACCATGACGCCATCTAAAATACGACAGCGATGCTCCTCCCAGATAAAGGAAGCAGGCTCATAGGGTAGCGTTTCCCGCGGATCGAAGGCAACCGCCCAGTTGCCGCTTGTTCCCCAGAAGTTGCGATAAGTGATCAAGATGCGTCCGGATTGAAGCATGCCTGGAATGGGACGTTGCGCATAGAACGGCAGCAAGGTCGGCTCGCTCCATGTACGGCCGTAATCCACGCTGATTCGCATCCGTGACGGCTGTCCCATTGTTCCGCCCATATCGCCGCATCTGGAGACGGCCATAAGAGTGCCGGGAGCGAGCTCCACCAGACCGACTTCGACGTCGGAATAGAGCTGATCGTCAGCCAACACGGACCGCTGCTCCCAAGACTTGCCTCCGTCTATGGAAGCCATGACGACATTGCAGTAATAAGCATAAGATTCGAGGGAACCCATCGGCTTCGCACTAACAACCCGTTCGTCCGTCCGTCTAGCCGACTGCGTGGCGGTGTAGACCAAGCTGCCGTCTGACAACAGATGGATACGTTCGGGCTCGCCTCCGATTCGGTCGATCTGATGGGGCCCGTCCCACGACAGTCCTTCGTCGTAGCTCCAGAACACATAATTGCTCATGCCGCGTTCAGGCAGCTGCCAATGGTAGAGCGATGCCCATTCCTGCTCGTATCGCCTGACACCGCGATCGACGATCAGTGCCAGTCGTCCGTCGTTCAGCCGATTGAGCTCCGGCGCCACATAAATAGCCTCGTCGTTTTGCCAGTCCGCATGGGCCAGGAGGTCCGGAGCCGTCCATGTACTCCCGTTATCGCCGGAGCGGGTGATCATGATATCGGTCGTGGTAGCGCAGTGTTGGTCGGACCGGCGGAATATGCATACAAGTCCCTGTTTCGTCGCTGCTAGGCTAACCGCACTCAAGTAGACGCCGTTTTCCTGACAAATGATTCCCTTTTGCTCCTGAGCGACTGCTCTCATTCCTTCACTCATTGTTGTCCCCATCCTCCCTAAGATGAATGGAAGTGCATCCTTCATGGGGTGCCCTCCGCCTTCGCCGTTATACGATCGCACCTTGCTCAAGCAGGCGACGGTTGAGCGCGACACCGTCGAGCTCCGCGGCTTCGATGCCTTCGCTCGAACACATCGCCGCCGCCGTACCCGCTGCTTGACCAAGCGCCATGCATTGGGCCTGCACTCGGATGGAGCCGAATGCTTCTCTCGATGCACTGATGCAGCGGCCTGCAACCAGTACGTTCCTGGATCCGAGCGGGATCAACGATCGGTAAGGGATGTTGTAAGCTTCGTTGATAAAGACTACTTCCTGAGAATTGTCCTTGGCCGAATGGATATCGATCGGATGGGCGCCCTTGGCGACCGTATCCGGGAAGTCCACCCTGTGCAGGATTTCCTCCTTGGTCATCTTGAACAGCCCGATAATTCGGCGCGATTCGCGGACGCCGACCTGAGTGCCGGAGCAGATTAAATGTCCGTTCTTCAGCTCCGGCATCGATTCCTTCAGAAAAGGAATCAAATCGAACATGTTCTGGCGGGTCGTACATTCCGCCTCCGTCAAACTCCGGACATCCACCGCATTCCCCGGGTACCTCGTCACATTCGCCGACAATTCTCCTTGTCGGATCGTGCTGCCGTGCTGGATCCACGGGCCTCCGAACAAGGGAAGCTTTCCTTCGCTCCGCGCCTTGCCCATAGCTTCCTTCAGATGCTGGATCGTATACCGCACATGATCATGCGACATCACCAGCCGCTCCATCGTCTCCGTATCAGCCCCTCCCATCCGGAAGTACAGCGTCATGGGCTGTGTTTCTCCCTGATCGGTGTTGCTGCGCTCGTAAGGCAATCCGGCGAATTCCACAATATCGGCGTCGCCGGTGCAGTCCACAATCATTTTGGCAGCGATCGCCTGTCTGCCTGACTTGCTCTCGATGAGGACATGAGTCAGTCTTCCTTCATCGGCCGCATCCTTGATGCATCCTACCGCGTAGGCATGATGCAACAGCTCGACTCCGCTCTCCCGCACCATCTGCATGGCGACCAGCTTATACAGCTCGGGATCAAACGGAACGTTGCCGCTCGGCAAATCGAGCAGCGCTCCATCCCTGGCAGCCAACCGTTCGACGAATTCCCAAGGAATGCCGCCTACGATCAGCTCTCCCTGACAGCGGAACTTCGAGATCGGGCCGACCAGGCTGACGGTAGCCATACCGCCGAGGAACCCGTATCGCTCCAGCAGCAAAGTTCGCGCTCCGCTGCGGGCGGCGGCTATGGCGGCAATAAATCCAGCAGGCCCGCCTCCGCAGACCAGCACATCCACATCCGCAATGACGGGCAAGCTTCTCCGGGGTTCTTCAACCAATATCATAGCTTCTGTCTCCTTCCACCGAGTATTGCAGCCTGGATTATTTTTTTCGATTCAGCCACTCTACAGACGCCTTCCATTCCTCCCAGCTTATTGTACGGCCTTCGCGGCTTCGCACAACAAAGGGGACATGTCCCCCCGCCTTTAACTTGCCAAGGCGGTATTCGTATGCCTCGCGCTCCAATCCGGATACAGGACGGGAACCAAACGTCGGGCTATAGCGAATATCCAGCGTCCACCGCACACCGTTGGTCCGATTGATTCGACTGGCATGGAAGGTCAAGTTGGTGAAGGGCATAATATCGCCCAGCTTCATGGGAACAGGAACAGGAGGATGTCTTTCTTCCACATTCTCGTACGTGACGAAGTTCTGATCGGCTCCTCGCTCTCCCTCCAGATAGCCCCAGCGATGACTGCCCGGGATCATCCACAGGCAGCCGTTGTCCTCGGTCAATTCCACGAGCGAGATCGTGACCGTCACGATGTGCATATGCTGAGTCGGGCTGCCATAATACTGGCTGTCCTGGTGCCAAGGGAACGCGGTAAGCTTGCTCTCCGGCAGCTTGGGCCGCAGATGGAAAGCGCCGTCAAACGAAATTTCCGGACCGAGAACTTGTTCCAGCACATCCAGAATGCCGGGATGCGTCACCAGTTCGTAGAGCTCGCGGCCAAAGAGAGCGTCGTTCCAGTCCCGCAGTCCAATATCCCGCCCCTGATAAATGGCAGCCAACCGGCGTTCGAACGTTTCCCCTTCCAAGAGATCCGCAATGACGCCTTCCGCAAGCAAATCCCTGGCATGTTGATCCACTGCACGCGCAACCACTCCCCGCATCGGTTCCAGATCTATGGGTGATAGTGCAGCCGGAACATGAACATAGCCGTCTTCTTCATACTTCCTGATGATCGTTGTTTTCAGCTCAGCCATTGTCTATTCCTCCGAATTCCAATATAGTAACAATTACATCATATTAGCTCTTCAGAGACGGAACCATGTTAAACCATGATGAAAACTTATCAAATCCTCTTGAAAGCAGGGCGGTTCCAGTGGCTCATATTGTCGAAATGTACCCGAAGCTCGTGCCGTATATCCGTAGAGCGGGACACATCGTGCGCAAAAAACCGTTTCGTCCAGGGGACCGCAGGCTGCTTGACTATCAGCTGATCTATATTCAGGAGGGAAGTTGCACGTTTCATGTTGATGGGGACCAAGTTGAGGTGGGAAAAGGGAAGCTGGTTCTCATCCAGCCGGGGCAGGTGCATGCTCAGACCAGCACGGGCGAGCTGTTCTGTTCCTTCCTGATATTGGACCTGTTCTACCAGGCTGACCGCGAGACTCGTATGATCGTTCAACACGGGATGGCAGAGCTAGGGGAATACGAAGACCAAATGCAGCCCAGACTGAACGATTTCGAGGGGATTCACGTGCCCCCTGTTATTCGGATCGCGCAGGAGGTCCGCTTCAAGGAAACGATGCTGAAAGCGATCGGGCTTTGGCAAAGCCACATTCCCTTCAACAAGCTGGAGGCCGGCTCGCTCGCGAGTGAGTTGATCTTGTCCATCCTTCGGGAGTATGTCGAATGGAACCCCGCTCAACCCCAGGGCATTGCCTCATTGGAATGGATTCCCGCCTATATGACGCAGCATTTGAACGAACCGCTTTCGATAGATGGAATGGCCAGCCGAGCCGGAATGACGAGCAGCCGCTTTTACGAGATGTTCAAGAAGAAATACGGCGTATCGCCCTATCAGTACTTGCTCCATATGCGCATTCAACAGGCTCAGCTGTTGTTGAAATCCACTTCCATGAACTTGGAGGAAATCGCCGACTGCTGTGGTTTCGCCGATATGTATCATTTGTCCAAAATGTTCAAAAAGATAACCGGCCTCTCGCCGCGAGAGTTTCGTAGATTATAGGGGAAAAGGGTAAGCTCTGCTCTCGAGGCTGCTGAAAACCCGCATAGAAAGATCACTCTGATGGTCCTCTGGCGGAAGTGTTCAGTTGGTGCAGGGGAGGGCAGGAGGAGGGGTTCCGACTGCTGTTGTAAGCATGGCCCTTGATGGAATGGGGGCTGGGGTTGGGCCATGCTGAGGGAGGCGGACGCTTTCGTGCTTAGAGATGGAAGGAAGAGCTGGATTTACTGCTGTAAGGCGGATTTTCG